>NZ_CAKLPX010000003.1:0-300000 GCF_923077115.1 Sinobacterium norvegicum
CAGTAGTGAAACGATTCCTCGCCGATGGTAGTGTGGGGTTTCCCCATGTGAGAGTAGGTCATCGTCAGGCTTTTATTCTAAGACCCCGTAAGCTAACGCTTACGGGGTTTTTTTATGGCTGGGGTTTTTATATGTCGCATCACAATAGGTGATAGATACAATGAGCCAACCATTAAACGTTAGTACGAAAGCGAGGCTTTTGTTAGACTGAATGACAAAATAAATCTGTTGTTGTATCGGGTGATTCTTGGATAAAAATCGTGATATCGAGGTTTTGCGAGCAGTGGCAATAGGGGCAACAATCTTGGCTCATGTGATTATGCTCCTGCCTAATCCCTCGTCATTACTAATGCGTATAAACTCTACGTTTAACTTCACTGTAGGGGTTGACCTATTTTTTGTTGTTTCGGGCTTTGTTATTACAAGGAGTTTGCTTACAAGGGTTTATGCCAGGGGAAATAGATCAAGTAAAAAAGTACTGGCAGATTTCTGGCTAAAACGAGCATATAGATTGTTGCCCGCGGCATGGTTTTGGTTGGTACTGATCTCTATCTACGTCTACTTTATGGGGTACCCATTTGGGCCAGAGCGGAACTTTGTTAACACGCTGCAGCCAATAGTTGCTTCTATGATGAATGTTATGAACTTATACTCGTCGTATTGTATTGAAGATACAAGCAGCTCTGGATGTTTTAGCTTTTTCTATTTGAACAGCCACTATTGGAGCTTGTCGCTTGAGGAGCAGTTTTACTTCATTTATCCTTTGCTGTTTTTATTTCTACCCAGAAGAGTATTGTTAGCAAGTGCTATTATTATCATAATCGGTCTTTTCTTTGTTAAAAGGCCCTTTTTGTCGTATGGCTGGCACTTTAGAGTTGACGGCTTATGTTGGGGCGTGCTTATAGGCCTTTTCTCTATTAGCAAAAAATATTCAACGCTTTCAATTTTTATCCATAATAATAAGTTTTTAATTAGGCTCTTATCATACGGACTATTATTATCATTGTTCTGGTGGACTTCGGTAATACTGAGTCCAGCTGCAACAGCTGAAATATATGGCTTAAGTATGGTGGCAGCAATATCTGCCCTTATCGTATTCTTAGCTACATTCGATATAGGCATGTTTGGTAGATGGGCAAAAAATAGTCGTATTCTGAGTTATTTTGGTTCTAGATCGTATTCGATTTACCTTTCGCATATGATTGTTTTTATACTTTTTAAAGCTACATGGGGTGTTGGTTTTCCTCATTTAGATGGACGAATGGAGAACTTAGTAGTTTTAGTGCTTGGGTTGATAGGCGTGCTTATATGTAGTGAGTTTACCTTTCAGCATGTTGAGAAAAGGTTTCGTCGCTAGCGGTAACTGAGTTGATATTAGCCCACTCGAGTGATTATATTCTAGATAATTTACAAGCCTACGAAGTCTCACTTGTTGGGGCTACCTGTTGTTTACAAATCTTTGCATTATGATGACGGCTTAAACAGTAGCGATATTAAAATGAGTTCAAAATGAAGTTCTTACTCTATACAAAAGTTAATGAAAGAAATGTCAAACATAGTCTAGGTATGCCGGAATATAGCTACTATTTTGTCTACAAAGAGTTCAAAGACGTATTTTCTGAATTTGGTGAGATTGTAACAGTACATTCAAAAGAAGAAATTGCAACAAATTATGAATTATCAACAGCTAACGGTGTTGATTGCGTGGTCGTTTTCTTTTGTCCTCCACATGTTGCACCTGATGTCTACCCGTTGAAGGCATTCTGTGTACTCGCGTGGGAGTTTGATACTATCCCGAATGAAAGCTGGGATGGGGATAAGCGAAATGATTGGCGGTATGTGCTGGATCGCCATATAGGTTTGATCTGCCTATCGTCGCACACTCGCGAAGTTGTTAGGAAGGAAATGGGGGCAGATTATCATGTGAGTGATATCGCGGTGCCTGTTTGGGATAGTTATGCTGCTGAACTGCCGGAAAATAGCGTTTTGGCTACAGAGCGAAGCCTGAAATTGGATGTCGAGGGAAATGTTATTGATAGCCATGCCTACGCTATTACAGAAGAAAAATTTGAAATTGATTGTGGGACATTAAATTTTAAACTGGAGCCGTGGAGCGGAAAACCATTACAGTTTGTTTTTGATCATGAACATACCGACAGCGCTTTCTTGGGTGGCTTTTACCATGCGGAGGGCTGGGGGACATGGTCAAGGATGGAAACACCTTGGCTTTTTTTGCAGGCAAAGATAAGTGGTGATATTGAGGTCAGTTTTCGCGCAAGAGGCTTTGGTGCTTCTGTCGGTAAGGAAATTTCACTTAACATAGGTGGTGTTGTAGAGGGCTTTACTCTATCAGCAGAAAGCACAGAATATCACTTAGATTTTAACGATGTGCCCCCCAGCAATATTATCCGTTTTGTCGGTTTGGACTTGACGCCCCCAGGGTATGATTTTGATGCTCGATCGATGGCTATTGGCTTAGAGTCACTCGTTATCCTTGATCGCTCGGGGGACAGGCGGGTTACAGATCAACCCTGCAATCATACGGTTTCTCTCGATGTGAGCGGGCTAATCTATACCACAGTTTTTAACCCCGCCGACGCAAGAAAAAACTGGGAAGATATTGTTAGAGCCTTTTGCTATGTTTTTTCCGAAAATGAAAAAGCAACGCTTATTCTGAAGGTGACACATCAACACTTGTCTTCGATGATGGGGCGGTTGCATTTTTTACTCCAGCAAATTGGTAATGTTCGATGCCGGGTTATAGCAGTACATGGATTTCTGCAGGACAATAGTTTCAGAAAATTGATTGAAAATACCAGTTACTATGTTAACGCCTCGTCCGCGGAAGGGCTTTGTTTACCCCTCTTGGAATTTATGGCTTCGGGTGTACCTGCCATAGCTCCGGAGCATACTGCCATGGCCGATTATATAGATGAAAAGTCCTCGTTCGTCGTGGCCTCGTCAAAAGAGCCATCTATATGGCCGCATGATCCAAGGCTGCTAAAGAGAGCAACAAGTTATAGGGTGAATTGGGAGTCACTGGTAGAGCAGTTCGAAAATAGTTACTCTTGTGCAACAACCGATCGCTCAAGATACGAAAGAAAATGTTTGGCATCACAGGAAAATGTAAAAAAATATACAGCGTCTTCTCTTATTAAGGCGAAGCTAGAGATCTTTTTGAAACAGGTGAAATTATTGTGATAAAAGGATATTTCGTTGACTTAGGCGTGTATAGACTGGAGCTTTATCTATGATTTTTATCGTTTATGCTGAGTCGAGTCGAGGGTCTATTGCGTCATCGCTTGGGCTGACGGATTACAGCTATTTCTTTGTTATGCAACAGTTTAAACCAATGCTAGAGCGTATAGGACCAGTTCTTCTGGTCGACAAGGTTCATCCAGAGGTCGATTCTATCTATCGCTGGGCGTCTCGCATGGGTGAGAGTTGTGTTTTTTTAAGTTTTACTCCTCCACATAAGACAGTTAATAACTTGCTTTGCCCTACAATTCCTGTGTTTGCGTGGGAGTACAGTACGATTCCAAATGAAATGTGGGGTGGTGATGAGAAAAACAACTGGGCTGCTGAGCTTCTTAAATATGGCATCTCGATCACGCATTCTGAGCATACATGTAGGGCCGTTAGGTCTGCGGTTGGGGGTGATTATCCTATCAAAAGTATACCTGCGCCACTTTGGGATGAGTTTCGTCAATATTCCAATAAAGAGTCATCCTCTTTTTTGATTCAACCGCTCACGATTACTTTTGATGGCTGGATGGTAGATAGTGCCAATTTAGAAGAAGATATGAGGGGGGCAGGGCAGCCGAAAAGCATTAACTCACTTAGCTTATCTGGTGTGGTTTACACATCTGTATTTAACCCAAACGATGCTCGTAAGAATTGGCAGGATTTACTGGATGCATTTTGTTGGGCGCATAGAGGTGAGTCGGGCGCGACACTAGTGTTAAAGCTCACCCATGCAGACCCTGATTTTTGCTTTCGGGAGGTAGCAGGTGAGTTGCCGAAACTCATGCCCTTTGCATGTCGTGTTGTTCTTATACAAGGTTATTTATCTGATTCAGATTACGCAGGATTAATTTCTGCGACAACTTATGTTGTCAATTCTGCTTATGGAGAGGGGCAATGCTTACCGTTAATGGAGTTTATGTCTGCGGGTAAGCCTGCCGTCGCTCCGGACCACAGTGGCATGGAGGACTACATTAATCACGAAAATAGTTTTGTTATTAAGTCGAGCAATGAATGGATCCATTGGCCACACGACCCAAGGCTCTTGTTAAGAGCTTTTCGACGTAGGATCGATTGGGAGAGCCTAGTGGCAAGCTATCATGCAAGTTATATAGAAGCAGTAACTGACTCAAAGGCCTATGCAAGGCGCTCGGAAAAAGCTACTGAAGATTTGCGTTCGCATTGTTCTCTCCGGGTCGCTGAGGCTCAAATGAGAATAGTTGTTGCTGATTGTGAACGTATTAATGCACACGCATACAGCCGCGTTAGACAGCGATTATTAAAGCCATTATATAGCATGTGTTGGCAGCTGGTTTCCGCTTTGGGCTTGCGTAGAAAGGTCAGTGTCTCCTTGCTTTTGGCTTTTAAGGCTCTTTTTAAAATTCGTGGCCACAATAGTATTCAAAAATCATAATAGAGTGTATTTAGGTGAAACAATGAAAAAGTTATTGGTTCGTATAGGTCTATGGTTAGTGTCTCGCTTTCAAGAAACTGCTTCTTCAGCGGCGACTACAGAGCCGGTTCAATCGACAGAGCCGGATTTTCCCCCTATTTTTCAAGATACCTTATTAAGCGGTTGGTTTAATAGTGATAATGATGAGCTATTTAAAGGTTTCCCTATATCGGAAGACGATGTTGTTCTAGATGTAGGCTGTGGTGATAGCCCATTTTTGGAATTTTGTGCTGAGCGTGGTGCAGATATCATGTTTGCAGACATAGACGCAGATAATGTTGCCGTCACAGAAAGAAAATTAACTGGCACGAATGCAAAGAGTCTTACGCCAATAGTCAGCGACGCAAACCCTTTACCCCTCGATGATTGTATTGCCAGTAAAGTTATTGCGATGGAAGTTATGGAACATGTTGATGATCCTCAAGCATTTTTAGCCGAATTGGTGAGAGTTGGGAAGTCAGGAGCTCAATATTTATTGACTGTGCCAGATCCTGTTGCAGAGCATCTACAGGCAGAGGGCTTGGCACCGCAGTCTTATTTCGAAAAGCCAAACCATGTGCGTATCATCGAACGAGACGAATTTATCAATATGGTCGAGGCATCGGGTTTAGTGATAGAAAAAGTAGAGAGCTACGGATTTTATTGGTCGATGTGGTGGGTCTTTTTTTGGGGTTGTAAGCAAGAGTTAGGCAGTGAGCCGCCTCATCCGCTGCTTGCAAACTGGACTAAGACATGGGAACACTTGTTATCACTAGAGGATGGTGAAAAGATAAAGTCTATTTTAGACGGCTTTATGCCAAAGAGTCAGGCTATTGTCGCAAGAAAGCCGTAGTAATCATACTCGCCTAAGACGGCTGGCCATGACTATTTTAATGTTGAAGCAGAGACCTCTAGTCAGTATTTTCTTTGAATGCAGAGTAGGGTATACAGTTATCTGCTTTCTAAATGGTAAAAGAGTAAGACATGAAAGTTAATGCACAAATTCAATCGTTGATTTCATACCGGGGCTTTATCAGGGGTAGTGTACGCAGGGAGTTTGATGCGAAATACCGTAACGGCTCATTATTGGGAATACTGTGGAGTATATTAACACCGCTATCAACAATTGTTATATATGTTGTGATTTTTACGAGTCTCATGCAGGCGCGGTTAGAAGGTGTTGACAACAGTTTTGCATACGGCATTTACATTTGTTCCGGTGTATTAACCTGGGGAGTTTTCGCCGAGGTTATCAATCGCTGCCGAACTATGTTTATTGATAATGCAAATATGTTAAAGAAACTGAGCTTTCCACGTTTGTGTTTACCTATTATTATTGTTTCAAGCAGTTTGCTTAACTTTTGTATTGTGATGTTTCTATTTTTCATTTTTCTGATGCTATCAGGTTTGTGGCCTAATTTTAGTTTGTTTGCCTTGCTGCCACTATTAATGCTGCAATTGCTGCTGGCGGTTTCCCTCGGCGTGATTTTAGGGGTTCTAAATGTTTTTTTTAGGGATGTAGGGCAGCTTAGCGGAATTTTAATGCAGTTTTGGTTTTGGTTCACACCTATCGTTTACCCAATTTCTATTCTTCCCGACGTGGTTAAGCAGTTTATCTTGCTTAACCCGATGACGCATATTATAGCGGGATATCAGGATATATTCGTTTTCAATCGTTGGCCAAGCCTGGATACACTGATTATGCCGTTATTGGTCGCTATCGGACTTTTTGTAATCGCGCTGATGCTTTTTAAGCGGCGGGGTGGTGAAATGGTGGATGAACTCTAATGGGCTCAATTACAGTAAAGAATTTAGGAAAAGCTTATAAGCGCTACGCCACGCCATGGTCTCGCTTGCGGGAGTGGTTATTTTTCTGGGCGCCTCCTAGACATCAAGCAAGCTGGGTGCTTAGGGGGGTAAGCTTTGAAATAGGAGCAGGCGAAGCGATTGGTATTGCAGGCGTTAACGGGGCAGGTAAGAGCACGCTTTTAAAACTGATAACAGGAACCACTGTTGCTTCAGAGGGTAGTGTTGAGGTTGAGGGGCGAGTCGCTGCATTATTAGAGCTAGGAATGGGTTTTCACCCGGACTTTACTGGTCGGCAAAATGCCTTTATGGCAGGTCAACTACTTGGCCTGTCAATGCAGGAAATAGCAAAGTTAATGCCGCATATTGAGGAGTTTGCAGAAATAGGTCGATATATTGACGACCCAGTAAGAACCTATTCAAGCGGTATGCAAGTCAGGTTAGCATTTAGTGTGGCAACAGCGTTAAGACCAGATATTTTGATTGTGGACGAGGCTTTATCTGTCGGCGATGCATACTTCCAGCATAAAAGCTTTGCAAGAATTAGGGAGTTTAGGGAAGCAGGAACCACATTGCTGATTGTGAGTCATGATAGGACTGCTATTCAGTCTATTTGTGATCGAGCCATCCTACTGCATAACGGTGGTGTTGAGAAATCAGGATTTCCTGAGGAGGTAATGGACTATTACCACGCGCTTATGTCTGAAAGGGAAGGGGAGCTGATTAAACAGAAAATTTTACAGGATGGGAGCGTACAAACGACCTCAGGTAGCGGTGAGGTCAGCCTTCAATCGATAGAATTACTGGATCAGTCGGGCATTGCTAAGTCGTTAATTGAAGTTTGTGAACCTGTCAATCTAAAGTTAAAAATCATCATAAATGAGACTGTCAGTTCATTAGTAGTTGGATTTATGATCAAGGATAGTCTGGGGCAGACCGTATACGGCATTAATACGGGTCGACTAGATAAACTTGAAAAAGATCTTCAGGCTGGCGAGGAACTTGATGTTTCATTTTTATTCGATGGGAATTTTGGTATGGGTAATTACTCAATATCAATCGCATTGACTCGCTCGGATTCTCATCTTGATAAAACATTTGAATGGCGTGATCGAGCAATGGTTTTTTCTGTAGTTAATACTAATAAAGAACAGTTTGTTGGGCTGGCTTGGATGGATGTTGAGGCGAGTATTCGACGTCTACAGCACAATGTTGAAAGAATAGGTGTCAGAGATGAGTAAGGTACGATTACTAATTGAGTGCACATATGTATTTGAAAACCCGAAAATGAAGTCTGGAATCCAGCGAGTTGTCCGTAACGTTATTAATAACTTGAATGAAATTGAAAGTTACGATTACGAACTGATACCCGTGGCTTTTAAGGGTGCTGAACTTTATCAAGTTGTTAATCTTGATGTCAGCTCTACAGACAGCCTTGTCAAAAAACTCCAAAGCTTTCTTACCAAGGTTAGGCATCGTTATTGGCACTACTTTGGTGTTTTATCAGAGCATATTCCATTTTCGCAATCACTGGTCTCTCGACGATTATTGTATCTTGTGATGAGAGCTGTAGGTTTGTCCTTTTCATTACCTTTAAAACTCGTGAATTACATATCTGAAAATCATCTTGAACCCAAGCGTGCACTGCCTTTATACCCCGCAAAAGGAGATGTTTTAGTATTACTTGATTCATCTTGGCACGGAGATTTCTTTCCACATATTGAGGCGTTAAAAAAACAGGGGGTTTCATTGGTGTCAGTGATATATGATTTGATTCCGCTGACCCACCCTCAATTTTGTGATGAGCACCTTGTTGACGTATTTGAGAACTGGTTTAGCTGGATTGCGAATAAAGCGGATGGCTATATGTGCATCTCTAATACGATTAAAGAGCAGGTGCAGTTAAGTATCGCTGAGAGGTTAAGCCAGAGGCAGGTTGAGCAACGTTGGTTTTCGAGTTTTTATTTGGGATCAGATCTTGATGAGGTCGTGGGAGACGGCGAGGTTCGTAATAGCCTTAAATCTATCTTCGTAAGAAGTGCGTCAGTTTACAGCACGGTAAGTACGATTGAACCTAGGAAAAATCACGCTTACCAATTGGATGCTTTTGAACTTCTATGGCAGCAAGGTGTTGATGTTAGGTTGTGTATTGTTGGGAAAGTAGGCTGGAAGTGTAAGCATCTAATAGACAGAATTAGAAATCACCCTGAATATAATACCCGTCTTTTTATGTTTAACGATTTGACTGATGACGAGTTGTTGTATACATATAATGAATCAAAATCTCTCGTATTCACTTCATATGTAGAGGGCTTTGGATTGCCGTTGGTTGAGGCTTCTCAGAGAAATTTACGGGTTATATGCAGCGACATTCCTGTGTTCAAAGAAGTTGGCGGCAATAACTTTTCGTACTGTGATCTGTATAGTCCTAGCAGCCTTGCCAGAATAATATGTGACTATGAAAGCTCAGGTGTGTTTCCTGCAGAAGGGGTTATGGATGGGAAATGGCTGTCTTGGCGGCAGTCAACACAGCAATTTGTCTCGCATCTAATCTCAAAGTTAAAGGAGACCCAATAATATGGGCCGAGTACCGACACAGCTAATGCCCCTACCTAGGCAAGATTTCGTGTCTTTGAATACTTGTGCCATTTATTGTGGAGGTATAGGCGTGCTCTTATGCTGAATAGACTTGGCTATCCTGGCACCTTTCTTTCTAAAAGGTGTTTCAATCAGTCGATAGTTAAGCTCGCTGCAGACAACGAGTAAGATGATGGCTGTCAGTCCATATTTTAGAAGATAACTATGATCGAAATTTGTACCTGCAGGTTCTAATCGAAACCATATTTCTCTTGTTGCTGCATACACAGGAACGTGGGAGAGGTATAAAGCATAAGAGCGCGAGCCAATCCAGAGCAATAGCTTGTTTATCGGGCCGATGATAGAAAAGTAATTTTGGTCATAAGAGGCTATTAAGACTAGCGTTGCTGAGATAATCGCCACCACACTTATTCTGTGGTGAATCATATTGAGGCTTTCAGAGCCGACTACTGCGAGCGCCAATATTAGAAAAGACAAAAATACAGCCTTGGCACTATTTTTTTCAAGAAATGTAGGGGCGAATAAAGGGTAAGTCTTGCTAGGTTTCCACATGGCGATCAAAACACCCAATAGTAGTGCGTCTGTTCTTAGGAGGTTGCTAAAAAGATCGCCTCTAGTTGATAGGAGCTGAATAAATATAATTATTGATAGCACTATTGGTAGCCATCTTTTCGTCAGAATAGCGAGTAAAGGTAGGAAGAAGTAAAACTGTTCCTCCAGAGATAGGCTCCAGTATGGCGATGTTACCCCTAAATCATGTCTGCCATAAGAAAATGCTACGTGTAAATTTGCAACATTAAGCATGGCGGTGATAGCACCTTCAAAGTTTGCACGGAATGAGTGGAAGGCCCCGGAAGAATTAAATATAATAGAGGCTAGCAGAATAATGGCTAACCAGAGCCATGCAGAGGGTGTCAGCCTCCAAAAACGTCTTACCCAAAATGAGATGCTGGTGTTAAGCTTAGTGTTAATCCCATCAGAATTTGCTAGTTGCGGCAGTAAGCTTGTTGCTATGACAAACCCTGAAATTGCAAAAAACAAGTCAACCCCCGCCCAACCGCCGAGGTAGGTGTAAACTCTTTCAGTAAAAGGAGCTTGCCACGTGACTAGTGAGTGTTGAGTATGCTCAATGAGTACGAGAATGATGGCAATTGCTCGCAGGACTTCTATATCATTAATTCTTCTTTTCATAGTACCAAGTTCTATTCTTTTATCGTTATAGTAACACACTCAAAATTCACTGAGCTACCTATGATTTTTCTTTGTAGATGCAGTATTGGCGATCAAATAAACGAGGTCACTATTGTCCAGCGTTGTTTACTGCTTTGTTGTATAAGTAGGCTTGTTTCGCTCGGTTTTAATCGTGACGGTTATGAGCGTTAATTGCGGAGGTCGTAAGCCATAATATTGGTTAATAGCATACGAGCAGTTTCTCGTTGTAAATAATCTGATACTATGTGTTTAAAGTGCTCTTCCTCGAACAATGTTTATAACGAGAATTTTAATGCAATACGGTCTTTTAGAGGGTTTTCTCGCTTCGGTTGAAAAAAACCCTAACCAAACTGCTATATCGGCTGCGTCCGGTGATTATAGTTATGATGAACTGTATATCCGTAGCAGCTCTGTCGCAAAAGAACTGAGTAAAGCATTAGCAAATGACCAGGTGTTAACGCCAGTGCTCGCGGAAAAGGGGGTTGATGCGTATTCCGGTATATTGGGCGTGCTAATGAGTGGCAGTGCTTATGTCCCTTTGAATTTGGCCTTCCCTATATCTAGGATTGCATCAATCATCAATCAAACGAACAGTTCAACCGTAGTTGTTGACCGCTCTGGATTTGAATTGCTATCTACCGCCCCTGAGCTTTACCCCAGTGTTAATAAAATTATCGTGATAGGCTCTACTTCTAATATTCAAGTTCCTGAGAACTTTGACATTGAGGTAATACTAGGCTGCTCATCTTGCAAACATTTTGATGTGCCAAATATCCCTGAGGATTCCTTAGCCTATGTGTTATATACCTCAGGCAGTACTGGAGTACCCAAGGGAGTAAAGGTAACCCACGGTAGTATTTCTAGATATATCGATTATATGTTTGATCGCTACCAGCTAACGCCCTATGATCGGGTTGCTCAAATGACTGAGCTAACATTTGACCTATCTGTTTTTGATCAATTTATCACGTGGAAGTCCGGCGCAACCTTATGTGTACCTGCGAAGAAGGATATGTTGTTTCCCGCCGCATTTTTGGTGGAGAAGAAGGTTACAGTTACTTTATTAGTGCCTTCCATGGTCGTTTTGATGCGAAAGCTAAGGCAGCTGAGTTTAAATGTGTTTGAAGATATTCGTATCAGTCTGTTCTGCGGTGAGGCATTACCGCAGGACTTAGTGTTGACGTGGAGCGGAACTGTTCCGAATGCTCGTATTGAGAATATATACGGCCCTACAGAGTTGACAGTGACCTGCTTAATACACCCTTGGAATGCCTCAGACCCGGTGTCAGATAACGCTATAGTTCCTATAGGGACCCCCCATAGAGGTGTTACCGCGCTCATAGTTGATGAAAACGGTGATGAACTCGCAGCGGGGGAGAAAGGCGAGCTTGTGATCAGCGGTTATGCGACTGATAAATTTGGTTATTGGCGTGATGAGGAAAAAACAAATAACGCCCTCTGCCGTGTTAATGGCAGGGACGAAAAGTTTTATCGCACTGGTGATGTGGCAATAAAATCCACCGATGGTGTGCTTCGTTGGCTGGCTCGGATGGATCAGCAGATTAAGTATCATGGGCATAGAATAGAGCTAGGTGATATCGAGGCTTCCATTCGCAATAATATTAGCTGTAATCAGGTTGTTGTAATCCCATGGCCAATTAAAGAGGGGTTTGTGGAGGGGTTGGTTGCGTTTGTTGACGTCAGTGATGACTCGAGTGAGGATGAAATAGCAACGGTATTGCAAGCAAACCTACCTAAATATATGCTGCCTAAAGATATACGTTTAGTTAGTGAGTTCCCGCTAAATACAAATGGTAAAGTGGATAGATTAATGTTGAAAAACTCGTTGGGAGAATAGATGTAATGGTTATAGAAGCTTCAGATATAAGAACTTATATTGCACAGTCTGGTGTTGATAACTCCTCTATAGAGGTGGACACAGCGCTGTTTTCGTCTGGCTTGTTGGATTCTTTTTTAATGGTTGAGCTAATCCTGTTTATCGAGCAAAAAGCAGGGATCAGTATTGATGCAAGTGATATAACATTGGAGAACTTAGATTCTATCTCTGCAATAATTTCATTTTGCGAAAAGTCAAAATAATACAGGTTAAATGTTGATGGGAGTCTCAGGGGTAGTATTGTTAGGGAGTCCACGTTCGGGCACAACATTGTTGCGTAGAATTCTGGGTGCACATTCTGATATAGCCAGCCCAGGAGAAACGGGATTGCTGCGAGGGGCCGCTAATTTTCTCTCTTCAGAAACAACCGGCGTAGGCGTTGAACTGGGTGCTAAGGCAGGGTTGGCGCATATGGGAGTTTCTGAAGAGGTGACTTACAAGCGGCTGAGAGACTTTGTTTTTTCGTTTATGGATGAGTATGCGGAGAAAGAGGGTAAGCCGATATGGCTAGAAAAAGATGCATTCAATGGCTTTCATGTCGATGATATCCAGAAAATATGCGGAGATGAAATTAAGTATATCTGCATCGTCCGGCACGGACTTGATGTTGCTCTTAGTGTTGAGGAGTTTTGCCAAAAGAGCGGGTCCCATGTATTAAACTTCCACGACTATATAAAAAAGCATCAGCAGCCTCTGTTGGCTTATACGCATGCATGGGTTGATATTAATCAATCTATCATGCGCTTATGTGCTGAGAGACCTGCTCAAACCTTGCTTGTACGCTACGAAGACCTTGTTGACAAACCATCTGAGACGGTTGATTCAATACTAGAGTATTTATCTGTTGAGTCCTCGCCTGATCTCGTTGAACATGCACTAAATACGAAAGGAGCCATTGGCTTGAGTGACTGGAAGGCGTTCAGTAAAAACTCAATTGATAGAGGGAGTATTGATCGTTGGAAATCGTGTCACCCCTATGCATTATCGCAGATGGCAAAAGTAGCGAATGCTACGTTAACAAAATTTGGTTATAAAGAGGTCGTTTCTGCCTGGGACGATTCACCGCAGCTAGCTCAGCGCCGTTATGAGTTGGCATTAGCGCTGAACTCAGCGAAGAGTAAGTTGTAAATTCAAAGCCCTAAGAGCTTTGCTGCTAGGCTCAAGGCTGGTGCTACCCCCATGCCATTGGTGCCAGCGAAGACCCCGCCAAAACTCACGTAGGCCAGTGTTACGGGAATACCTAGGTAGGCCAGTGGGCCAGGAAGCTGGCTCGGCCATCCACGCTGACGCTTAAATTTATTCCAGGTTAAAACGGTCGCAACACCCGCCCCGTGGAAAAGCCCCCAAAGAATGTAGTTTATATTGACAGCATGCCATAGTCCCATGGTTAGGAACGTAAATAGAATTGCATAATACGGGTTTCTGGTCCTGGCTATGATGGGCATATAAACATAACGCTGGCAGAATGCAGCGAGAGACATATGCCATCGTTTCCAAAATTCTGACATATTTTTCGCCAGTATAGGCCAGTTGAAATTCTCAACAATCTTAACGCCAAAGAGTCGACTGCCGCCGATTGCGATATCAGAGTAGGCGGCGAATTCGAGGTAGAAGTAGACAAAAAGTAATATAAAGAAAACCCAGGCTTCCGCGGTGCTAATTGTGCTTAAGTTTTCTAGCGTGCTAGTGACAGTCGCGCCATTCATTAAGTACTGCCTAACTATGAGGTCTGCAAAGACAAACTTTTTTATCAGTCCGTGAAATATACGCGTCAAACCTTCCACTACAAAAATTGAGTGGTAAGTATCACTTTTCTGTTTGCGGAAATGTTCAAGCTGCTCGATTGGGCCAGCGGTGAAGATGGGAAATAATAGTAGCCATGAATAATACTCCGCATAAGACAGTTCGCTAAAATGACCGCGATTGCGCTCCACGCAATAATGAATCAACCTGAAAACGTAATAACTAATGCCTATAGGTACCGCTAAGTTGGCAAACATGCTCTCGTTAAAGATATTTTCCAAGATAACCGGTAACGCTTTAAAGGCCGCCAACCATATTGTCAACCCGATAACTATCCAGCGAATTGGGATTAAAACTCGGCTGTTGGCCCCCTGATAATCGAGTAATGTTTTTAGCGCTCCGCTGGCGAGTATTAAACTAAGCCCCGAAACAGTGTCCAAGTAACAAATATAGGCTGCAGATAGCGTCGATAAAAACCATGTTCGTTTATTTAGAGGTATGAGCCAATATACGCAGGCACCTAAAAATAGAGCTAACCAAAATTCAAAAGTATTAATCATCTGAGTTTTTTAAAATCCTTGATAGCGGAAAATTTCGGTGTTGGCGGAAAGGTTGGTCAATTCGAATATAGCTATCGCAAGTAACGCACCTAGTACGACCCCTTGAAGTATTGCGCCAATATAAAAAACGTATGATCTTTTTTTGGTTATAACTTTTGTGTTACTGTCGTTCATGGAGTAAGTCGCCTAATGCTTTGGAAAGGGCTTCGGTGTAGCGCTGTTTACCTGAGTCTTTTGCTATATGGACCCAGTCTAAAAAATTCGATGTATCTAGATCGGCAGTTGGTGCTACTTGAATAAATTTGCTATCAGTTCTGTTGGCAATGCTAAGCTGCCTTACCCTTATTTCACTTAATATTTCATCGACCTCTTGCTGGCTCATATTACGGGCCATGGATTCGGCGTCAATAGGAGTGTCGATAGTTATAACCTCTATGCCTGTAGCCTGCATTCGCTTGATTGATCGGACTAATATTTCTTCTGCTTCGTCGACATTGTTATGGAGCTTTTTGATTCGAGTTAGGCCCGTGTAGGCGGCCAGGTTTCTTACTTCGACGGGTCCAAGGTATCTTTTTTTGGGAGGGACGGCGATGTAGTCGGGGTCGCCCCATGTTTTTGCTAATTCACTCCACTCAGCATCTGATATTTTTGTATGGTACCAACCATTTAGTTTTATGGGGGGGGTGTAGTATTGCCTAATGAGGGAGCGTTTACGCTTAGCAATGTATGCTAAGTTGTCAAAAGCTGTGAAATATAATGAAGGAGCATGTTTCACGGATTCGGCATCTAGAATATCGTGCCAAATTGATGTATTCGTGTAGAGAATACGTTTAGTTAGCGCGGACTTAGTTAGCGCAGATGCACCTTTCTGAAGCTGGACCATGTTGACAGGGAGGAGCAATATCTTTTCCCTTTTAGGGCTGATATGTCTGGCTGCGGACTCTATTTCCCATATTGTTTGCCCGGCCGAGAAAAAACCGACTACTTCATAATCAAGTCCTTGATTATGCAGTATATTGCTAATTTCTGATGGACTTGTTATAGCTGATGCAGCAGAAGAAGAGGCACCATAAATAATCAATGGCTTGTCGCCGGGTAAATCGCTTAATAGCGCTAGGCGTCTACTTGATTGGCCGATAATATCGTAATGTGCAGACTGGATGTGTCGACCACCAGCTTTAATATTGCTAATGCTGTAGAGGTTGATTAGCCAGCCCCATGATAAGCAGCACGTTAGAATAGCGAATATTAAAGACGTCTTGCTGGCGGTAGTCAGCCCACATAGGAAGGCCGCATTCTTTAGAGGTTTTATAATTATGTCCATCATCAAATAAAAAAGCTGAATATTACACTAGAACTACGATATTGTAATCGCTTAAATAGTGCGGTTGAGAATCTATCTGGCTGCTTGAATTTAGGAGGAGTGCATGAAAAAGCTACAGAAGACTCTACTTTTTAAGGCTTACTATTTCAGTGATAAGGTTTTTTGATAAGAATAATTATCCCCCCAACCACTTATCCAACCCCTTGCTAATAGACTTCTGCAGTTTATCCAGCGCATCATCTTTCACCTTGTCCTCAGCCTGATTGTTAACATTCTTCAGTAGCTTGTTAAAGACAGCGCCACTAAGTTGTTGTGCTGTTAGGCCTTTTTGAGCCGATCCCATGTTGGTTAGTGAAATGTCAGCGATGACCAGATCACTGTTGCCGAAATCCTCTGAAATAATGCTGACAAGGGTGTTTGTTAGGGTGATACGACGGATGGCGTACTTGGCTTCCGATGATTGCTCTGTCGGTACTAATGCAGTGGTCTGATCAGGCAGGTCTATGCTGTCGCGTGGCTGTTGTTTGTTATTTATAACATTTTGACGTAGGTCGGTGATGTTGGTTTGCAGCCCTTCAAGTTGCTCAACAGTAAACTTGGCCCCGTAAATGGTAATGTTATCAATGATCCGCACATCGCTGGCCAGGGATTTTATATTGAGTTGAACGCTGATATCGGCGATAGTCAGAGCGTATTCACTGTTATAGTCCTGTGGGTTGCGAATGTGAAACTGTTCGATCTGACCTCTGCCATCATGGAGGCTAACATTGACACTTTTTAAACTGACCTCTGTATCTAAGGCTTCGCTGAGTTGGTTTTCGATCTGCGCCTTGATGAGGGCGTTTTTGTCACTCATGCTAATGGTTAGGTAGATGGCTAGAAGCGCAATCGCAATGATGGCTAAAATAGCGGTATATTTTTTAGTGCTCATAATAACGATTACGCTTTCAATGAGTTAACAATCGGTTTATTGGCGGCTGGCCTTAACAACAGCATTGCCTTCGGCGTCTTTCAGAACCAAACCACCGTCTTCGATGCCGTAGCCCGAAACGTTGGGCAGTGTTTGCAGCAGCTTGGTTTCTTGTAAGTTGGCTGCATCATCACACAGTTTGCGCGTGCCGGCGATAGGGCCGAAGGAGAGGCCCATTTTCTCTAGGTCGAAGCCGCCGGTAAAGTTGTTGCAGCTGGAGTTGCCGTGAATTTTGCCATCCTCACCGAATTCTATAAAGGCTTTGCTGTCAGCATTGACGGCCTCGTTGTTGATGCTTTCGATGTCCCATTTGCCGACGAGGCTGTCAGTGCCCATCAGGCTGTCGATTTGTGAGCAGGCGGCGGTGCTGGCGATAACGGCAGCAAGAATCAGCTTTTTCATAATGGTATCCTTATGTTATGAGTAGTAAATGCTTTGGCAGCGTTTTATAGCATGGCACTGTGATGAGTAGAAGTCGATACTCCGACAGTTGATAGTAGGTTCTCTTTCGGCGCGCAGTTGTTGGCATCATGCGACCCATCGTACCGACGTATTGGCAAGAATAGACGCACTCAGGCCGGTAATTTCGTCGAAAAAAATACCCACTTGTATCTCGCGGCGGACTATCGACGGCCTTCGAGCAGTCAGTCGGTTGGTTGTTGTCATTTTGCGGCGCTCAGTGACATGTTTTTCTCCTTGTTTTAAATAGCATAAAGCCACTCGTTGCGGCTTGCAATGGTTGCTAGATAAGGGGGTTAGCGATACTATTGCGGCATTCTGGACTAAGATTAACAACCGGACAGCAAGCCAGCTAATGGGCGCTGTTTGATTCCTTGGTCAACTAATTTTGAACGCTGCTATTTCTTGGATACCAGTGTGTTGGAGAGAGTCATGAGTAAAGACCAGCTAATCATTTTTGATACCACGTTACGTGATGGAGAGCAGAGCCCGGGCGCGTCGATGACGCGTGATGAAAAGGTGCATATCGCCAAGATGCTGGAAAAGATGCGTGTCGATGTAATCGAGGCTGGATTTGCCATTGCCAGCCCGGGCGATTTCGCCGCCGTTAAGGCGGTGGCCGAGGCGGTTAAGGACTCAACGATTTGTAGCCTGGCTCGTGCTAATGATGCAGATATAGATGCCGCCGGTGAGGCTATTGCGCCAGCTAATTCTGGTCGCATTCATACCTTTATAGCCACTTCACCGATTCATATGAAGTATAAACTTCGGATGGAGCCGGATGCCGTGGTTGAGCGTGCTGTCGACGCCATCAAGCGTGCCTCACGTTATACCGATAATATTGAGTTCTCCTGCGAGGATGCCAGCCGCACCGAGTTTGACTTCATGTGTCGAATTATCGAGCGAGTCATTGATGCTGGCGCAACCACGATTAATATTCCCGATACTGTCGGATACGGTGAGCCAAACCAGTATGGCGATACCATGGGGCGTTTGATCGCGAATATACCAAACTCAGATAAGGCGATTTTCTCTGTCCATTGTCATAATGACTTAGGTTTGGCAGTGGCGAACTCACTCTCTGCAGTCATGCAGGGTGCTCGTCAGGTCGAATGTACCATCAATGGCTTAGGTGAGCGCGCTGGTAATGCCTCATTGGAAGAGCTGGTGATGGCGATAAAGACCCGCCACGATCTCTTTAATGTGCAAACCAATATCGATACAACCCAAATCGTTCCGACTTCACGTTTGGTGTCATCGATTACTGGCTTCCCGGTTCAACCTAACAAGGCGATCGTGGGGGCTAACGCCTTTGCACACGAATCCGGTATTCATCAGGACGGTGTGCTCAAACACCGCGAGACCTATGAGATCATGAGTGCGGAATCTGTCGGCTGGAATACCAATCGACTGGTTTTGGGCAAGCACTCGGGCCGCGCCGCCTTTAAGGCTCGCCTTGAAGAGCTCGGTTACGGTTTTGAGGAGCAGGCTGATATCAACGAAGTATTCGCCCGCTTTAAGCAGTTAGCCGACAAAAAGCACGAGATCTTCGATGAAGATTTACACGCGCTGATGAACGAAAATATCGATACAGAGGTCATCAACGCCTACCAGTTAGTTTATTTAGATGCCAGCAGTAAAACCGGCGAAAAGCCTACCGCCAAGTTGGTGATTAATGACTTTGAAGGCGTAGAAAAAAGCAGCGAGGCTGAAGGCAGCGGTACCGTTGATGCTGCTTTCAAGGCCATTGAGGCTGTTGTTAACAGTGGTTGTGAGTTAACCTTGTATACGGTTAACGCCGTTACCGAGGGCACTGACTCTATCGGTGGCGTCACCGTGCGACTGGAGAAGAATGGGCATATCGTCAACGGTCAGGGGGCAAACACCGATATTATTGTCGCCTCGGCTGAGGCCTATTTGGATGCATTAAACCTAATGAAGTCAGGCTTGCTGAAAGCACACCCACAACACCAGGGCGTATAATACAGTATGAACGAATTGGCGCGGGTACACTATTTAGAGGCAATGGGTGTCAGCAGTTATGCTCCACGCTTTATCTTGCCCGCCGCCAAAGCCTCAATCGTCTGCGAAATACCGGTACCGATTCAGCCGCAGAGTGAGCCACTCAGTGCTACAGTCGCGACTGATGTTCAGCTGCCGTCGCCTGTTGGCGACGAGCAGGCCAAAGCCTCGTCCGAGGCACATCGTTTAGTGAGTGTTGCCGAGCCGTTAGCGGCTGTTATCAATGCTGACGCGCAGACAACTAAGCAGGCCTATGCGGCCTTTGCGCTGATGTTTGTTGTTGCCAATAATGGCATGACAGTCGTCGCTGATATTCCCCGAGGTCGTCAAGGTCGGCTGTGGTTCGACAACGGCCGCCAATTTATCGCCGAGGTCTTAATGGCAATTGATGGCGGCAGTGAGGTCACCTTTAGCGATGCTTTTAATTGGCCGCTCAATCGCCAATTACAAGGCGGTGAAGCCGAGGTCAGCCAGGCGCTGACGGGTATTTTTAATCGTATCGGTGTGACGGCAAAGCAGCCGATTATCGCCCTCGGCAAGCAGGCCCGTTATTTTGTGCCTAAACTGATGGCAGAACAATCAGCCACTATCTGTTATGGGCACGCCCTGCCCAGTTTGTTTGCCAATGCCAGCCACAAGGCTCAGCTGTGGAAAAACCTGCAGCCGCTGCGCAATAGACACACGGCTTAATGATCAATATTGATGTCATGGGTGAGCCATGTATTAGGCCGATGGTGGCGGCGGATCTTTCGATTTTGGCTGCCATTGAGAAGCATGCAACGCCCACGCCATGGTCGTTGAAGAATTTCTCTGACAGTCTGCAGGGGCATGACTGTTGCAGGGTGCTGGTATTGGCTGAGCAGGTGATAGGCAATATTGTCTATAGCCAGGTGTTGGATGAGGTCAGCTTGCTTAATATCACCATCAGCCCGGCCTTTCAGGGGCGGGGTTATGGCAGGCTCTTATTGCAAAACATGTTGGCGCAAGTCGCGGCCAATGATGCGAGTCAATGTTTTCTGGAGGTCAGAGCCTCTAATATAGCCGCTATCCATTTGTATCAAGCATGCCAGTTTGCAGAAATCGGCCGAAGAAAAAACTACTATCAACTACAAGGTCAGCGTGAGGATGCGCTGGTTATGAAACGGGAGCTTTAACCAATGTCAGCTGAATTATACGAAACTAAGTGGTGGTCGCTCGACATCCCAGAAGAGTGGGCCGTCGACTTAGAGGAAGACGTAACTGTCATTACTGACGAGGACGGGGTCAGTGAGATTGGTATTTCTACACTGATCAAAAGCGGTGGCGAGACTGACGATGATGATGTTGCAGAGTTCAGTGGTGATTTGATTGAACGTGGCATCGAAGGTGTCGACAGCAAGTGTGGTGAATATCACGCCACCGTCTTCGAATATATCGAAGATGATCTCTTCTGTCGCGACTGGTTTATTTGCTGCGGCCCTATTTTAATGTTGGTTAGCTATGCCTGTGATGAATCGAATAAAGGCATGGATGATGCGGCGATTAATGAGATTCTGTCGTCGCTGACACTCTACCCTGAAGCTGCGACAGAAGACGACGAAGACTGACTGATGGCGCGGTGCGCTGTGCCGCGTAGCCCTGTTCCTAATTTCCCATTGTGGAGCCACTATGAAGCTACTGCATACCATGTTGCGTGTCGGCGATCTCGATAAGTCGATCGCCTTTTACACCGATATCTTTCAAATGACCCTGCTGCGCCGTCAGGATTATCCCGGTGGCGAATTCACCCTGGCATTTTTGGGTTACGGTAATGAGAGCGATAATACCGTTATCGAGCTCACTCATAACTGGGGCACCGACCGCTATGATCTCGGCGACGGCTTCGGTCATTTGGCCATCGGCGTTGACGATGCCTACGCCGCCTGCGAAAAAATCAAGCAACAGGGGGGCGACGTGGTGCGTGAGGCTGGTCCGATGCAGCATGGCAGCACAGTGATTGCCTTCGTCAAAGACCCTGATGGCTACATGATTGAGTTAATCCAATTGACTGGCCGCGATTAATTTGTGTCAATGTTCACCACGGTTACGCCCTCATCAGTGCAAAATTGATCTAACGCAAAAAGAAAGTTTGCCGACTAATTACACTTGCCGGTTGATATCTTGCATGGGGGAAAACACGTGAACGCAGTTGTTTTAGCAGTTGTATTAATGCTGGCTCTTAGTCTGGCTCGGTTTCCAGTGGTTGCTGCGATTATTGTCGCCGCCTTAGCCGGTGGCTTGGCTTCTGGTATGGAACTCTCCACCGCGTTGGCCAGCTTTAACAGCGGTATTGGCAATGGCGCCAGCGTCGCCTTAAGTTACGCCGTATTGGGGGCCTTCGCCGCTGCAATAGCGACCTCGGGTTTGCCCCAGTTCCTGTCGCAAAAAGCCCTTGCCGTGGTGGGTGTCGATGACAGCAAACAGCTCGGCGGCAAAGTCCTGATCTGTTTTGTGCTGTTACTGGCAGCCATTGCCTCGCAGAACCTGATACCCATTCATATTGCTTTTATCCCTCTGCTAGTTCCACCGCTATTGATTACCATGGCAAAAATTGGTCTCGACAGACGGGCTGTTGCCTGTGTTTTGGCTGGCGGTATGATAACCACGTATATGTTTTTGCCGGTGGGCTTTGGTGCCATTTATCTGAACGATATTCTGCTGGGTAATTTGCAGCAGGCAGGTCTTGATACCGAAGGCTTATCCGTGATGTCGGCGATGTGGATGCCGGCCATGGGAATGGTCGCCGGCCTGTTGATTGCTATCTTTTTTAGCTACCGTAAAAAACGTAACTATGACATGACGGCAATCGAGCAATTAGAGGCCGGCCATACTGAGGTGAAGCCAGTTGTCTTGCTATTGGCTCTGATCGCTATCGTGACGACCTTTGTGGTTCAGTTGATGTTTGATTCGATGGTGCTGGGTGCATTGGCAGGCTTTATTCTCTTTACCGGCACCGGGGTGGTGAAGTGGCGTGAGTCTGATGGCCTGTTTATCGATGGCATGAAGATGATGGCCACCATCGGTTTTATCATGATTGCCGCGGCAGGCTTTGCTCAGGTACTGAAGGATACCGGCGATGTACCGGCACTGGTCGAGCAGTCTGCGGCCTTGGTGGGTAATAGTAAGGTTGTGGGCGCCTTGGTGATGCTGCTTGTTGGCTTAGTGATTACCATGGGGATAGGCTCCTCGTTCTCTACCGTGCCGATTATCGCCACGATTTACGTGCCGATCGCCGTCGCTCTTGGTTTCTCGCCACTGGCCATTGTCGCCTTGGTCGGCACGGCGGGAGCGCTGGGTGACGCGGGCTCACCAGCGTCAGACTCGACCCTCGGTCCCACGGCTGGATTGAACGTCGATGGTCAGCACGATCATATACGTGACACGGTAATCCCCACCTTTATTCACTACAATATCCCGTTGTTGGTCTTCGGCTGGTTGGCGGCCATAACCATTGGCTAGTGGGTCGAATGGTAATCGTTTCGACGACAGGCGCTTCGGCGCCTTTTTTGTTGTCGCCCAAGTACTATGTCAGGCTCATTAAATGCTGTAGCATTGTTGTCGCTGAATACATAACAACGGGAATAAAGACAATGTCTGACGGCTTACTCAATACGCTGGATAACGGTGTGCTAACGCTGACTTTTAATCGGCCAGCAAAAAAGAACGCTATCGATACGGGCATGTGGCTCAGTTTGGCGCGGTCTATCGACGAGGCGGACAGTAATCCTGAGGTCGCGGTAATATTGATTAACGGAGCCGGTGGCAATTTCACCGCCGGCGCCGATATCGCCGAGTTTGCCTCAACATCCGACGATGTCGATACCACAGCCTTTGAAACCACCACGCGTTCGTTGTTTGCACTGACTAAACCGCTGATCTGTGCCATCGATGGTGTCGCGGTCGGCGGCGGTGCGACCCTGGCGTTGCATGCGGATATTGTCTTGGTTGGCGAAAACTTACGCATGACTTTTCCCTTTACCCGTTTAGGCTTGTGCCCAGAGTTGGGCAGTAGTTTCTTATTGCCCCATATTATCGGGGCCCGCAAAGCGGCCGATGTGTTGATGACCGGGGATTGGCTTGGCGGAGAGCGTTGTGTCGAGCTGGGGCTTGCCAGTCACTGTGTGGCCAGCGATGCACTGCAGCCATTGGCCGAGAGCAAGGCACAACAGCTGGCCCAGCTGCCGGTCAGTTCTTTGGTGGCGACCAAGGCGCTGCTCAAGGAGCCGATTAAAGAGGCATTTCTAAAGCATTTTGACCATGAATGTCGCCAGTTTCATAGCATGACAGGTTCGCCGGAGAACACCGAGGCACTGATGGCGATGTTCGAGAGGCGTCAACCTAACTTCGTACAATTCAGGAAATAAACGGTTATCCAAAACTAACGATTAGTCTTAGCTTAATAGTTGTAAAACTTTTGTTGTTGCCAGTATATACTTTGGGTCGGATGTGAAACTCAAAAATATAATAAGGCAGTACCGAGATGACGTTTAACGACTATTTAACCATTCTTGCCAAGAATGATGGATCGGATCTTTATTTGAGCACCGGGGCACCACCTTGTGCCAAGTTTCAAGGCGTGCTGAAGCCGTTAGAAAAGAAAATAATGACTCCTGGTGAGATCAAAGACATTGCCTACGACGTCATGGACCCTGATCAGCGCAAGGAGTTTGAACAGGAACTTGAGATGAATTTGGCGATATCGATTCCCGGTGTTGCCCGTTTCCGGATCAATATCTTTCGACAGCGCAATGAGTTCTCGATTGTTGCGCGAAACATTAAGGCTGAAATTCCCTCATTTGCTGAGCTAAAGCTACCATCGGTTCTCAAAGAACTGGTCATGGCCAAGCGTGGCCTGGTGTTATTTGTTGGTGGTACTGGATCGGGAAAATCGACCTCGTTGGCGGCGCTGATCGATCATCGGAACAGCAACACCGGCGGCCATATCATCACCATCGAAGACCCTATTGAATACGTTCATCGCCATAAGAAGAGTATTGTCAATCAGCGTGAGGTGGGTGTTGATACCCATAGCTTTCAGGCTGCTTTGAAGCAGACTCTGCGCCAGGCGCCCGACGTTATTCTGATTGGTGAGATCCGTGACAGAGAAACCATGGAACATGCGCTGGCCTTTGCCGAGACCGGCCACCTGGCCATCTCGACGCTGCATGCCAACAGTGCCAACCAGGCGCTGGATCGTATTATCAACTTCTTCCCGGAAGAGCGTCGCAACCAATTGTTAATGGATTTATCGAGTAATTTACGTGGTTTTGTCTGTCAGCGACTGGTACCGACTACCGATGGCAAGCGCTGCGCGGCGGTCGAGGTGTTGACGGGTACGCCAACCATTGCCGATCAAATTCTCAAGGGAGAGTTTGAAAATATTAAGGCGACGATGGAAAAATCTGCCTCCGCCGGTATGCAAACCTTTGATATGGCATTGCTTAGCCTGTATCAAGAGGGGCGTATCAGTCTCGATGAGGCTTTAAAGAATGCCGATTCAGCGAACAATCTTCGTTTGAAAATCAAGCTGGCAGCGGGTGTGGTAGCGGGTCAAAATGATAAAGAGGGAGGATTTAGCCTCAGTCTGGAAGAGCATGAGATGCTGGATGAGGACGAGGCTTTCGCCTAGTCTTCAATGGCTTATCGACAGCAGCGGTAACGTTGCTGTCGATAAGCGTCAGCAGAGTTAGCTGATTTTTCCGGTCACACGTGCACGTTTGCTGCCGGCGACGACCGGTGATTTACTGCGTTCTTCGCGGGCCTTAATAATGCCGTCGATCATGTTCTTAAGGGCTATTAACAGGCCGGTGAACAGGAAGGCTCCCGGTGGCAGAATCGCGACTAGAAAGCCGGGATAGTCAGTGAAGACAACAATTTTCCATGCCTTGGCGCTGGCGCCAAACAATAAGTCCATGTTGGCAAACAGTGTGCCCGAGCCAATAACCTCACGCATCCCCCCTAATACTGCCAGTACGGCGGCAAAGCCAAGCCCCATGGTCAGACCATCGACGGCTGACGGCAGTATTGCGTTCTTGCTGGCAAAGGCGTCGGCGCGACCCAGTATCGAGCAGTTGGTGATAATCAGCGGAATGAAAATACCCAAGATCTGATAAAGCTCGAAGGCATAGGCCTTCATCAGCAGCTCAATACAGGTGGTAAAAGAGGCGATAATCATCACGAAAGCCGGTAGCCGGATCGCATCGGAGACCAGGTTGCGGATCAGTGAAACGGCAATATTGGAGCAGATTAAGACCATCATAGTCGCCAAGCCTAAGCCTAACGCGTTGACCACAGAGCCGGTAACAGCCAGCAGAGGGCACAGGCCTAATAGCTGAACCAGGGCTGGGTTGTTTTTCCACAGCCCGTTGACTGAGATTTCTTTATAGCTTGCAGTACTCATTATTGTTGCTCACCTTGTGCTTGATCGGTGATGAATAAAGCCTTGTTGGCCTCGAAGTATTCTAATGAACGGGCAACAGCCTTGGTAATGGCGCGGGGGGTAATCGTTGCGCCGGTAAACTGGTCAAACTCGCCGCGGTCTTTTTTCACCGTCCACTGTTCAATGCCAGGGTTGCCCAGTGAGCGGCCGGCAAATCCATCGACCCAGTCACTCTTCTTGCGGTCGGCTTTGTCACCGAGGCCTGGAGTCTCGTTGTGCACTAATACCCGCACGCCTGCGACGGAGCCGTCGGCGTAGATACCGGTAATCAATTGAATATCCCCACTGTAACCATCGGGGGCGATCGCCGGAAGAATTGCAGCGACAAATTCGCCGTCTAAGCGAGCGATAAACGCGGGCTTGGCTTGTTTCAGGCCGAGCAAACTGTTGTCGTCAAGCATGACAGTCTCATCGAGCATCGAGTTATTATGTTGGTCATCGGTAATGATTTCGGTAAGGGCGCGAGCCTGCGCGGCGCGTTCCTCAACCGCAATACGATCCTTGGTGCCTAGATACGTCGCCGCAATGGCGCCGGTGGTAATAATGGCAAAGGCGCCGAGTGCCATGGCGTTTCTGGCAATTACTTTAGCTAACATAGTTACTTAGCCCCCTTGTTATGGCCATAGGTACGCGGCTGGCTCACGGTATCGATAAAGGGTGCGGCAAAGTTCATTAGCAAGACAGAGAAGGCAAAGGCGTCAGGGTAGTTACCCCAGGTGCGGATAATGTAAACCAAAATACCGATCAGAGCGCCATAAATAACACGGCCACGGAGGCTGACGGCGGAGGTCACTGGGTCGGTAATGATAAAGAAAGCCGCAAACATTGTTGCGCCAGTGGTTAAGTGGTAAAGCGGAGAACCGCCAGAGTTGGAGCTGCCGCCATCGTAAAAAATAGCGGCCATCAGTGCCAATGCCGATAACATTGCGACGGGGGCGTGCCAGGTGAATACTTTCTTGTAAAGTAAGTAGAGGCCGCCGGCGAGGAAGGCGATATTGACCCATTCCCAGCCCAAGCCGCCAACATGGCCAAACTGTGGGTTTGCCGCCCAGAGCTCATCGATGCTTAGCCCCTTGCTTTGCTTCATTACATCCAACGGTGTCGCCATGGTGATGCCATCGAAAGCAGGCATTAAGCCAAAATTGAGTTTAAAGGCCTCGATCAGTGTCGGTACGGTGCCATCAACCAGGGCGACTGGTGCGGCCCAGGAGGTCATCTGTACTGGAAAGGAAATTAACAGTACAACATAGGCTGCCATGGCAGGGTTGAACGGGTTATAGCCCATGCCGCCGTAGAGCTGTTTACAGATAACAATAGCGAATGCCGTTCCCACTAATACCAGCCACCAAGGCGCGTAAGGTGGCAGTGCAATACCGATTAAAAAAGCAGTAACCAGGGCGCTGCCATCGTTGAGGTAAAAGCCAACGGGGCGTTTTCGAATACTGAGGATAAGGGCTTCGCAGCTGAGGGCGACAACCGAAGCCCAAAGAATATTCACCAGCGTGCCAAAACCAAAGAAATAAGTGAGAACGGCCACACCGGGTAGGGTGGCTAGAATCACCAATCGCATAAACTGGTTGGTACTGTTAGCGGCGTGTCCGTGCGGAGAGCTCGCTTTTAAAAAGGCCATGTAATACTCGCTATTATTCTGATTCTGCCAACGCCGCTTCAGCCTCGCGGAGTTTGCTTTGCAGTTTGTCGACACCGGCTTGGAAGGCTTCAAGCTTATCGGAGCCCTCAGCCTCGGCGGCACGTAATTTGTCTTCGGCCATGGTTAAGCGCTTGCGCAATTTGGCGACCTGTTGTTCCGGTGTTTCAGCGACACTGGCGCCTGCGCGCTTAGCCTGGGCCTTGGCGATAGCTGCGGCGACAGGGTCATCATCAGCAGCAGCCTTAGGTGCTGTCGGTGCTTCGCTGGCTGGACGTGTCTTAGCCTGCTCAAGTTTGGCGGCGTCGAGCTTTTCTTGGCTCTTTTCGACGCCGGTTTTGAAGGCGTCGATATTGTCGTTACCCTCAGCCTCGGCTGCAGCTAATTTTTGCTGTGCTTTGGCCAGTCGTGTTTCGAGCTTGGCGACCTTGTCGTCAATGCTTTCAGCGGTGGCCCCACCAGCACGTTTTGCCTGTGCCTTGGCGATGGCGGCGGCGACAGGGTCGCTTAAGTCGACACTGTTGTCTTCGACTGGCGCTGCTTTTTGCTCGGCGGCAACGGCGGCTCTGGCCTCGTCGACCTTGGCCTGACTCTTTTCAACACCTGTTTTAAAGGCATCGATATTGTCATTACCGGCTTCGATGGCGGCGGCTAATTTGTTGTTGGCGTTTTCCAAGCGTTTTTCCAGTTTGGCCAGCTTGTCTTCGGCAGATTCTTCGCTGGCGCCGCCGGCGCGCTTATTCTGCGCCTTGGCAATGGCGGCGGCGACAGGGTCGCTTAAGTCGACGCTGTTGTCTTCGACTGGCGCTGCTTTTTGCTCGGCGGCAACGGCGGCTCTGGCCTCGTCGACCTTGGCCTGACTCTTTTCAACACCTGTTTTAAAGGCGTCGATATTGTCATTACCGGCTTCGATGGCGGCGGCTAATTTGTTTTTGGCGTTGTCCAAGCGTTTCTCTAGCTTGGCCAGCTTATCCTCGGCAGATTCTTCGCTGGCACCACCGGCACGTTTGGCCTTGGCGCGTTCGATGGCATCCTGCACGGGGTCACCGGTCGTCGTGGCTTTCTTGGCGGCGGTGCGTGCCAGGGCGGCGGCGATAACGTCTGCCTTGCCGTCACTGCTCGGGGTTGCTTCAGCGCTTTGTGCTGCAGCGGCCTTCTTGGCGGCGGCTTCTTTGGCGGCGGCGGCACGGGCGGCGCGCTTGGCCTCTTTCTCGGCGTTGACCTGCTCAATGCGGGCCTCGCGCGCTTCGAAGCGTTGCTTGGCGTGCTCTGATTTATCGGCCTCGGCCTTGGCAGTGCGAATTGCAGCCTTGGAGGCGCGGTAGTACTGCACCAGAGGGATATTACTGGGGCAGACATAGGTGCAGCAACCACACTCGATACAGTCGGCGAGATTGTGCTCCTCTAGTTTTTCATTTTCTTTGGCGCGGGAGAACCAGTAAAGCTGCTGCGGTAACAGACCAGCAGGGCAGGCATTGGCGCAGGTGCCGCATCGTATACAGGCCTGAGCCGGGGTCGGCGGTGCAATTTCAGCGGCGGTGGGTGCAAGAATGCAGTTGGTGGTTTTCACCACGGGCACATCGGTGTTATTGACCGCAATACCCATCATCGGGCCACCGATAATCAGCTGGGATGCCTGGCGAATATCGAAGGCACACTTTTCGAGCAAATAATTCGCCGGGGTGCCCAGTAGTACTTGATAGTTCTGCGGTGTCTCGATGGCTTCGCCGGTGACCGTGGTTATACGCTCAATCAGTGGTTCGCCGTGTGTGACGGCGCGATAAATAGCCGTGGCGGTGCCGATATTTTGCAGTACGACGCCAATGTCGGCGGGCAGCTTGCCACTGGGGACTTCTTTGCCGGTCAGTATTTGAATCAGCTGTTTTTCACCGCCCGAGGGATATTTGGTGGGCAAACTGACGACCTCGATGGTGGTGTTCTGACAAGCCTGGCGCAGAATCTCAATAGCCTCGGGCTTGTTGTCCTCGATACCGATCAGGGTTTCGCTGGTTGGTGAAACCAGGTGCTGCAATATTTGCACGCCGGCGACGACCTGCTCGGCTCGCTCACGAATCAGCATGTCATCGGCGGTAATATACGGTTCGCATTCTGTGGCATTGATGATCAGTGTGGCAATGGGCTTGTCGGGGTGGCCGGCCAGCTTGATTGACGAGGGGAAACCCGCGCCGCCCATACCGGCAATGCCAGCATTACGAATGAGATTGAGTAGTTGCTGCTTATCGAGCTGGCGATAATCATCGACGCCCTGATGTTCTACCCATTCATCGGCACCATCGGTGTCGATAATAATGCAGGGGGCTTCTAAGCCCGAGAAATGCGTAATGGGTCGTGTTTCGATGGCGATAACCGTGCCGGAGGTAGAGGCGTGTACGGGCACAGAGACGAAGCCGTTGGCCTCGGCAATGACCTGTCCCTTCAAGACTCGCTCGCCAACGGTGACGATTGGTTTGGCCGGGGCGCCAATGTGTTGTGATAACGGCAGCACGATTTGTGCAGGAATACCGGCATTTTTAATGGGATTTTTTAATGATTGGCTTTTATTCTCGGCGGGGTGAATGCCCCCCGGAATATCATAAATACGGCGGCTCATGCGGCAACATCTCCATGAGTAGGCGTTTTTCTATCGCTGGCAATAATGTCATAACCTTCGCCTGGAAGATCCCAGGCCCAGTTTTGGGTATTGATTGGTTGTGGCACCATGTCGATACAGTCGACAGGGCAGGGCTCGACACACAGGTCGCAGCCGGTACATTCGCTGGTAATCACAGTATGCATTTGCTTGGCTGCACCGAGGATGGCGTCGACTGGGCAGGCCTGAATACACTTGGTACAGCCGATACATTCATCCTCGCGGATGTAGGCAAAGGTCTTGACCGCCTCGACACCGTGTTCAGCGTCGAGGGGCAGAGCTTCGACATCGAGTAAATCGGCCAGCTGGGCGATAACCGTCTCGCCACCGGGGGGACACTTGTTAATTAACTCGCCGTCAGCAATAGCCTCGGCATAAGGGCGACAACCGGGAAAGCCGCATTGTCCGCACTGGGTCTGCGGCAGGATCTCATTGATTTGCTCTGAGATGGGGTTGCCCTCGGTGGCAAACCGGACAGAGGCAAAACCGAGAATGGCGCCAAAGATAACGCCGAGCGAAACCAGGGCGACGAGAGCTGCAATAAACGGGTTGGCGGCGATAAGCTCTAACATGCTTACTCCTAAACTATAAATTCGGTATTAAACAAGGCCGGCAAAGCCCATAAACGCCAGCGACATTAGGCCGGCCGTAATCATGCCAATAGAGGCGCCTTGGAAAGGTTCGGGCACGTCGGCAACGGTCAGCCTTTCTCGCATGGCGGCAAATAGAACCAAGACCAATGAGAAGCCAACGGCGGCGCCAAAGCCATACAGCGCCGATTCGAGAAAGCTGTGTTGCTTGTTGATATTCAACAGGGCGACGCCCAGTACCGCACAGTTGGTGGTAATCAAGGGTAAAAACACCCCCAGTACCTTGTGTAAAAGTGGGCTGGTTTTGCGTACCACCATTTCGGTGAACTGAACCACCACGGCAATGACCAGAATAAAGGCGATGGTGCGCAGATATTCTAGGCCGAGTGGTACGAGGATATAGTTGAAGGTCAGGTAACTGCAGACCGAGGCGAGGGTCAGCACAAAGGTCGTCGCCGCCGACATACCAGTGGCGGTCTCCAGTTTATTGGAGACCCCCATAAAGGGACATAATCCCAAAAACTGCACCAGAACAAAGTTGTTCACCAGTACTGCGCCGACTAACAGCATTGCATAGTCTGCAATCATCGATCCATTCCAAAATAGAGTAACTAATAACCGTTAGTTTAACGGAGCTTGTTTTTATTGTCTTGGCCTTTTTGCATGACTTAGCCCTTTGCACAAGGGCTGAAGTGTTGCAGAGGCGATACCGTGGGGGTTAGCCAGCAGTATATTATATTTATTATTTATCGCTCTATGTAACCCGTAGGCCAGGTGTGGCGCCGCTGTGTGGCTCGAGTAAATAAATACCGTTGCCATCGGCCGCCGCCAAGACCATACCCTCTGACAGACCAAATTTCATCTTCCGAGGGGCCAAATTAGCCACCATGACGGTGAGTCGGCCTTCCAAGTCTTCGGGTTGATACTGCGATTTGATGCCAGAGAATACCTGACGCGTATCGTCAAGGCCAATATCCAGGGTTAGTTTGAGCAATTTTTTTGCGCCCTCCACGTGTTCAGCCTTAACTATCTTGGCCACTCGCAGGTCGGTTTTGATGAAATCGTCGAAGCTGATCTCGGCGGCTAAAGGCTCGATGCTGCTGGCGGTTTTAGTCTTGGGCTTGTTCTTGCTTGCCGCTTTCTGCTCTTTGGCCAGCGCCTTTGCTTGGGCATCTACCATGGCGTCGACCTTGTCTTTATCGACACGGGTCATCAGAGGTTTGAACTTGTTAATCTGGTGACTAAGCAGTGGCTGCTGATCCGTCGGCCAATCCAGGGGGGCGTTAAGAAAGGCAGCGGCTTTGGCGGCGGTGTTCGGTAGTACCGGTTTTAAGTAGGTAACAATCAGCTTAAATAGGTTGATGCACTGGCTGGCCACATCGATAACGGCCTGTTCCTTGCCCTCTGTCTTGGCCAGTTTCCACGGCTCACAGCTATCAAAATACTCGTTGGTAGCATCGGCAATAGCCATGATTTCACGCATCGCCTTGCTGTATTCACGGCTGGCGTAGTAAGCGGCGATTTCGCTGCCCTTGGCCACGGCATGCTCGAACAGCGCGGGGTTGTGTAGGGTGTCGGCCATCATGCCGTCATTGCCCTTGGTGATGAATTTGGCGCTGCGGCTGGCGATGTTGACAACTTTACCGACCAGATCCGAGTTGACGCGGGCGATGAAATCTTCGAGGTTTAAGTCGATGTCATCCACCTGTGATGTCAGTTTGGCGGCGAAGTAATAGCGCAGGTATTCGGGGTCTAAGTGGTCAAGATAGGTTCTGGCGGTGATAAACGTGCCGCGAGACTTGGACATCTTGGCGCCGTTGACGGTCAGAAATCCGTGGGCATAAACGGCTGTTGGTGTGCGGAAACCACTGGATTCCAGCATCGCCGGCCAGAACAGACCGTGGAAATTAATAATATCTTTGCCGATGAAGTGGTAGAGCTCGCTGGTGGCTTCTTTGCCCCAGTAATCATCGAAATTCACATTATTGTTATCGCAGTAATGCTTAAAACTGGCCATGTAGCCGATGGGGGCATCCAGCCAAACATAGAAGTATTTTCCGGGCTCTCCGGGAATTTCGAAGCCAAAATAGGGTGCGTCACGGGAAATGTCCCACTCCTGCAGCCCGGCCTCTAACCATTCGCCCAGTTTATTGGCGATTTGTGGCTGAAGTGTGCCACTGGTCGTCCACTCCTTGAGCATGTCCTGGAATTCAGGCAGCTTGAAGAAGAAGTGGGTGGATTGTTTTTCCACTGGGGTGGCCCCGGAGATGGTGGAGAACGGATTGATCAGGTCGCGGGGGCTATAGGTGGCTGAGCACACTTCACAGTTGTCGCCGTATTGGTCTTCGGCCTTACACTTGGGGCAGGTGCCTTTAACATAGCGGTCGGCGAGGAAAATTTCTTTTTCCGGATCGAAGAGCTGGCTGATCTCGCGGCTGGCAATATGGCCGTTGTCACGCAGGCGGGTATAGATCTCGGCGCTGATCTCGCGGTTCTCTTCGCTGTGCGTCGAGTGATAGTTGTTGAATTCAACCAGGAAACCGTCCAAGTCGGCCATGTGCTCGCTGCGAATTTTCTCGATCAGCTGCTCAGGCGTAATGCCCTGCTGCTCTGCCTTGAGCATAATAGCGGTGCCGTGGGCGTCATCGGCGCAGACATACAGGCAGTTGTGTTGTTGCGCTTTCTGAAAACGCACCCAAATATCAGTTTGGATTGTTTCCAGCAAATGGCCCAGATGAAGCGAACCATTGGCGTAGGGTAGGGCGCTGGTGACTAGGATATCTCTGCTGTCGGCCATGAAAACTCTCGTGTCGTTGTGAGCGCCGATTGGTCTGGCAGCGCAAAAAATAAGCAATAAAGTCGCTTCGGCGGACGTTTTTGTCGGCGCTGGCGGGTATTACCATTGAAAACGGTTAAAAATTGCCGGCCATTTTAGCGGTACTGCAGCAAAAAATCACCTATTGGCTGTGGTGTCGTGGAAATTGAGTTGACTTATTGGCCTCTGTTTCACATAGTTGCTCGCATTTTTGCCATAAGTCTATAAATTAAGACTTGAAGTTTCTAATTGTGAACCGATTTCTTGCAGTTTCTCGGGCCACGGATTTTCATTATACGGAGAAATTATGACGGCATTGGATCAGGCATTTGTTGAGGCGGCATTAGAGCAATTGGCCGACCCTTATTTACATCGCGGTTTAGTAAGCAGTGGTGCGGTGAAGCATATCGATATTCGTGGTGACCAGGTCACGGTGACGATCATCTTGGGCTACCCCGCCGCGGGTATTAAGCAAAGTTTTAGTCAGTTGGTCACCGATACTCTGTTGCAGTTGCCAAATATTGAAACAGTGCGGGTGAATTTTGACTGGCAGGTGGATGTGGCGCAGGTGCAATCTGAGGCGCAGCGCATCGATGGGGTAAAGAATATTATTGCCGTCGCCTCCGGCAAGGGCGGCGTCGGCAAGTCAACAACTTCCGTTAACCTGGCATTGGCACTGGCTGCCGAAGGTGCGAAAGTTGGTATTTTAGATGCCGATATCTATGGTCCCAGTCAGCAATTGATGCTGGGTATTGCCGATGGCACCCGCCCGCAACAACACGGTGTGCAATTTATGCAGCCGATCTCAGCCTACGGTATTGCCAGTATGTCGATGGCGTATCTGGTCACCGAGAATACCCCAATGGTCTGGCGCGGGCCGATGGCCAGTGGTGCTCTAGTCCAGTTGTTAAGCCAGACAGCCTGGGGGGATATTGATTACTTGATTATCGATATGCCGCCGGGAACAGGGGATATTCAGCTGACACTGGCGCAAAAAGTACCGGTAACCGGTGCGGTGATCGTGACCACACCTCAGGATATCGCGCTGCTGGATGCCAAGAAGGGCATCGAAATGTTCCATAAGGTCGGCGTCCCCGTGCTCGGTGTGGTGGAGAACATGGCGGTGCATACCTGCAGTCAGTGTGGTCATAGCGAGCATATCTTCGGTGACGGCGGTGGTGAGCGTATCGCCGAGGAATACGGTGTTGAAATGATGGGTGCTCTGCCATTGAATTTAACCATTCGTCAGCAGACTGACGAGGGCAAGCCGAGTGTGGTGGCTGAGCCGGATGGCGACATTGCCGCTATTTATCGTGAGATCGCCCGTAAAATGGCGGCGCAGGTTTCTCTTAAGGCGATGGGCGGGGCGGCGATCTTCCCCAATATTGAGATGACTAACGACTAACTAAACACATGTGTTGTTAGCGTGTTCAGCAGAAAAGCCTCATATTATGAGGCTTTTTTTTCGCCATTTTACTTACCCCCCCCCTAGCTTGAGTGGTTAGATCGTCGGGGATGTCCGGATATAATCACCAGTGGATTTATTTCGCGACAGATAACAAAAAAATATAAGGGATTATCGATGGCTTTTTTTCGATGCGGCGTCATCATGCCGCTCTATAGAGTGGCGGCGTTGCTGTTACTTGCGGCTGTAAGTGGTTGTGATGATAATGGGCGGGATGCCGAGCAAGACGTGGCAAGCGCCCAATTGTCCCAGCTTATCACCGACCAGGGCTTGGTTGGCGACCCCACTGTCGGCAGAGTTTTGCCCAGTATTAATGATGCCAAGGCTCAGCTGGGCAAGAAACTTTTTTTCACCAAGGCGCTGGGTGGCGATTCAGATGCGGCCTGTGTCAGCTGCCATCACCCGATGCTTGGTGGTGGTGATAATTTATCGCTGTCGATAGGTGTTGGGGCAGTAGATGCCGATTTACTGGGGCAGGGGCGCTTGCACAGCAGCACGGCGCCGCATTTTGACGGTGGCCCAACGGTGCCGCGCAATGCGCCAACCACATTCAATATAGCGTTGTGGGATGCGGTATTATTCCTCGATGGTCGGGTAGAGAGTGTCGGTAAAACAGCCCTGCTCAATGGCGCCGATGGTCTCGGCATCAGAACACCGGATGTCGCCTTTGGCGAGATAGACCCTGAGGCCGGCAATAATCTCACCGTCGCTCAGGCGCGCTTTCCCGTGACGTCAGCCGAGGAGATGCGGGGGTTTATCTTTGAGGCCGACAACGATAATCAAGCGGTGCGTCGGGGCCTGTCGCTTAAGTTGCAGGGGTTGGCCGGTTGGCCGGCGGAGTTTGCCGCCGTGTATGGCTCCGACGAGATTACCTATGCGCGCATTGCCGAGGCGATTGCTGCATATGAGAACTCACAGGTTTTTGTCGATACGCCTTGGCGAGCCTTTGTAGAGGGGGACAGCCAGGCGTTGAGTACTGCGGCGGTAGAAGGGGCATTGCTGTTCTTCCAGCCGGTCGATGAGGGAGGGGCCGGCTGCGGGGGTTGTCACAGTGGTGACTTCTTCACCGACGAGCAATTTCATGTGTTGGCGACACCGCAAATAGGTCGTGGCAAGGGCGATAGCAACGGTGTTACCGGCAACGATGACTTTGGTCGCTATCGGGAGACCGGTGAAGAACAGGATAAATACCGTTTTAGAACCCCGACATTACTCAATGTTGCTGTGACTGGCCCCTGGGGTCACGCCGGTGCTTACACCTCATTGGCGGCCACGGTAGAGCATATGTTAGACCCAGAGCAGGCGGTGGCGAATTTTGACTTTGATCAGCTTGACCCATCGATACCGGTTGCCGACACCCTGATCAACACAGACTTTGCCCTGCAACAATTGTTGGCGCAGCGTCAAGCGGGGGTGGCAAAGGTGCAGCGCAAAGTTGCCTATAACGACGAGGATGTCGCCAACCTGGTGGCATTTTTGCAAGCGCTGACTGACCCCTGTGTAAATAATCGGGCGTGTATGTCGCCTTGGATTGTCGAACCGGGCGAGACGGGACAGGATGATTTGGTATTGCTGGCAATCGATGCGGCTGGCGAGGGCTTGTAAGAGCTTTCGCCCAGCGCTCTGGGGAGTGATAATGGTGTAACATGTCAATCCGGATGTAGCTTTTGGTGACTGAAACCGCTATTATTTTCTGCTAATTTTTCAGAGCGCTGTCGTTGATCAGTGCTGAATGCCACGAGATGACGCTATGAGTATTAAATCCGATAAATGGATTCGCCGTATGGCCGAAGAGCAGGACATGCTTAACCCCTTCGAGCCTGGCCAAGTTCGCCATCACGAGGATGGTGAAAGACTGATTTCCTACGGAACTTCAAGTTACGGCTATGATGTCCGTTGCTCTAACGAATTCAAAGTATTTACCAATATACACTCGGCTGTGGTCGATCCTAAGAACTTCGATGAGCAAGCCTTTGTCGATGTTAAGGGGGAATATTGTATTATTCCGCCTAACTCATTTGCTTTGGCGCGCACTGTTGAGTACTTCAAGATTCCGCGCAATGTACTGACGATTTGCCTGGGTAAATCGACTTACGCCCGTTGTGGCATCATCGTTAACGTGACGCCGCTTGAGCCTGAGTGGGAAGGCCATGTCACCTTGGAATTCTCTAATACCACGACGCTGCCGGCGAAAATCTATGCCAACGAAGGTGTGGCGCAGATGTTGTTCTTTGAATCGGATGAGGTGTGTGAAACCAGCTACGCGGATCGTGCTGGCAAATACCAGGGGCAGACCGGTGTGACCTTACCCAAGACCTAAACGACCACAGGCAGACATAAAAAAACCCGCAGCAGCGGGTTTTTTTATGGTTGAGAAAAAGCCTGTCTTACAGTGACAGTACTTTTTCGCCACGGGCCATACCAGAGACACCACTGCGCACGACTTCCAAGATATTGGCATCGCCAACCGCCTGCAAGAAGGCGTTGTGCTTCTCTTGATCACCGGTGATTTGCATGGTGTAAACCGTGGCGCTGACATCAACAATTTGACCACGGAAAATATCGCAGCAGCGTTTAACTTCGGCGCGCTGAGCACCAGTGGCCTTGACCTTGACCAGCATGATCTCGCGGGCGATATAGCTGCCCTCGGTGAGATCAACCAGCTTCACCACATCGACCAAACGGTTGAGGTGCTTGGTAATCTGTTCGATCTTGTGATCATCGCCAATCGTGGTTAACGTCAGACGAGACAGGGTCTCATCTTCGGTGGGTGCCACGGTCAAGGTTTCGATGTTATAGCCACGTTGCGAGAACAGACCGACAACACGAGACAGAGCGCCGGGTTCGTTTTCCATTAACAAAGAGATAATACGTTTCATTATTGAGTACGCTCCGTTTTGCTCAGCAGCATATCGCGCATAGAACCATCTGGTGCGATCAACATCGGGTAGACGTGTTCTTTGGTGTCGGTGTAAATGTCCATAAACACTAGGCGGTCTTTCAGGCTTAGCGCTTCTTTCATTTTCTCTTCCAGCTCGTCGGCGTGTTTTACCACCATGCCAACATGACCGTATGACTCGACCAATTTAACGAAGTCTGGCAGTGAGTCGGCGTAGCTAACAGAGGCGCTTAAGCGCTCATCGTATTGCATTTCCTGCCACTGACGAACCATACCAAGAGACTGGTTGTTGAGATTGAAAATCTTCACTGGCAAGTTGTATTGCGTACAGGTTGATAGCTCCTGAATGTTCATCTGGATGCTACCTTCACCGGTGACACAGCCTACAGTGGCATCAGGATAGGCAAGCTTAGCCCCCATTGCCGCCGGCAGGCCAAAGCCCATGGTGCCGAGTCCACCGGAGTTTAACCAGCGACGTGGCTTGTCAAACTTGTAGTATTGGGCGGCAAACATTTGGTGTTGACCAACATCGGACGACAGGTAAAAATCGTCATCCTTGGTGAGGTTGTACAGACACTGGATAACCTGTTGTGGCTTTAGTAGGCCATTTTCATTAATGGTGAAACGGTTGCCGGTATAGATACCGAACTCGTCGCGCCATTGATTAATCATATCCCACCAGTTACCGAGTGCGTCGGTATCGGTGTTGAACTCACCCTTGGCCGTTAACTCATCAATCTGCGACAGCATTTCTTTCAGCACATTGTCGACGGGGCCAACGATAGGAATATCGGCTTTGATGGTTTTGGAGATCGAGGCCGGGTCGATATCGACGTGAATAATCTTGGCCGTTGGGCAGTACTTGCTCGGCGTGTTGGTGGTCCGATCATCGAAGCGGGCGCCGATACAAACGATTAAGTCGCTGTGGTGCATGGCATTGTTGGCTTCGTAGGTGCCGTGCATCCCCAGCATCCCCAGCCATTGATCATCGCTGCTGGGGAAAGCACCCAGGCCCATCAAGGTCGTGGTACAGGGAAATTTAAGCTTTTTCACTAACTCGGTCAGCAACTCAGAGCTGTTGCCCTGAATAACGCCACCACCGGCGTAGATAACCGGACGCTTGGCTTCTTTGATCAGATTAACCGCTTTGCGGATCTGGCCAGAGTGACCGCGGGCCGCCGGTGTGTAAGAGCGCATTTTAACTTTTTTCGGGTAGTTGTAATCAAACTTCTCGAATGGGCTGGTGATATCTTTTGGTAAATCGATAACCACAGGGCCGGGGCGACCGGAAGAGGCAAGGTAAAACGCCTTCTTAATTGTCTCGGGAATGTCTTCCGCCTTAGAGACCAGGAAACTGTGCTTAACAATCGGGCGAGAAATACCCACCATGTCGGTTTCCTGGAAGGCGTCACCACCAATCAGATGGCTGGCGACCTGACCCGACAGCACCACCATTGGGATCGAGTCCATATAGGCGGTGGCAATACCGGTAATGGCGTTGGTGGCGCCGGGGCCAGAGGTGACCAGTACCAGACCGGTCTTACCGGTGGCACGGGTGTAACCGTCGGCGGCGTGCGTCGCAGCCTGTTCATGGCGAACCAAGATATGGGGAATTTTACAGTGGGTATAGAGAGCATCATAGATGTGGAGAACGGCACCGCCGGGGTAGCCAAATATAAACTCAACACCTTCATCTTCTAACGCACGTGCGATCATCTGACCGCCGGAAAGAACTTCCGTTTTGTTTTCTTCTGTCACAGTTGCACCTTTGGTACAGTAATTCTTGGCCTACGGCGGCAAAGAATAGAATGGCTTATTTCCGTATGGCTTGTGGCTATACGGCCTATTAATGACCCGAGTTAGCTGCATCGCTACAACAAAGAGGCGTTTACTTCGTTATTCAGGCTTCTTTGTTCGGGTTTAACCCAGGTTTGACGGGTAGTCGAACCTAAGCAGTAGTACGAATGTGGTGCGTACTGTTTGCTTTGGGATGGCTGTGTTGAAGTCTTTAGCGCTATTGACGCTTTATTCACTGGCCACGGAGAGGTCATCTCAGTCAGCGTTAACATCAGTCATTGCGCGATTGTCCGTCAAGCTGTGTACTCTGTCAATTATTGCCGCCGGCTCAATTGTAAAAAAATAGTGTCTGGGCTATGGTGGACGATCAAAAAATGCCTATTAGCTTATTTTCTCTATCTAACAGGTGTTTGCGTCTTCGTTACAGGCGTGTTGTCACAATAATAAATTGAACCGGTAGTCTTCCATGATCAGATCGTTACTTACTGCAGTCCTTTTACTGATGTTGACGTCATTGTCCATATCGTCAGCCTATGCCGCCAAACAAAGCTATTACCGCTGGAACGATGCCAGCGGCAACGTTCACTATGGCAAACACCCGCCAGCTGGCGCTGATGCAGTGTTGGTGGATATCCATACCGGCAAGGTGATTCCAAGAACCCCGGCGGCCGAAGATACGGCCGCGACAGGTGAGGCGGCAACGGAGTCTCAGCAGCCAGAGCAGCAAAGCGGCTTGGAGCCCGGTGAGGCGGAGCGAATCTGCGGCGAGGCCAAGAAGCATCTTGAGCTGGTTCAGCGCCCCGGCATTATTCGCATGCGTGATGAGGACGGTAACCCCTACGTGCTCGATGATGCGGCCAAAAAACGCGAGATGGATAACGCCCGCGAGGCGATTAAGACATATTGTCAGTAAGCGTTACCACCGGCTATAAAAAAGCCCCAGCCGACGTGTCGGCTGGGGCTTTTTTTGTGGGTTAATAACAGCGCTTATGCTTTGCTAAAGGTCAGCTGCTGCTGTTCGTTGACCCCGGCAATAATCGTATCGCCGTCGCTGAAATCACCGTTCAATAACTGTGACGACAGTGGGTTTTCGATATAGGTCTGCAACGCACGCTTGAGGGGGCGGGCGCCGTAAACCGGATCGTAACCGGCCTCTAAGACCAGCGTCATGGCCGCCTCATCGAGCTTGAGTACCAAGCCTTGTTCTTCTAAACGCTGGTTTAAACGGGCCAACTGGATATTGGCAATATTGCCCAGCTGCGCCATTTCCAGTGGATGGAAGACCACGCTCTCATCGATACGGTTGATAAACTCCGGCCTAAAGTGCTGGCCAACGATTTCCATAACCGAGGTCTTGATCGCCTGGTTGCGGTGCTCGTTGAGCAGGTTCTGGTCGGTCTCATCGTCGAAACTGATGGTATCGAAAGACTTGTTCGAGGACAGTTCCTGAATGCGTTCCGAGCCGAGGTTGGAGGTCATCACAATAACAGTATTCTTAAAGTCGACGGTACGCCCCTGGCTGTCGGTCAGGCGGCCGTCCTCCAATACCTGTAACAGGATATTGAAGACATCGGGGTGAGCCTTTTCGATCTCATCGAACAGCACCAGGGCATACGGCTTGCGACGCACGGCCTCGGTGAGGTAACCGCCCTCGTCATAACCGACATAGCCCGGTGGCGCACCGATTAAACGGGACACCGAATGCTTCTCCATATACTCCGACATGTCGAGGCGAATAATGGCCTCCTCGGTATCGAATAAGAACCCCGACAGTGCCTTACACAGTTCGGTCTTACCGACGCCGGTGGGGCCGAGGAACAGGAACGAACCGTTCGGGCGGTTGGGGTCGGACAAGCCGGCCCGCGAGCGTCGGACGGCGTTACAGACCGAGGTTACAGCCTCGTCCTGGCCGATGACCTGGGCGTGCAACTCATCCTCCATACGCAGCAGCTTGCCACGTTCGCCCTCGAGCATTTTATTCACTGGTATGCCGGTCCAGCGGCTGACGATATCGGCAATCTCCGCCTCAGTTACCTTGTTACGCAGCAGTTTTCGCTCGACCTTGGGGTTGCTCTCCTCGGCCTTGACCTGTTTTTCTAGGGCGGGAATAACGCCGTATTGCAGCTCAGACATCAGTGTTAAATCACCGCTGCGTTGAGCGGCTTCCAGTTTCGTTCTGGCGGCATCGAGCTCGGTCTTGGTTTTGTTGGAGCCCTGTAGGCTGGCTTTTTCGGCCTTCCATACCTCTTCTAAATCGCTGTAGGCACGCTCAATTTTGTCGATCTGTTGATTGAGACTGTCGAGTCGGGCAACCGCCGCGGCATCGGAGTCTTTCTTGATGGCCTCGCGCTCGATCTTGAATTGAATCAGTCGGCGTTCGAGCTTGTCCATCGACTCAGGTTTGGAGTCGATTTCCATACGGATTTGACTGCCAGCTTCATCGATTAAATCGATGGCCTTATCCGGCAGCTGACGGTCGGTAATATAGCGGGTCGACAACTTGGTCGCGGCAATAATCGCCGAGTCGGTAATGTCGACGCCGTGGTGAATCTCGTAGCGCTCTTTCAGGCCACGTAAAATGGCAATGGTGTCTTCCTCGGTAGGCTCTTCGACCAGCACTTTTTGGAAGCGGCGCTCGAGGGCGGCGTCTTTCTCGATGTTCTGACGGTATTCATCCAGCGTGGTGGCACCGACACAGTGCAGCTCACCGCGGGCCAAGGCTGGCTTGAGCATGTTACCGGCGTCCATTGAGCCCTCGCTCTTACCGGCACCGACTAGGGTGTGAATCTCATCGATAAACAGGATGATATTACCTTCCTGCTTGTCGAGCTCATTGAGCACAGCCTTCAGGCGCTCTTCGAAGTCGCCGCGGAACTTGGCGCCCGCTAACAGTGCGCCCAAGTCGAGGCTGAGGATGCGCTTGTGTTTCAGCCCCTCGGGCACCTCACCGTTGATAATACGCTGAGCCAGGCCCTCTAAGATGGCGGTTTTACCGACACCGGGCTGACCAATCAATACCGGGTTGTTTTTGGTGCGACGTTGCAACACTTGAATGGTGCGACGAATCTCATCATCGCGGCCAATCACCGGGTCAAGCTTGCCGCTCTCGGCCAGTGCGGTTAAATCCTGGGTGTATTTATCCAGTGCCTGACGGTTTTCTTCCGCATCGGCGCTGTCGACTGTACTGCCATCTCTCACATTATTCACCGCTTGTTGGATATGTTGTTTGCTGGCACCGCAGCTCTCGATCAGTTTCTTGAGGTCTCGGTCTTCCAGTGCCGCCAGTAAAACTAACTCACTGGAAAGAAAGCTGTCGTTGTTTTGATGGGCCTGTTTATCGGCCAGGTTAAATAGCTTGCTGCTATTGGCCGATAGGTGGACTTCACCGTTGCTCTCGGACACCTTGGCGTAGTGCTCAATCTTGTCGTGCAGGGCGGCGCTGAACTGCTCAATATTGCTGCCTGCCTGTTGCAGAATAGGCAGTATACTGCCGTTTTGTTGATTGAGCAGTGCCAGTAAAATATGCGCCGGCTCTATATAGTTATTGTCGTTACGGATAGCCATAGACTGGGCATCTGCCAGGGCTTGCTGCAACGAATGGGTAAATTTATCGGGTCGCATTGCTATTCCTCATCGATATAAATTGGCGGGGCCGGGCAAGAAGCGCGGTCTTAATATCGCCATGTTACTAACAATATGAGGTCAATTTGACCTTTTTCAAGTAAGGGGGTCAAAATAAACGCTGGCGAGCTAACTGCCTTACTAATCAGATAACCTGTGCCAAAACATGGCCATAGCCCATGTTGAATCGATATGGTGCCCTAGTCGAGCCAAATAATAGACGCCAGCCTGCCGGTTTGCCCGTCACGGCGGTAGGAGTAAAAGCGTTGTCTGTCGTTGAAGGTGCATAATTCACCGCCAAAGATTTGATCTATCGATAGCCGATGCAGGCGCAGTCGAGCCAGTTGATAGAGGTCGGCCAGGTATTTATTGCTATTGCCACTGTCGATAAAACAGTCATCGGTGGCTGCTTGCTGGTTGCCGGCGGCGGCTAAAAACTGCTGGCGTACTTCGCCGCCTACTTCAAAGCTGGCCTGGCTGATAGCCGGCCCCAACCAGACCAAGATTGGACTGGCGCTATTGCCGGCCAGTTGTTGCACAGTCTGTTCGATAACACCATCGAGCAAGCCCCGCCAGCCGGCATGGCAGGCGGCAACAGCGCTGCCATCCTGACGGCAGAGCAGCAGTGGCAGGCAGTCGGCGGTCATGACGGCGCAGGCAATATTAGGGATGACAGTGGTACAGGCGTCGGCATCGGGTGATTGGCTGACAGTATGGTAATCGCTGTGGATAACATCGATACTGTGGGTTTGATTGAGCCATTGTACGGCGTCAACATCACCGAGTTGATTGAGGGTGGCGGCAATAATTTGGCGGTTGGCATCGACCTGTCTGCTGTCGTCGCCGACGTGCTGGGCCGGGTTTAAACTGTCGAACGGCGCCGTGCTGACGCCGCCTAAACGAGTGGTCATCAGGGTTTTGACCCGCGCAGGCGCAGGCCAGTCTGCGAGCAAGTAGTGCTCGGCAAAGAGTGTCACAATAGGCTTTCTCGTTCTTTCTTGTCGACTCTCAGCGCGGCGACCAGATCGAGGAAGTCCTGTGGTGGCTCAGCCTGCCAGGTCACGCGTTCGCCGGTGCCCGGGTGCCACAATTCAAGTTGATAGGCGTGCAGGGCCTGGCGCTTGAAATTACGCAACACCTCGATTAACGAGGGGGTGGCGCCCTTGGGGAGCTGCAGCCTGCCACGATAGACCTGATCGCCAACCAGCGGCTTGCGAATGTGGGCCATGTGGACGCGGATTTGGTGGGTGCGGCCGGTTTCTAAATTGACTTTAATATGGGTGAAATCGCTGAAGCGCTCCATCAGACGGTAGTGGGTAATCGCTTCTTTGCCGCCTACCAGGGCGACAGCCATCTTCTTGCGGTCGCGGGGATGACGGTCCATCATGGTCTCGATGGTGCCACCACCGGTCATCGAGCCGGTGGTCACCGCCTGATAGGTACGGCTGACACTGCGTTCTTGCAGCTGATTAACCAAGTCCGTATGGGCGCTCAAAGTCTTCGCCACCACCATCAAGCCACTGGTGTCCTTGTCTAAGCGGTGAACAATACCGGCTCTGGGTACGCTGGCCAGATCGGGACAGTGGTTGAGCAGGGCATTGAGTAAGGTACCATTGGCGTGCCCCGCGGCGGGGTGGACAACCAGCCCGATGGGCTTGTTAATGACGATAACCTCGTCGTCCTCGTGCACGATGTCCAGTGGGATATCCTCGGCGATCCACTCTTCCTCGTCGGCAACGACGGTGGCAACACTGAGAGCCATATCGGCATACACCTTGTCTTTGGCGCGGAATGTGTTGCCATCGACGGTTAATTCACCGCTTTTAATCCAGGTTTGCAGCCGCGAGCGAGAGTACTCGGGGAACAATTCATGGGCAACTTGATCGCAACGCTTGCCGGTGAGTTCAAGTGGAACCAGCGCGTGCAGGGTAATTTTTTCGGCCATAGTAGGTACTTTCTGTGGATATCGCTTTAGGCGAGATACGAATGACGGTAGACTGTTGCCCACTATTATACGTGCAGACACCCTAGGAATGCCATTCATGCGTTTGATTAACATTCTACTCATTGCCTTTTTGGTCGCTATCAGCGGTTGTTCCAGCAATGACGAGAAGCCCCGCGAAGATCTTTCTGAACAGCAGATTTATAGCCGCGCTAAGGAACAATTAAAAAACTCTAACTACAGTGCCGCCGTTTCCAGCCTGCAGTTGTTAGAATCACGTTACCCGTTCGGCCCCTATGCTGAACAGGCGCAGTTAGAATTGATCTATGCCCATTATAAGGCCTATGAGACTGAGGCCGCGGTAGAGGCTGCATCGCGTTTTATTCGCCTGCACCCCAGTCACCCCAATGTCGATTATGCCTATTACATGAAGGGCTTATCTAATTTTGATGCCGGCAAAAGTATCTTCGACCGTTTTACCAGCACCGACAAAACCAAGCGAGACCCTGGTGCTGCGCGTCAGTCATTCAGTGATTTCTCGGTGTTGTTAGCACGCTATCCCAGCAGCGAATATGCGCCAGATGCCCGTGCCCGAATGATTTATTTGCGCAACTTGCTGGCCCGCTACGAGGTGAACGTCGCCAACTACTACTTCCAGCGACAGGCCTTTCTTGCCGCCGCCAATCGCGGCCGTTACGTGGTTGAAAACTTCCAGCAGACACCGGCGGTAGCCGATGCCTTGGCGGTTATGACTCAGGCCTATATGTTGCTCGAGATGGATCAGTTGGCCGAAGACAGCTTTAAAGTATTGACAGAAAATTATCCCGACTCGCCGTATATTGATAAAAATGGCGAGTTTGTAGCGCTTTATACCAAGAAGGGCGCCAAGCCAACGTGGATATCCTATATGACCTTCGGTATGTTTGGTCGCGATGAGCCGAAAGAGTTTGATAGCCGCCCGAAGAACGGTTAAGAAAAATCGGTTATGATAGAAAGGCGCCCTGTGCGCCTTTTTTTGTGGTTGCGTGATATTGCGAGAATGGAGGCGGTATGAATCGGATAATCAGCGTTCTATTGGTTGCTTGGTTAGTCAGTGCCTGCCACCCGCAGGTCAGTGAGGAGCAGCGTCAACAGTGGTATCAGCGCTGTGGCCAGCAGTTGTATCCCGCTAACACCGACAAGACTCAGTTGGCGCGACTCGATCAACGTTTCAGTGTGTTGATTTGGAACCTGCAAAAAGCGCAACAACCAGCACTGCTGCCTGAACTCAAGGCGTTGTCGGCGGACAAAGATTTATTGCTGTTGCAGGAGGCCACGCTGTCGCCACCGTTAATCGAAAAAATCGAGCGAGAGCATCAGTTATATTTCGCACCCGGTTATCAAACCGCAGGGCAGGATACCGGCGTCTTAACCGCCTCGAGGGTTGAACCTATTGGCCGCTGCAATTTATCCAGTATGGAGCCACTGTTACGCACACCTAAGGCGACGGCGTTAAGTCTGTATGCCATCGCCGGCAGTGAACAGAAATTGTTGGTGATTAATATTCACGGGGTAAACTTCAGCATTGGCATCGAAGCGTTAAAGGCACAGATCCAACAGAGTATCGATTGGGTGTCTGAGCATCGCGGGCCGATTATATTTGCCGGCGACTTTAACACTTGGAGTGATGAGCGCCAGGCCTTGGTCGATGGCTATGCCGAGCAGTTAGGTCTGCGTCCACTGTCGTTTGAGCAGGATTTTCGTACCACCGTATTTGATCTGGCGTTGGATCATATCTACGTTCGGGGCTTGACCGTTGTTGCCACCAGCACGGTTGCCACCACCACCTCCGATCATAACCCGCTGATGGCGACGCTGTTATTTGATCCGCAGCAGCAGAGGCAGTTGGCGGATAAAAAGGGGGTGAGATGAGACTCATCGTATTATTGCTTGGCCTGTTAATGGGGGGGCGGGTATTGGCCGAGACAGCCGAGCCCTACCAGCAAGAGGTGGAACAATTGGTTGCCGTGCTGGCACAGTCGGGCTGTGAGTTTGAGCGTAACGGCAGTCGGCACAGCGCAGCGGATGCGGCGGATCATATGCGGCTGAAGCTTCGCCGAGGCGGCAAATATGTCAGCTCGGCTGAGACGTTTATCGAGCGCTTGGCGACCAAGAGTTCATGGACTGGCAAGGCGTATATTATCGATTGCCCTGACGATGAGCCGATGGCCTCGGCCGATTGGTTACGGCAACGTTTGACAGAGATGAGAGCAACCAAAAACGCCGCTCAATAGCGGCGTTTTTGTTGCTGACGTGATGGGCTATGAGCCCGTTTTCATTGTTATTGTTGTATACAATTTATGACGCGTTGATGAAAAAGTGGTGTTTTTGCCCGGGGCAGCTTTCTAAATAGCCGAACCTAGACTTTACTTGGTATAACGATTTAAAGCAGGGGTAAAAGCAATGGACAAGCCAGAGATGGTGACTGAACAGGTTTGGCAGCAACATCAGGAGTGGATGGAGGTGATGCACCAGGGTTCTTTTACCAAAGACTTCACCGTCGATAAAGAAAGCCTGAAAAAAGAATATGATCATCTAAAGCAACAGTTACAAAAACGGCCGCATTAGCGGCCGTTATTCTTTGTCTTTTGGTACTACTCAGTACAATTAAACTGGTAGTAAAGGTAGTAGTGTTTACTGTCGGGAATAGGTTGTGAGCGCTCGCTCACTTTCTGCCAGCCTGTTGGGCACTGTTCGCTCATTTCACGGTATAGCTCTTCGATGGCCACAGACGGGTCACTGACGCTGTAGCGTTGCTTGATCTCATGGCTGGGGACTGCTGGCGCAGGGGCGGCGGTTGTCGCTGAGGCGACGGTGGCACCGGGTTCTGCGGCATTATTGCCGTAGGTCTTCTTATTGTTGGGAAACCAGCCATTCTCATCATTCCATATCTTAACGGAATCATTGGCCTGGTCTTTCTCCTGATAGAGTTTGTTGAGGTCGCCGTATTCGGCCACGTCGACATCGAATTCTTTCGTCTCTTCGGCGCTGATGAGGTTTGCGCTGAGTAAACTGCAGGCTAATACGCTTAAACACAGCCCTGTGCGATATTTTTTCATAAAAAACCTTATTAACAATATTATTCAATACAGCGTTTGTATTAATAAGACGCTACCCCGCGACAAATATCAAGCGCGGGGTAGGTACTGGGTGGTATAACTTAGAACTTAAAGATATAACCGGCACGGAAAGCGGTGTTAGCACCGTCATCTTTGCCTAAGACTTTCTCATCGGAGATCGCCTGAGCAACAAAGACATAAGCCGTGTTGGCTGGATCGATATTGTAATCAGCGCCTAGGCCATAGTTAGTGATCTTAACGTCACTGGCACCGCTGACAAGTTCGTGCGTACCCTGTGACATCTGTGCCTTAAGCACTAGTTTATCCAGAGTGAAGCCAACGCTACCTAGGTATGAGCTCTGTTTCTTAACAGCGCCGAGCGTTCCACAGAGGTTGCTGCCAGCATTACAGCCAACGCCACCATCTTTCTGGTTTTCTTCAGCCTGCTGCATCATGGCGCCAAGGGCGATCATGCCAATGTTCCACTTAGCTGCGAGGCGGATGGTATCGGCGTTGTTGATATTGTTGTTATAAGCAAGGGCTACGTGTAGCGTCTTGTCCATATCGTAGGCAACAGAACCAGAGAAGCTATCGATGGCGCCGCTGTCGTCATCATCACCCTTGGCACCGGAATCTTCACCGGGCTGGACCTGAATCATCGCAGAGAAACCGCCCATTTCTGGCGTGGCATAAACGAGGTTGTTGTTTAAACGATCATCACCGATGAAGGTTGAATCGTAGTCACCGTAGTCGTTATCATCGAACAGATCGACAGAGCCAGCAGGGCTGTATTGAATCTTCTTCAGCGCTGAATCGTAACGACCGGCTAAGAAGGTACCCCAGTTGCCTTGGGCACCGAGGAAAATATTACGCTGGTTGAAAGTGTCACCATCATTGTTATCCGCAGTCACGCCGAATTCCATGGTGTAAATCATCTTTAGGCTGTCGGATAGGTCATGACCACCCTTAACACCTAAACGGCTGGCGTGTGATTCAAGCTCATAGTTATCACGTACCGTATAGCCAACCGCGTTATCCTCGGTATTGAAACCGTAGGACATATTGAATTTACCGTAGACCGAAACTTCGTCGGCTAAAACAGCCTGAAGCGGCAGCACGGCGCCAAGAGCAGAAATGGTTCCTGCAGCTAGAATTTTTTTCATCATGTGATTTCTCTCTTTTAATCTCAAGTCCATATGTGCAACATTATTTTTATGCCCTGGGGAGAAAAAGCGTCATTCCATTCGCCACCGACTACTAGCAAGGTTGAGACAGAGTGTTAAGATTTGCTGATTTTGCTAGCAAAATCACCCTCCTATAAATCTTAAAAACTACCTCGCAGATTAATGTAGACTATTTTTTAAGTAATATCACCAGATAAGTCGATAATTAGTCGATGTTTTTTGATTATTTTGCGGCATGTACTAGTGTCGAGGCATTTTTATATGTGTTTTCTACGTAAATCAGATGTTTTTACTAACGAAATACCTCTGGCTAAGTAATTGTTATTGTTGTTGATGGCAGAAATCAATATTTATCGATAAAACAGTTGGGTATAACAAACCATAAAAAAATGATTTTATTATTGGGTGGCTATTTTTTATTAAAAATAGAGCTGATAAGGGCTTTTTTTACATATTGATGTTTAAAACATATCCATAAAAGGCTTGATAGAGGCGATGATAACGATAAAAATCATAATTGAAAAAGTGATCATGCGGTTGGGGATTCGCTTTAATCGAGCCCACACAGTGTCATGCTGATTGCTGTCTTTAGCCTGCTGAAACTGTGCTCGAATACGCTGTTGCCTTTCATGCTGATATTGGTCGATCAGTGATCTTGCACGTTGAAATTGATCGGCGTCATTAACCCATAACCCTGGTAAGGACAGACCAAAGCTGCCGCCCGAAGTTTGGTAGTAATCTATTTGATGGCTGTCGAGTAACTCGATTAAGTCATCGATTTCATCGGCGGGGGCATTGCGTAGGTTGATCAAAAGTTCGGCCATGAGGTTCTCTTCATAAAAGGTGTTGGCAACAATCGACGGGGCATAGGTATTAATACTTATATTTTTGCCAGTTTGACTCGCGTACTTTGAGCCGCTCGACGCCAGGCCCCATTGTTATCTTCATCCGGCGTTGTATTTTACTGTACCGGCGAGTATTTCGCCGCTGCCGATTGGCTGTTAAGCGATAATATCTGCTGTATTTGAGGTTTGCTATGATTTCACCCGCTTTATTGCGAGCGCTGGGTGCATATATACTCTGGGGAGTTTTCCCACTCTATTTTATCCTGGTTGCTGATGTTGCGCCGTTTGAGGTGCTTGCGCACCGTGTGGTATGGGCCATGGTATTGTTGTTGGCGGTGATGGCAGCCATGGGTAAGTTGGCTGAGCTGTGGGCAGTGCTCTGTCAGCGTCAAGAAATGCTGTGGCTGTCGATAGCGGCGGTGATGCTGTCGATCAACTGGGGAACTTATATTTATGCCATTAGCAGCAGCCAAACCTTGGAGGCCAGCCTGGGGTATTTCATCAACCCCTTGGTGAATATAGTCTTGGCCATGTTGTTCCTGTCGGAGCGGGTCAATAGAATGCAGGCCCTTGCTATAGGTCTTGCCGCTGTAGGTATTGTGATTCAGTTAGTTTTCATTGGCACGTTGCCACTTATTTCGCTGTCCCTGGCGTTTAGCTGGGGGATTTATGGGCTGATTAAGAAGAAAATATCATCACCGGCCCTGACCTCGTTAACCGCTGAGACAGTGGTTATGTTGCCGCTGGCACTGGTATATTTGTGGTATTTATACCAACGCGGTGATCTAAGTTTTTTGCTGCAGCCACAGTATGACTATATTTTGCCATTGTCGGGCTTGGTAACAGCACTGCCTCTGTTTTTGTTTGGCGCGGCGGCGAAACAGCTGACTTTTATCAGCTTGAGTTTTTTACAATACATCACGCCGACGATGGTCTTTTTGATTGCGGTGCTGTATTTCGGTGAGGCGTTGACTGTGGAGAAGATGGCGACGTTTAGTTTGATTTGGTTGAGCTTGGCCATCTTCACCTACGATGGTATCCGCGGTTATCGCCGCAGCCGCCGGGTGATCACCGCTGATTAGCGTTACTGCGCATAAACCTCGGCCATCAGTAAACCTTGTTCTTGCCAGAGCTTAACGGTTAAGCCGCGGGCGGGAATAACCATAGGTGAGCTGTCGACTCTTAGCTTTAGCGCTTGGAATACCGCCTCATCATAGGCAACTTGGTACAGTGTTGTTTTATGGTCAGCTTGCCCTTGTTGGTAGCGAATTTGTGCAGCAGTAATGCCCTGTATCGAGCAGTAACGGGCCCCTAAAAGCTGTTTTTGTGACGATATTTTGCCGCTGCTAATCGGTGAGAATGCCAGCTGTGAGAAATACTGTCGTATGTCTTGGATGGAATCAGTCTGCACCTCCAGCGGTTTCATCGAGATATGATTGTTGGCAACTTCTAAGGCGATCATGCTGGCCAGCTGTTCACTGCTGACGGGGTTGTTGGGCAGCGTATTAAACAGGTAAATAAGCGGGAATAGCAGCAGTGTCGCAACAACGGCGGCATAGCGTTGCCATGTCCATGGAGAATAGTTGCTGCCCTGTAGCCGAGACAATTGCTCACTGCTGAGCTGTTGTTTTTCGACCAAGGTCTTGACCTGGTGTTTGATATTAGTGGCCACGTTGGCTGCCTCCTATCGCCGACAGCGATACGACTTTGCTGCTATTGAGCTTTTGCTTGATTCTGAAAATCTGCGACAACACCGTGCCAATGGGACGTTCAAGCTGTTGGCTGATTTGCTTGTTGGTCAAGCCATCTATCGCCCACAAATGCAGTAACTCTCGCTCACTGGGGTTTAGTTGTTGCCATATTTTCTCTAGCGTCTGCCGGTTGATGACGGTTTGCTCTAGTTGCTGTTCGGCGCAGAGCTGCTCATTGACTGAACACAGTGGCTCGCTTGGATAATTCAGGTTGTGCCGGTACTGGTCGATGAACTGATTGCGTATCATTTTTTTTAAGTAACTAGATTTTTTCAGTGTCAGTGGCTTTTTTAGTAGAAAACGTTCGACCGCAGATTGTAGCAAGTCGTAGGCCTGGTCTGGGTCGGCGGTCAAACTATAGGCATATTGATACAGCGAGTTAAGTTCATCCTGATTAAATCCCATGAGTCTCTTCCTGATACTCTGCCAGCGTAAAGCTGGTTATCCATTGCCGTTCGATAGCCAGGCTCAGCCATTGGATGTCGAGTGGACAACCCATCGATGCTTCGAAGCTATCTAACAAAAAACCGAGGCTGCATCCCTGTCGCAACTGTTCTATAAAAGCATACAGCGGCTGCGAAAGCCAATCGAGTTGATGAAAGACAGTGAGGCGAGAAATAATCAGCCACTGCGGGTGCTTGTCGGGGGTTAAATCGAGGCCAATGGTTTTATGCTGGTTGAGAAAGTCGGCAAGCTTGGCGGTAACCTGATAGAGGCCGATATGTTGACCGATGTGCCATCGTAGAGCCAGCTGCTGCTCTTCGCTCAATGCTGTGAGTTGCTGCTGGTCGATGGCGGCGGGGTTGTGATGGTAATAGTTGGCCTGTAGTTGAGCCTCTATCGCGGCTAAGACCAGCATCTCGGTATCACCGCTTCGGTGTACTTGTAGCCAGGAGGTAAAAGCCAGAGGGTAGCGGTTGAGGTCCCAGTGCTGGCTGGGGTTTCGGCAATAGGCGGAGCATGCATCGCTGAAGATCTGATCGCCACACCATATCCGTGTTAGCGGATAGGCATTAAAAATACTGTCGATTAACGCCTGTTGGTTGCACTCTCGATAAAGCGCTGTGCTGCCGCTGCGCAGCGCTGGAGGCTTGTTCGCGCTGTCGACCAGGGTGGCGGTGAATTGCTCGGAGGGGCTTAGGCTGTGCATTTCACCTCCGCAGTCGCCCGGCCGGTGGCCATGGCCTGCTGGCTTAAGCAACGATCTCTCTCGGCGAGTAATTCAGTCAGTGGGGGAAGTTTATTATCCCACTCGATCAGCGTCGGCACCTGCTGATATTGTAGCGATTGATAAACCTCTCTGTAGAGCTGCCAGACGGGTTCAGAAACAGGCTGACTATGGCTGTCGAGTAAGAATTGTTGCCGTTGCTCGTAGCCCGCCAAGTGTAGTTCTTTGATGCGCGCTAGGGGCAGTTGGTTGAAGACCTCGAGGGCATCGGTGTGATGATTGTGTTGGTTAACATATGCATTATTAACATCGAACAGTAAAAAACAGTCTGCCCGCTGACAGAGCTCGGTCATAAACTCACCCTCTGTCATCTCGTTATCTTGGTAATCGATATAGCGGGAGACATTTTCAAGCAATATCTGTCGCCCGAGAATATCCTGAATCTGTTTTACCCTGTCTACATAATGGCTTAGCTCTTTGCGGTTGAAGGGCGAGGGTAGCAGGTTGTGAAAATAGCGACCCTGGCCGCGACAGAAACTGATGTGGTCAGAAATTTGCTGTGGCTGTAACTCCTCTGCCAGCTGTTTTAGCTTAGCCAGATACGTTTTGTTAAGCGGCGTTTTACCGCCAACATCCATGCTGACACAGTGAAAACTCAGTGGGTAATGCTCTGCTAAGGGCTTGAGAATGGCGCGGTTAAAGCCGCCGTCACAGAGGTGGTTGTCTACCAACAGCTCCAGCCAATCAATGGTGGGCAGAGAGGATAGAATGTCGGCGGCGTGGCTGGGCCTAAGCCCAACCCCGACGCCAGTCAGCGCTGACGACATTATTATTTCGCCGGTTTGAGGGCAGCGACACGGCCGCCGGTGATTTTGTCGCAGGTGCCAGAGGGCACGTAGACCCATTCATTGGCAAGATTGTCGGCCTTGGCTTGACCGGCACAGCCGTGGCTGCCATCCAATGCACCGCAGTCGTTGGCACCGGCCTTGGCGATACCGGCACATTTTTCCCACTGCTGGGGTTGATCGGGAACGGCGAGGGCGCCGAGGCTGGTGGTGGTTAATACTGCGCCGATGGCGCTGGAGATAAATAGTTTTTTGTTCATTGTTCAATCCGTCGTCGAAGTGGTCACCACCTCATGCGATGACCTTATAGCTATAGACGAATGGACAATGACTTTTATTGCACAAAAAATATTATTATTTTAGGCGAACATCTTCAGCAGCTCTTCAACGCTGACTCCCTCAGCATTGGCAAGGTCTTTGGGCAGTTTAAAATGGCCGCTGGCACTGACGTTGACGCTGCCGTCGGCAGCCAGAACCTTGCCCTGTGAGAAACCGATGGTATTGGTGAGTTTTAACGTCTCAGCCTCGGTGAACAGCCAGTCGCCCTCTTTGCTGGCGGCCATATAATCGAGGTTGATGTTGATTGTCGGCATGCCGGTGTATAGGCCGGCGCTATGACAGACAGCGGCGCAGAGAGCGATGTCCATCAAACTCATATAGACGGCGCCATGACAAATGCCCATGGGGTTGCAGTGATGCTTCTTGAGTCGCAGCGCCAGTGACATACCGCTGTCGGTAATCTTCATATAAAGCGGAGCCAAGGCGTCGTTGAAGCTACCGTCAAGGGTAAAGGGGTGATAGCCTTCTGGGCATTCATGGTTGTTATCGTGGACCAGTGTTGCTGCTTCGTTCATTTTTATTATCCGTCTATTACGCTAAATCGTTAGGATAATAATGGTATTTTTTGTAGTCACTCGACAAGTGATGATCGTGGTTCAGGGGGCAGTTGTGGTGCTTAACTGCCCCTTTAAGGTTATTTGACCAGTTGATAACAAGGGTGATATTCAGTTCCGGGTAGTTTCATCCGCTGCTGCTCGACAAATGACTGCAGCAGCTTATCCATGGGCTCCATAATGGCAGTATCGCCTTGCAGCTTAAACGGGCCGTGTTGTTCTATGGCCCGAATGCCTTGATCTTTAACATTGCCAGCGACAATACCAGAGAATGCTCGTCGTAGATCGGCGGCCAATTTGTGGGCGGGTTGATCCTTGTTCAGTTTCAACTCAGCCATGTTTTGGTGATCGGGCTCGAACGGTTGCTGAAAGTCGTGGTCAATGCGCAGCAGCCAGTTAAAGTTATAGGCATCAGCCTCACGTTTTCTAAAGGCGCGGACATCGTTGATGCCCTGACGCATAGTAGCGGCAACCTGTTGTTGATCGTCGATGATGATTTGATAGCGATGCTGGGCTTTTTCACCCAGGGTGATACCAATAAAGTCATCAATTTGCTGGAAGTATTCTCGGGCGCTTTCTGGGCCGGTAAATACCAGCGGAAAGGGAATGGGCTCGTTGGCTGGGTCGAGCAGAATACCGAGTAAGTAAAGTATCTCCTCGGCAGTCCCCGCGCCTCCGGGGAAGACGATAAAACCGTGACCTACACGGACAAAGGCCTCCAGTCTTTTTTCGATATCGGGTAGAATGACCAGCTCGTTAACAATGGGGTTGGGTGATTCGGCAGCGATAATACCCGGCTCGGTTAGACCGATATAACGTCCGTCGGTGTGACGCTGCTTTGCGTGGCTAATAGTGGCGCCTTTCATGGGGCCCTTCATCGCACCCGGACCGCAACCGGTACAGATGTCCAGGCCTCTGAGCCCGAGTTCATAGCCGACCTTCTTGGTGTAATTATACTCCTCACGGCGAATCGAGTGACCGCCCCAGCAGACCACAACGTTGGGTTCAATATTGGGCCGTATTAGCTTGGCGTTACGCAGGATTTTGAATACCGCATCGGTGGCTTGTTCCGAGTTAGCGCAGGGGAAGGACTGCTTCTCGTGGCCGTATAAAATATCCCGCATAACGGAGAACAATAGCTCGGCGATACCGTTTATCATCACGCCGTCAACAAAAGCTTCTGCCGGTGCGCCCATGACTTCCAGTTTGATGCCTCGCTCTTGAACAAGCAGTTGGATGTCAAAATCCTTGTATTGTTCTAGCAGCGCCTTGCCGTCATCGGAATAGTTACCTGAGGCAAGCACAGCCAGGGCGCAGCTGCGAAACAGTTGGTAAAGATTACCCTGATTGTTTTTTAATAATTTATTAATTTCACCGCGGGAGAGTGCGTCGAGGTGACCGACAGGGGATATTCTAGAATCTACGACTTTGTTATTCATCGTCAATCCTCCTATAGAAATTAGTTATTAGAAACATTGTTTTAATAAGTGTAGTTGAGAATGATGACGTCTTGAGGAAAAAGATGATATCTCGCCGGCGGCAGCGGCGAAGGGGGGAGGTGTCGCGCCGTTCTTATTGATCGACGCTCTGTTGCTGCAGGGCAACATGGGTGTTTTCCTGGTAGACGCTGAAGTCTTCACCGCTGCGAATGAGGTGATCATAGATCAGTGAAAAGGCCACGACGTTTTTCACATAGTTTCGGGTTTCGCGATAAGGCACGGTTTCGGTCCAAACATCATTGGGCAGGTTGGGGCGTTGTTTTAGCCACTTGCTGACGCGATATGGGCCGGCATTATAGGCGGCGGTGGCGTAGACGATATTATCATCGAAGCGATCTTTAAGTTGAGCCAGATAGTGGGTACCAAGGGCGATATTGGTATCGGGGTTGGTTAAATCCTTAGCGTTTTTATAGGGGATTTTATTTTTTCTGGCGACTTGTTTCGCTGTTGCTGGCATGAGTTGCATGAGGCCAACAGCGCCGGCCGATGATTGTGCGGCGGTGTTGAACAAGCTTTCCTGACGAGCGATGGAGAAGGCCCAGCTGGGATTTATTTTCTGTTGCTTGGCGTTTTTTAAAATAGGCTGACGGTAGGCCAGTGGCGCTCGTAAGCCCAGGTTGTCATGTTGTTTGTGGTGACTGGCTTGCAGAATGGCAAGATTGCCCCAGCCCTGGTCGATGGCGTAGGCGCCGAGTGCCGACTGCGATGCCACGGTGGCATTGTTTTGTAGTTTGTTCCACTCGAGGCGGGCGTACTGCATGTAATTCAGCGCGATCAGTTCTTCGATTCGCTGCAGCTGCAGATTGTTTCCGACGGTGACCTTGTTTTGTTTCAGCAGGCTGTAAGGCTGGTGCTCGAAGCTGATTGGCTGACCGGTGCGCTGTGCGGCTAAGAAACCGTAGTAATGGCGCTGACTGCTGAGCTGTTGGAAGTGAGCGGCGACCAGCTCTGGTTCGATGCCAAGCTCTTCCTGGCTGCGAGCTTGCCAGTATAGCCAGCGGTTTTGCTGTTGCACTGGCGCGGGCAGTTTGGCAATAAATTGATTCAGTCCCTGCCAGTCGAGGTTGGCCAAATAGAGCTGCAAGAAGTGCTCGCTTAACCGGGGTGACTGCTCTGCCTGCTCAATGGCTACTTTAGCGGCGAAGGCATTCGTCTTATCGCTGCGCAGCAACCGGTTGGCAATATGCAATTCGATACTGGCGATTTGTTGTTGGTTGAGCAGTTGCTCGGCAGTGCTAAAGGATTGCCAGTAACGCAGCGCCTGGGCGGGGTCCTGATAGGCACCACGTTGACTGGCGACGGTGATTAAATCGGCAGCCACCTCGGGGAATTGTGTGGCGGTAACTTGAAACGAAAAGCGTGTCGGTTGGCGATAGGCATCGAGTAGTGCCTGGCTGTAATGTTGGTATTGCCCCTTAGATTTCTTATGCAGGTATTGGGTAAGGCTTAAGTTATTAGCCTTGGCCGCGAGCACCTGGCGCTGCCATAACAGTGCGTCAGTGAGCTGACCGTCGGCTATCCACTGCTTGAACAACGGGTCGCAGGCGGCGGGTTGGGACTGGCCAACCAGCCACATTCTTTCTGCCCCGGCATAGGCTTTTTGTTGGTTACCCTGTTGCAGCAGCGCGTTGTAGTAATAGCAACGCAGGGTGGTGTCTCGCGGTTCGGCCTTGGCGGTGCGTAGGTATTCCTGCCAGCGTTGATGTTTGCCAAGATACTGTAGGCGTCGATTAACCAGAGCGCTGGTGTATTGTAGACTGGGGTACTGGCGACTAAAGGCGGTAATATCGTGAATCGTGGTGGTGGCAGTATTTTCACGCAGCTCAAAATAGTCGAGATAGGGGTAGAGCGGGTAATTTTTCAACTGTGCTTTTAATTGTTGATACTGCTGAGGGTTGTTGCCATCAATTAGTTTAACCGCACGGCGAAAGTCCTGACGTTGTTGGCTGCGTTCGGCATGACTGGCAAACGAGGCGGTGGCATTATCGGCATGACTGGCGTTAAGCGTCAATGCCAGAAATGGCAGGGTACAGCAGGCAATAGATTTTCGATAAAATTGATGTAAAGACATACCACTCTCTAATACATAATTAGTCAGTTAACCGGCAGCTGTGTGATCAGTTTCATAATCATCAACAGATTAGACTTATCGTTAGAGTACAGTATCGTTCGGCGGTTGCCAGCTTATCGAAATGTTTTGGGCAATAAATGCTAAAACTGCTGGGGTTGTTGGTGTTTTGGGTAAAACTGACTCACAAAATGGTTACCATTATGAGGGGAGCTAGTTTTTGGTAACTAAGTGAGTAGCGGGGGTGGGCGAACAGAGGGGGCAACAACCCCCGCGCAGAGCACGGGGGTTGAACATTTTAGCCGCGAGCTGTGGCGGTGGTCATGCCGGCAGTCTCGAGTTGGTCAGCGCGAGCTTCTAGCTCATCCATCGTGGCAGACTTAATTAATCTGCCGTCAAGATAGAAGTCAACACGATTATCAACTCTGATGCCGGTAACGGTTTGCTCATTACCATCGGCGTCAATAAAGTCGATAGACATGGTGTTGTTGTCGCCACCTTTCAGCGTCGCGCTGCTCAGCGGGACGTCAGTCATCGAGCTGTCTAAGCTATCGTCAACCTTCATCCAGGCCTCTACCGGGGTGTCGACAACGGCGGGTGACTTTTTGGTGATAGGGTTGGTACCGGTCCAGAATTCGATGCTGTTAATAATCAGTAAATCAATGGCACCGACGACACCATAGACAGGAGAGAGGAGTAGATAGAAACCCGCTCGACCCCAGCGGTTGTCGATCAGTTTAAGGTTTACACCGATAGCTTGTTGTGAGAGACCCATCTGACCCATACAGCCGGTCATGGTTGTCGTTACGCCACCAATTGCCGTGGCTAAGATTAACGCTTGGGCGACTTTATTCATCTTCATAAGAACATCCTATTTCTAATTGTTGACTAACGCATGTGACTCGTTGGGAAAAGTTTTACACAGTAACAACTTAACCGAGTGTCTTTGATTAAAATGCAGCATTGTGGATATGTCAATTTAAAGTTGTCAGTCAGCGACTTAGCGGCGGTATGGCAATCGGGGAAGAAGAGGAGTACAAAGGGCTTAAGAAAGCGGGTATGGAAGAATTTACCATCTGTGCTATCGGCAGCAGATGGTAAATTCCAGCGCCAAAGGAATTACTTAATATTATATTCTTTCGCAGTGGCATCCAGGGCGCGGTGCAGGCGTTGCACCAGTTGGTCAATTTCGTCTTTGCTGCTGACCATCGGTGGCGCAGTGACCATGGCATCGCCAACGGCGCGAACCATTAGGCCATTGTTAATGGCTTGGTCGCGACAGAACACCGCGGCGGCCGAATCATCGGCGATTTTTTCGCGACTATTCTTATTCTTGACCAGCTCGATAGCAGCGACCATGCCGGTGCCACGGACTTCGCCGACAATAGGATGATCGCTGAGGCTGCGTAACTGTTGCTGTAAATAGGGGGCAATAGTCTGCGCTGTATTCTCGACGATGTTTTGTTCCTGCATAATTGAGAGTGTGGCGAGGCCGGCGGCACAGCTGGCTGGGTGGCCAGAATAGGTGAGTCCGTGACCGAATTCACCGTCGTTCGTTTTTAGTACATTGGCGACCTTGTCGCCGACCATGACGCCACCGAGAGGTTGGAAACCATTGGTCACCGCCTTGGCAAAGGTGATTAAGTCGGGTTGGTAATTGTAGGTCTCGCAACCAAACCAATTGCCGGTTCGACCAAAGCCGCAGATAACCTCGTCGCTGATCAACAAAATATCACGCTCGTTACAGATGCGCTGAATTTCAGGCCAATAGCTATCGGGGGGGATGATAACGCCACCGGCGCCCTGAATAGGTTCGGCAATAAAGGCGGCGACATTCTCTTCGCCGAGCTCGTCGATCTTGGCCTCTAACTGGCGGGCAACTTGCAGGCCAAATTCATTTTTGTCACTGTCGCCGCCCTCGGCAAACCAGTGAGGTTGGTCGATGTGATGGACATAGTCGATGCCACGATATTGTTTGTGCATAAACTCCATGCCACCGAGACTTGCCGCCGCAATAGTGCTGCCATGGTAGCCGTTTTTACGACCGATGATCAGCTTCTTGTTCGGTTTTTCGAGCAGGTCATAGTAGCGGTGAACGAGGCGAATATTGGTGTCGTTGGCCTCGGAACCGGAGTTGGTAAAGAACACATTGTTGAAGCCATCGGGGGTGACTTCGACCAGAGCCTTGGCCATTTCTGCCGCCGGTTGGTTGGAACAGTTGAAGAAGTTGTTGTAATAGGGCAGCTGTTGCATCTGCTGATTAACGGCTTCAATGATTTTCGGTTGGCTGTAACCCAGATTACAACACCACAGACCCGACATGCCATCGAGAAACTGGTTGTCTTCGCTGTCATAGATGTAGATATGTTCGGCGCGGGAGAAAATACGACCACCGGTGGCACTGTACTGCTTGAAATCAGTAAAGGGGTGCAGGTGGTGATTGCGGTCGGCCTGCTGTAATTGCGCGGTAGTGTTTTTACTCATAATGTCTGCCTGAATTCTGGGTTGCCAGCGGGTTGGGCGAAGCTCATTTCATCATGGGCTAGTTTGGCATAGCCGTGACAGCGATGGTTTACCCCGATAGGGGTGTTTTATGGCAGGACCAGTTGTTAACCCTATCGGGGAGTGATTTTGTTTCTATGAATAGGCTAAGCTAGGCGAAAGCATAATAGATAATAGTAGGTCTTTCATGACAGCCAATAGCAGTGCAGTTTTAACCCAGTTCCTGGCCGATCACCCTGACATTGAAGTCTTTGAAGTGATTTTGATTGATGTGAGCGGTGGTTTGCGTGGCAAGTGGATACAGCGGGAAAATATTGCCAAGGTGTGTGAGGGCGGATTAAAGCTGCCATTAAGCACCCTGTTATTCGATGTCTGGGGACGGGATCCGGAGGCCTGTGTCTTCGACAGTGGCGATGAGGACGGTATTGCAGTACCTGAACTACGCTCTATCTCCGTTGTGTCATGGATGAAACGCCCGACGGCACAGTTGTTGATATCGTTGCTGGATACCGATAACACCCCTTGCAAATACGATCCACGCAATATTGTTAGCGGTTTGATGGCGCGTTTCAAACAGCAGGGTTTGACCCCGATGTTGGCCAGCGAGATGGAGTTTAATCTGTTTAAGCCTGAGCGTGATGGGCAGGGTGTTCCTCAGCACACACAGGGTAATGCCACCACGGTTGCGATGCAGGCCGGTCAGACTTATGGCATCGATGATATGCAGGAAATGGCTGAATTTATGCACGCTGTCCGTGATGTCTGTGCCGAGCAAAATCTGCCGATTGATACCCTAATTAAAGAAGCTGGCCCCTCACAGTATGAGATCAATTTGTACCATCAGGCGGATGCCTTACTGGCTGCCGACCAAGCGGTATTGTTGCAGCGTGCCATCAAAGGCGTGGCCAAAAAGCACGGTTATCGGGCCAGTTTTATGGCCAAGCCCTTTGGTGATCAGGCCGGCAATGGTATGCATGTTCACTGCAGCCTGCTCGATGATGACGGCAATAATGCCTTTGATGACGGCAGTGCAGAGGGTAATGAATTGCTGCAACATGCGGTCGCTGGTTGCCTGGCATTGATGGAAGAGTCGATGTTGTTATTCGCCCCTAATGTAAACTCCTATCGCCGTTTTCAGCGCGGTAGCCATGCACCGCTGGCGCCAACCTGGGGCTATGAAAATAGAACCTGTGCGGTGCGTATTCCGGCGGGCAGCACTAAGGCGATGCGTATTGAACACCGAGTAGGCGGCGCCGATGCCAACCCTTATCTGTCGATTGCTGCGATTCTTGCCGGCATGCTGTATGGCATTGAAAACAAGCTGGCCGCGCCAACAGCCATGGTGGGTAATGCCTATGACCAGCAGCCGCCGACACTGGCGCGCTACCTTCCTGATGCGATCGAATGCTTCCAACGTTCAACGGTACTACCGCAGTATTTCGGAGCAGTATTTCACCGCAACTTTACCGAGATCAAGCGGCAAGAACTGGCCGAATTTGACAAGCAAGTCACCTCATTAGAGTACGACAGTTATTTATAGTGTCCGCCACGGTTTCCGTCACTGTGACGGAACCTGCTTGGCCAGACTGTCACTTAACGACGAAATTTTGTCGACAGGATAACTGAGGTCATGGTGCGTTGAATGCCCTCAATTTGACTGATGGTATCGATATCGTTATCGATGCTGGCGGTGTTGTCGGCAGAAAGCGTCGCGGCATAATCGTATTCGCCGCTGATCGAGGCTAGCTCGACCACGGACTCAATCTTTCTCAGCTGTTCGGTGAGACGCTTGATCATCTTTTGATCGACGGCAATCAACACCAAGGTCTTAATTTTCTTTGCTTCAACGTCTTCTTTCAGTCTGACGGTATAGCCGTCGATGACCTGTCGCTCTAGCTGTTCCATATGTTGTTTAACGGTAATCCGGCTGAGACCAAGCTGTTTGGCAAGGTCGGTGACGCTGCGACGGCTATTAGAGGTCAGTGCTTTCAGTAACTGCTTGTTAATGGTCATTGTGGTTATCCAGCATTTAATTTGTATAATTAGCTATTCTATTTGTTAGTTATTAGATATCAATTTATGCATTATAGCCATACAAAACGACATTTACTGCCACTAAACTAGTGATTAATAATAAACAAATGCAGTGGATGGAGATAACAATGAATAGTCGGGTGAATCTTAGCGAGGCTGGGCAACTGGCACTTTGGCAGCAGCGACACGGAGAACACTACAGCCAGCCGTCTATAGAGATTGATCGGGCTATTTTACGCCGGCAAGCGAGACGTTTTTGCCGTGCCATGCCTCGGGTGGAACCTCATTTTGCCGTCAAGGCTAACCCGCACCCTGCGGTATTGGCGACGCTGGCTGAGGAGGGTGTTTTTTTTGAGATTGCCTCAAAAAAGGAATTGGACACACTGCTGGATATGGGCGCCGACAGCGAAAATATTTTTTACAGCAACCCGATCAAATCGGCGCAATATATTCAATATGCCGCGGCCAAAGGTGTGTGTTGGTTTGTTGTCGACAGCGTTGAAGAGGTTGAAAAAATTGCTGACCTGGTGCCGCAGGCAAAACTTTATTTACGATTACATACCAGCAACAAAGGTTCGCTTATTGAATTGTCGAGCAAGTTCGGTGCCTTCGATGAGGAGGCGGATGCAATCATCGAACGGGCCACGGCTCTTGGGGTTGATCTCTGTGGGGTGACGTTTCATGTAGGCTCTCAGTGCTGCAACAGTGATAATTGGCGAATCGGCATCGAGGCGGCAATACGGTGTTTCGAAAAAATGAAAAACGCCGGTTTAACCCCCGAGCTGCTCGATATTGGCGGCGGTTTCCCTGTGGCTTATGAAGCGCCTGTTGCTACGATTGAGGAGATCGCCACGGTCATCAATAAGGCGTTGCTAGGGGTAGATCAATCGGTTCGTATCATTGCAGAACCCGGCCGTTATTTAGTGGCAGAGGCAGGCCGCTTCTACTGCCAAGTGATCGGTAGTTGCCGTCGAGAGGGGCGGGATTGGTTGTATTTAGACAGCGGTTTTTACGGTGGTTTACTCGAATTAAAAGAGGGATTACATTACCCCATTACCAGCTTGTCAGAAGGTGAGCCAGTGCCCTGGGTTATCGCTGGGCCAACCTGTGACTCGGTTGATATTTGCAGTCAGTCCTATCCGCTGCCGGCGGGATTAAAAGCCGGTGATTTTATTATGCTGAATTATGTCGGCGCCTATAGCAATGCCTGTGCCTGTGAGTTTAATGGCTTCCCGTTGCCAGAGGTCGTCATGCTGTAGCGGCGTCTTCTGCCAGCGAGTTGGCTCAGCACTGGTTGGGCTTGGTTTCTTGTCAGAACAGTCTTGGGTTGTGGAAAATACTGATTGCGATAATATTAGGGTTTGCTAATATAGATGTCATGAAAGAGTTTGAGCAATTGCAAGACAATGCCCGCGAGGCAGCCAACCTGTTAAAGGTTTTATCGAACCCCAATCGTTTAATGACGATTTGTATGCTGCTTGAGAAAGAGCATTCGGTCGGTGAAATGAATCAGCAGTTACCGCTGTCTCAATCGGCACTGTCACAACATCTGGCTGTATTACGCGAACATGGCTTGGTGTCGACACGCAAGGAGTCGCAGGTGGTTTATTATCGCCTGGCCAAGCCTGAGGTGGCGAAGATTCTTGCTGTGTTGTACGAGATATACTGCCAGTAACAGGCGGCAAGGCTGAAAGGCCTTTTTTTACCTGTATAATATTAGTATTATCTAATTTAGTGTTACCTAATTTTGTTGTGTAACATCAAATAATTGTGAGGAGAGTGTCATGACGGTTGAGGTGATTAATAGCGAGCGTTTCGATCAGCTGCGTCAGCAAATGTTGTGCTTGGATATACGATCTGAGGCAGATCATCAGGCGCAATCTATTGCCGGTAGCTGTCTGGTACAGCCCGAGCAACTTGATCAGGTGTCGGCGCAACAGGTCTTGGTGTATTGCCAGGGAGGCATGCGTACCGGTATGCACGAGGCACAGTGGAACGCTATTGCCGACAAAGAGATATACATTTTAGAAGGGGGGCTTAACCGCTGGAATAGCGAGGGTAAGGAAACCGTTGGAGAGGCGAGTGGAACACTGCCATTACAGCGTCAAGTTTTCTTGTCGGCCGGCGTATTGCTGCTGCTTTTTTCGCTGTTAGTACTGGCAGTAAGTCCCGCATTTGCCTATGCCACGCTGTTTATTGGTGGCGGTTTAACCCTGGCTGGCGCCACCGGTTTTTGCGGCATGGCCAGAGTATTAGCCCTGGCACCGTGGAACAAATAATCGATTAACGAGCACAGAGGAAAGAACGATGAGCAAGTCTTATAAAGAAATTACCCGTAACATCAGCCGTGGTATGGGCGAGATGCAGAAATCGATGCCTGAGTTGATGGCCGGTTTCAGCCAGATGGCTAAAAGTGCAACAGCCGATGGCAGCCTGGATGAGAAAACCAAGGAGTTGATTGCCCTGGCCCTTGGTGTAGCCGCTCACTGCGATGGCTGTATTGGTTTCCATACCAAGGCGCTGGTGCGCTTGGGGGCGACAAAGCAGGAGGTTGAAGAGACTCTGGGGATGGCCGTGTACATGGGTGGTGGCCCATCGTTAATGTATGCCGCCGAGGCCATGCACGCCTACGACGAGTTTGCCACTCGTTGATTGGTGCTCTGTCAGCACCGCTGGCATGAGGTGCTGATGTGTTATAAATAACTGCTTAGGGTGTCGCCGCTCTTGTAGCCTTTGACACTCATTAACGAGTCGATAAACAGATAAAACAACTCGGACTGTGAGTTGATATCGAGTTTGGCGTAGCTCTTTTTACGGTGTAGTTTAACCGTCTCGGTAGAGATGCACAGTATCTCGGCTATCGATTTGGTCGAGTGGCCGTGCATTAGCATGTTGACCACCTGCTGCTCTCTGTCGGTTAATACCGTGCTGCCAAAATTATCGAGGGCGGTTTGTAATTGCTTAGGCAGTCGGTCGTCATCGGTGGCGCTGGTCGCTGGCTTGGTATTATTATAATGGCGTTGACACAGGGCCGAGATGGTTGGCTCTATCTCAGCCAGAAAGCTCAGCAGTGCCTTGTTGAATTTTGGGTAGCTGTCGGTACGGCCCACCGACAGGTTAATAAAACCGTCGTCTATCGGGATTAAATAACCGCATTCATCGTGCAGGCCGCTGTGGCGATACCAGGTTTTGTAATACTCGCTATTTTTGAAACCTTTGGGGGTGAGCTCTTTGAGAGCGAAAAAGCCACTCTTGTTATCTTTTGCTGCCGCCAAGTAGTATGGGTCTATTAAGAATACACCGCTGCGGAACATGTCGAGGTTGCTTTCACCCTCAGGCGACATAAAAAACTCTATTTGCGGCATCGCCGTGTCGCGGTAGATGATCAGCGTAATATCATTAGACTCAACCAGGGTGCGCAGTAATGTTGCTATGGCGGTGGGAAAACCCTGGCTGTTGCAGGTTTTGATGACGGTGCTCAGGGCGAGATTGTATTCAGCAAGCAAGGACATAAAATAGTTAGCGGCTTTTAGTGGATAGGCCGACATCATACCCTGCTAAGGGTTTACTTATCCAGCGTTAAACCATGGCTGGCCAGCCAGGCTAGCAGGGTTTGATTGGCCTTGGAAATGACACGGTTTTTCTTCTTTGCAACGGCCATTCTTAGGCCAATCTTGGGCTCCAGTGCAATGGGGACTAATTGCTGCTCCTGTTGCGCCATCACCGACAGACCGATGGTGGCGCCGAGGCCGCTTTTAACCATTTCATTGATCAGCGGTAAAAAGTTGGTTTGCATGCGAATATCGGGATACACCTGATGTTTCTGGCAGAGCTTGTCAAAGGCGCGGCGAATATAATAATCGTTTTCGTAAAGTACCATGGCGGCACTGTCGAGCTGGCTGATTTGCAGTTTTTTCTGCCCAGCCCAGCGGTGCTTTTGATTGACCAACAGTATGACCTGCTCATCGATTAATGCTGTTAATTCCAGTTCATCGCTGTGTTCGCCAATGGTGATAACGCCCAGTTCAATTTCCTCGCGTAACAGTTGTTGTTCGATCAGGCTGGTACCTGCCTGGGTTACCTCGGCGGTTAAGCCAGGGTAGGCGGCAAGAAATCGCGTTAACACGCTGGGCAGTAAATAAGTGGCCACCATGGAGGGGCAGCTAATGGCTATCTCGCCCCGGGTTAAATCTCCCATGTCGCTGATTGATTGACTCAATAATTTGGCCTTGAGCAGCAGCTCCTCGGCTAATTGCTGGGTTTGCCTGCCTTCCTTGGTCAATCGTATCTGGCGATTTTGACGCTCAATCAGTGTCACGCCAAACTCTTCTTCGAGTTTTTTAATGGCAATGCTCACCGCCGGCTGAGCCATATGAAGTTGTTCGCCAGCACGGCTAAAACTCTGTTGCTTGGCCACGGCTAAAAAAATTTCGAGTTTACGTAGATCCATAATTGGCAGTGTCTCATTACTTAGCGCAGCGGAAGTTTGTTTCAGTGTAACTGAAACCGCGGTGATTTTTCACGCTACTTTGTGGCGGCGAGCCGTTATCGTATTACCGGTTGCGACAATTTGTCACATTCCGCGGTTTATGTCCCTGGGCTATGATCGCCGCCATAATAAATCTCACGTTATGGCTGTTGTATTTATGCGCAAAACACACACTCTCTGCTGTTGGATGGTACTCGCTACCCCGCTCAGTGTCGGGGCCTCCGTTGACCGACCAGTGAATAAACTCGAAACCGTGGTAGTGACCGCAACACGGTCAGAACAATCTAAGCGTGACCTCAGTGAGTCACTGACAGCGTTTGAACAACAAGAGATTGAGTTTGTCTCTCCCTCTCATCCCAGTGAAATGTTGAACCGCGCTGCAGGCGTACATATTAATAACCTGGGTGGTGAAGGGCATATGACGGCGATTCGTCAGCCTATCTCTACCCGTGGGGTGTATTTGTTTTTGGAGGATGGACTGCCGATTCGGCCCACAGGATTTTTTAATCACAATGCCCTGTACGAGGTTAACATTCCCCAGAGTGGTCAATTAGAGGTGGTTAAGGGACCGGGTTCGGCGCTTTATGGCAGCGATGCCATTGGCGGTGTGATTAACAGTTTGACGGCACCGCCCTCTGAAACTGCCTCGGCCACGATCAATGCCGAACTGGGTTCCGATGGCTGGCAGCGGGGGCTGTTGTCGGGCTCGACGACATTGGGTAAACACGGGGTTAAGCTGGATGTTAACGTCACCGCGAACGAGGGCTTTCGAGATGATGGGGACTACAATCGACAGTCGTTTACCGGTCGTTGGGATTACAATGCAAGCGACGATCTGCAGATAAAAACACTGCTTTCTTATACTGAGGTTGAACAGAGTGGGGTATCGGATTTAACCGAAGACGATTACAAAAACGACCCGAGTAAAAATTATTTTCAAGGTGACACTGCGTTCAGAGAGGTACAGGCGCTTCGCTTGTCATCAGAATTTTCGCTGCAGTTAAGCCCCCACTCCTCGGTGAGTATCACGCCATATTATCGCAATAACACCACTGCTATGGCGCCATCATGGATGGTGACCTATGACCCTAATGAACGTGAGACGACGTTTCAATCCTTGGGTTTTTTAACCCAGTACCAATTTGATCTTAATGATAATAACAACGTTATATTAGGGCTCGACGTCGATTACACGCCGTCGAGTTATAACGAACAGGCGGTGTCGCATCAGCAAAATGGCGACATCTATACCGGTTATACCCCGCTGGGGCATACCTCCTACGATTACGATGCCAATCAAACCTCGCTGTCGCCGTATATTCATTTTGAAAGCCAGTTGAGCGAAAAATTATTGCTGACGGCCGGTCTTCGTTATGACTATTTCAGAGTCGACTACGACGATAACCTATCGGCCGATGCGCCGGACTCTATTTTTATTCCGCAGCTAGGCCGTCCTGTGACGCACCTGCGGCCGGAGGACCAGAGCGTATCGTTCGAACACATGAGCCCTAAATTTGGTTTGGTTTATCAAATTAATGGCCAGCATGATGCCTATTTCAATTATCGACACGCCTTTAGTGTGCCGTCGACGGGAACCTTGTTCCGCTCGGGTAGCACGGAAAACAGCGATCAACTTGAACCGATCAAGGCGGATAGTTTCGAGTTGGGGGCTCGGGGCTTGATCACCGAGTGGCTGTACTATGAGGCCGCGCTTTATCATATGTTGATCAATGACGATTTGGTGACCGTGATTGATGGCTACCAACGTAATACCTACAACGCGGGCGAGACCTCACATCAGGGGGTGGAGTTGTCGCTGTTTGGCGATATAACAGAAGAGCTTAGCTACGCCCTTGCTTGGACCAAAACCAAACAGCGCTACGAGAGCTTTAGTTATACCTGTTGTTACCCCAGCGAGAATGTTGATGTCAGCGGTAATACTGTCGCCAAGGCGCCGGAAACCATTGCTAATATTAGCCTGGCTTATGCGCCGATGATGTTGCCCGGAGTACAGTTTGAGCTGGAATGGCAGCACCTGGGTGAGTACTACACCGATGTCACCAATACTGCCAGCTATGCCGGACACGACCTGTTCAATCTGCGTGCTGCCTATGCGGTCGACAATCATTGGAGGCTATATGCCAGGCTACAAAATCTCAGTGATGAACGCTACTCAACCTACACCTCAAATCAGGTCGGCGATGATGAAATTCATTATCGTCCTGGTCAGCCACGCAGTTTCTATGGCGGCTTTACCTATAGTTTTTAATAGCGACAGATATAAAAATGAAAAAATTTTTACTTCAGCAGTCGATGCGTTTGCATCGTTGGTTATTGTGGTCGGCATTGGTTTCTCTGATCGTTTTTGTGGTGTCGGCGCTCAGTCATCCATTGATGGTATGGACCGGGCCGCAATCTTTGGTTTTCTCGCCGCCGAGTCTTGTGGTTGAGCAGCAGACAATGGCAATCTTCAGTCGGCAGTTAGGCCATCCGGCGGTTGAGCAGGCGCGATTGGTTAAGTTGGTTGCCACCAAACAGGGCGCAATGATGCAGCTGTCGGATGCTGGCGGCCGGCGACAGTATGTATCGCTGCAGCAGGGCATCGGCGAAGAGGTTGATGGCAGTGATCGCTATGATGATAGGGCGCAGGCAATTTGGCTGGCCCGTTATTACACCGGTGAGGCTGCTGATGTTGAGGCGGTCGAATGGATAGATAAGTTCTCAACAGACTACCCATCGGTTAACCGTTTACTGCCGGTTTATCGCGTCAGTTTTGCTAATGACAGTGGCTTGTCGGCTTATGTTCATACTGAGACAAATGCCTTAGCCGGATTGAATAATCATTGGAAGACCTCGCTGCAATGGGTTTTTAAAAACCTGCACAGCTGGTCTTGGTTGGATTATTATCCAACGCTACGCGTTGCCATTATGCTGTATCTATTACTGGTTCTGCTGGCGTTGACAGCCTCCGGTGTGACGCTGTTACTCGTTTTGCGACGACGTCATTATCGCTCGGCCGGCCAGCGCTTCCACCGTCGTTTAGCCTGGCTGGTTTGCTTGCCGCTGCTGGGCTTTATTATCAGTGGCGCTTATCACTTACTGCAACAACAATATGGCCAAGGTTTGCAGTTGGCTGCGTTACCCGATGTAGTCAGAATTAATGGTGTTGTCGGCGTCGAGACTCACGATGTTGTCGGTGTTCTTGCTGATCAGGATCAGCCATTGCATCAGATCAGCGTTATCAGTCATCAGGGCAGGGCGTACTTACGTGCCAGTGTTGCCGCCGATAAAAAGTCTAAGCTGCAGAGGGAACATGACCACTATGAGTCCCCTACCTCGATACGCAATCAACGTTTCGATGGTATTGGCCGAGAGCAGGGCGGTTACTATTTTGACTTGCCAGCCATGCAGCCGCAGACATTCAGCGATCGACAGGTTGCCCGCTCGTTGGCGTTGGACTATTTACAGCGTCGTGACTTCACTCTTGATGACAAGGATTTGACGGTTGAGAAGGTCAGCCGTTTCGGTGGCGGATATGATTTTCGCCACAAGCGCCTGCCGGTATGGAAGATCACATTACCGCAACAAAGCAACGATATTATTTTTGTCGACACATTCTCGGGCTTGGTGGTTGAGCATGTCACCTCAGCGCAGCAGTGGGAGGGGGTGTCTTTCTCGCAGTTGCATAAATGGAATATGCTAACGCCGATACTGGGCCGAGAGTACCGCGATGCCTTGATGGTATTGGTGCTGTTGCTGGCCTTGGCCTTGGCGGCACTCGGTGTGGTAATGCGTCGTCGGTAAGTTTTGACGATACGGCGAGCAAAAAAAACAGCGCGTATGCGCTGTTTTTTTGTTCGAGTGCTCTGAGAGAGTGTGCTAGAGGAAGAAATCGGTATTATCAAAACCAAATTGTAGCGAGCCCAAGTTGCGACCTAGCTTAAAGGCATTGTTGGCGACATGGGTGCGGCCGGCGTTAATATCTAACCAGCTGCGGTTGATCGGGTGATCTTTAAAAATTCCCTGGGCGCCGCAACTGAGGAATAACTCATTCATCGCGTCGGTACATTTTTTCGAAACCGCAGAGGCGTCAAAACGCATTTTTACCCGTTCTTCTGTGGTCAGTGGCTCGGCGCCATTGACCGCATCCATCTGACGATCGAAGTTACGAAATAAAACCGTACGACACTCGTCGATGACAGCCTCGGCGGTGGCGGCGGCGTAAAGAGCCTGTGGGTCTAAGGCTGCCCGTGCGCCGTCGTTGAGACCGGTGCGATTTTTGTTGACGGTGATAAATGCCGTCAGCGCACCCTGCAGTGCGCCGATCGATGAGGTCGAGACCGCCCGCGGGAAGATCTGACCAAAGGGCAGACGGAACACCGGGTTGAGGTTGACACTGTTGCCTGGGTTGTCGCAATTATATCCATCTAACGAGCGATGTAAGCGGTGGGCAGGAACAAAGACGTTGTCGACGACAATATCGTTAGAACCGGTGCCTTCGAGGCCGGAGACGTTCCAGTTGTCGACGATTTGATAATCGGCGCGGGGCACTAGGAAGGTACAGTAATCTGGTGCACCGCCCTCTTCTGCCGGTGGTACCATGGCGCCCAGGAAGGCCCAGTCACAGTGCTTTGAGCCGGAGGAAAAGCCCCACTTACCGCTGAGCATATAGCCGCCCTCGGTATGAGTCACCTTGCCGACGGGCATATAAGAGCTGGAGATTAACGTTGCATCGTTATCCTGCCACACATCCTGCTGCGCCTTGTCGTCGAACAGGCCCAGCTGCCAGTTGTGAATGGCGACCACGCCCAGTACCCAGGCCGTCGACATACAGCCCTCGGCGAGGATCATCTGTACCTCGAAAAAAACGTGTGGCTCAAGCTCGTAGCCGCCGTAACGTGCTGGTTGCATAATGCGGAAAAATCCGGCCTCTTGCATCTCGGCAATAGTGGCGTCCGGTAGTTTTCCAAGCTCAGCTGTTTCGTTAGCGCGTTGGCGAATCAGTGGCACCATGGTTCTGGCGCTGCTGTATAAACGGTTTTTTAATTCGAGGTTTTGGTGTTTCCAATCGCGTGTTGTCATTATTTTATCCTGCTCAGTATCACATTGTATTTTTTTGTCATTGAGGGAGGGGTTAACCCTGGCCCCAGCGGTGTCCCCAGGTACTTGGCACGGCGCTTTCCGTCGGGGTATAAGTAGCCCAGTCGACCTGTAATCCGCCATAGCCATATTCCATGGCAAAACCAGCCGGCGTTTCTACATAGACGGAGATCATTTCGTCGTTGGTATGGCAGCCCAAACCGGTTACCGTCCTGACCTCGTGTTGATGGACGCGGTCCATCATATGGCCGACAGTGTGTATATCTTCAACCTCGATCATCATATGGACACAGTCACCGGCATGGGGATTGGCATCTTGAAACAATGCCAGAGAGTGATGACGGGGGTTGTTGACATGCAAGAAATGCAGACCCTGGCCCGGATCATCGGTATTGCCGGAGAAATTAAAGTGCATGTAGTCAACCTGACCAAAACCCATGACCTCGGTATAAAATTTGTGTGAGGCTGCGAGGTCTGAGGTTGGCATGGCGATGTGGCCTAACCCCATGTCGCCGTTGTGGCCGGTGACAAAGTTTTTCACACCCACCGGAGAGATCAGCGACGCGTAGTCGAGTTTCATGTTGTAGAAAATTTCAACATTGTGATTGCCTGGGTCGGTAAAGCTGACAAAGCCGCGAACGCAGCGGTCATCGGCCTGCTGCTGACTGCCGCGCTGATAGCTGACGCCGGCGGCCTCGAGTTCTTGCAGCGCCTGCTCAAAGGCTTTTTCCCCGGGTACTTCCCAGGCGATGGTGTTGAGTCTGTCTTTATCACTTGACACGATGCGAAAGCGATAGGGGCACTCATCCATACGTAGATAGAGGTTGCCGTCATCAGGCATATTATTGGCGACCATTAAGCCGAGTACTTCGGTGCCAAATTTACGCCACTTAGTTAAATCGGTAGATTCGATTTCAACATAGCCAAGGCTGCGAATATCCATAGGGTGTTCCATTGAGTGAGTGGTGAGAGGGGAGCCCCTCTCACTGAAGGTTTAAGCAGCGGACTGATGCATTTTAGCCAGCGTTTCTTCGACACTGGGACCTTCGACGGTGACGTGACTGCGTTCTTTTGTCATCTGTGGTGAGATATCGGCGATGTCAGTGTAAAACTGCTGATACCATTTACGTACCAAGTTGACGGGGCCGTCGCCGTCGCAGAGTACCGGGTTGTCATTGAGAATTTTATTATCCCAAATCTCAATATCTTGCTGGAAAGACTCGATGGTGAGCTTGGTGTATTCGGCTACCATTTGTTTGTTTTCTTCTTCACTAACACCTTCGATCTTCTTCATCATGACGCCGAAGTTGATGTGAAACTCCTTGGTACTGACAGGAATATGGCTGACCAATAAGTGCACGGCGACAGGCTTGTCGTCCATCATGCCGGTCATGGTTGTTGTCATATAGGCAGGCCCTTCATAGTGGGCGATAGAGGTCATGGGAACCTCGCCGGAGGTTAAGATCTCGTGGCCTCCTACCATGAATTGAGTGAATTCATGGCCTTTCATTTTGTTGCTGAACGACTCAACGGCGGTATAGTGAACTGGGCCAAAATGCGCCATATCGGCCATATTGTCGACCAATTCGCGGCAGTGGCTTTGAATCGGCACCTGATTCATCACCCAGTCGGTCCACTCGCCCGAGTAGTAATCGTCAATCTTAGCCGGTTCTTGCTCGGCAATCGGCAGATTGCCCTCTGGGTCGTTCCAGACCATTAATAAACCATTTTTCTCCAATACCGGCCATGACTTAATTACCGCCTTGCTGGGAATGTTTTTAGCGTAGGGGATGTCATCACAGACCCCGTCGGCACCCCAGCTCCAGGCGTGGAATGGACAGACTAAGGAGTTGCCGCTGACGCAGCCCTTGCTTAAATCGGCACCCATGTGCGGGCAGTAAGCGTCGAGAACATGGACGGCATTATCGTCCTCGCCACGGTAGGCGACAACACGGGTACCAAAGTAGTTATACATTTGTGGGGTGCTGGTAATCGCATCGGCTTTTGCTAAGACATGCCAGCCACGGGCATAGCGTTCTGGCCAAATTTTTTGTTCGATAACATGGGGTTTGCGGTCAGTTGCGATCATTATTGTTCTCTCTGTTAGACGCTGCTTCGTTGTTCAGTAGTATGGTGAAGAGCGTACTGCCTGACCTCGTCCGTTAAGACGACCCTACACTTTGTGTGGGTATTTTGGTGGTCGCGATAAGATGTTATGTGGTTGTTTTATATCGCTTTTAAGTCAACTGTTAAGCTTTGTTTAGTTAGCGAATTAGACCGAATTTAGTTGCGATGAGTCAATATGGCTTATTGCAATTGGCCAAGCCTGACCTTGATCGCCGCTCTGACCGCGTCGATGGCGGCGACTAATTGGTCGGTGTCGCTACGGCTGTCGTTGAAACTGTGCCACTTGTCGGCCCAAAGCTGTCGTAGTTGCTCTGCCTGATGCTGGGTGTCGTCATCAATTAAGGCACTGAGATCGTTGATCAGGCCAATTTTGATCCAGCCAATCCGAGGGTTGCCCTCACTGGTATTCATATCATAGTGGCCGATATAGATCAGTTGTTCGAGCTCGGATAGTGCCGATAACACCTGGAACGAAGCGGTGCGAATATTGCTGTTATCTTCACTGACTTCAAGCCGCCAAGTGTTATAACTGAAACCCACCAGGGCAAAAATAATGCTGAATATAGCGGTGAACTGATAGGTTTTAATCTTTGCTTCGAAATTTTCTGTCGCCATGGCTCTGTTTTTCTTTTTTATTCAGTAGCCTCAGTATAGAAGAAGTGGCAGCAATCGAGGCGCTGTATTGTTCTCCGTCAAATGTTTGTTCGGCTTACAGAATATGGGCTATCAGCAGGGCGTGTTATGACGCACAATGCTAAATTATCATTGAAAATAAGAGCGACTGTCATCATGTTGGGATTATTTAATCTTTCCCGATTCACCGCTGGATTTATCGCTGTGGTGGTGGGCTATTCCAGTTCTGCGGTGATTATTTTTCAGGCAGCGGGTGCGGCGGGCGCCAGTGAGGCTGAGATCAGCTCGTGGATGTGGGCCATTGGTATTGGCATGGGTTTGAGCAGTATCGGCTTGTCGCTGTGGTATCGCATGCCGATTCTAACCGCTTGGTCGACACCGGGTGCAGCCTTGTTAGTCACCAGCTTGCCTGGGCTGATGATGTCGGATGCGATCGGGGTGTTTATTTTCAGCTCGTCACTTATTCTGCTATTTGGTATTACCGGATGGTTTAAGCAACTGATGCGGGTCATTCCTACCAACCTAGCCTCGGCCATGTTGGCCGGGGTGTTGTTACAGTTTGGTCTCAACCTGTTTATTGCCATGCAAAGCCAGTGGTTGTTGGTGATTTTGATGTTGGCCAGCTACTTTGTCTGCCGACGATATTCGCCACGATTGAGTATTCTCTTGACGCTGTGTGTTGGTATTGCGATGTCAGGAGGATTGGGATTACTCAACCTCGCGGCCATGGAAGTACGCTTGGCAGCCCCTGTACTAACCTGGCCGAGCTGGAATGTCAGCGCCCTGGTTGGTATCGGTATTCCGTTGTTTGTGGTCACCATGGCCTCACAAAATATTCCCGGCATCACCGTATTACAGGCCTACCAATACCGCCCGCCGTCTTCGCCGTTAATCAGTTGGACCGGGTTCACAGGGATTTTGTTGGCGCCTTTTGGTGGCTTTGCCTTTAATCTGGCAGCCATTACTGCGGCGATTTGTATGGGTAAAGAGGCTGACCCCGACCCAAGTAAGCGCTATTTTGCCAGTGTTTGGGCCGGTATATTGTATTTGGTGGCCGGCCTGTTTGGTGCCACGGTGGTGGCGGTGTTTACAGTTTTTCCCGCCGAATTGATTGCAGCCATTGCTGGGCTGGCGCTGTTGGCAACAACGGCTAACAGTTTGGCGGCTTCATTCGAGCCAGCTCAGGGACGAGAGGCCGCGCTGATTACGTTGTTGATAACAGCTTCGGGCTTTTCATTATTGGGGGTAAGCAGTGCTTTTTGGGGGTTGTTACTCGGCTTGTTGGCCTATCATGCAATACCGGTGTTAAAGCCTGTCGATGAGGATAAATAGATATATATCTATTTATATATAAAATATATCAATTCTATAGATATAATATATTTTATTTATCTATAGTGGCTTGCTATTTTTACTCTATCAATCATTCAATGTGGAGTAGACAGCATGGCGATTAAGCCTTGGCAAAAAATGGACTGGCAGGATGCTTTTGGTTTAGAGCAGCAGCTGACTGAGGAGCAGCGGATGGTACGAGATACTGCCCGCCAATATGCTCAGGAAAAATTATTGCCACGGGTCCGCCAGGCCTACCGCAATGAAACGGTTGATCGTGAACTATTTAAAGAGATGGGGGCGCTGGGTTTGCTGGGCTCTACCATCGAAGGTTATGGCTGCCCCGGCGTTGACTACATCAGTTATGGCTTGGTGGCGCGAGAAATTGAGCGCGTCGACTCGGGTTATCGTTCGATGATGAGCGTGCAATCATCACTGGTAATGTATCCTATTTATGCCTATGGCACCGAGACTCAGCGTCAACGTTATCTTCCTAAGCTTGCCAGTGGTGAATGGGTTGGTTGCTTTGGCATGACCGAACCCGACCACGGTTCAGACCCTGGCGGCATGATCACCCGCGCCCGCAGTGTCGAGGGTGGTTACAGCCTCAGTGGCGCCAAGATGTGGATTACCAACAGCCCGATTGCCGATGTCTTTGTCGTCTGGGCAAAGACCGATGATGGAGAGATCCGTGGCTTTATTCTTGAGCGGGGAATGGCTGGTTTGAGCACCCCTAAAATAGAAGGTAAGCAGGCCTTGCGCGCCTCGATTACCGGCGAGATAGTGATGGACGAGGTGTTGGTTGCCGAGGATGCCTTGCTGCCCAAGGTGAAAGGATTGAAAGGCCCGTTTGGTTGCTTGAATAATGCCCGTTACGGCATTGCCTGGGGGGCTCTGGGCGCCGCTGAAACCTGCTGGCATACCGCTCGAGAGTATACTCTTGAACGTAAACAGTTTGGTCGCCCGCTGGCGGCAACGCAGCTGGTACAGATGAAACTGGCTGATATGCAAACTGAGCTCAGCCTAGCGTTGCAGGGCTGTTTTAGGGCTGGCCAGATGATGGACGGTGAAGGTATTGCACCGGATTTGATTTCACTGATTAAGCGTAACTCCTGCGGCAAGTCGCTGGCCATCGCGCGCACCGCACGGGACATGTTAGGCGGTAACGGCATCTCTGATGAGTACCCTATTATGCGCCATATGATGAATCTTGAGGTGGTCAACACTTATGAGGGGACGCACGATATTCACGGTTTAATTCTCGGTCGTAATCAGACCGGTATCCCGGCGTTTTAGTCGAGTATTTTGGCGGTACTGTTAACTACAAAGAGTGGCGGAGAGAGCAATGGGTGCGTTAAGCGGGTTGAAAGTGCTGGACTTATCACGGGTATTGGCCGGTCCATGGGCCAGTCAGTGTCTGGCGGATTTCGGCGCCGAGGTGATCAAGGTTGAGCGGCCGCAAAGTGGCGATGATACGCGTCGCTGGGGGCCGCCATATATGGCGGATAATCATGGCGATCCGACACAGGAATCGGCCTATTTTGCCAGCACTAACCGGGGTAAAAAATCCGTCTGTATCGATATGCATAGTGACCAGGGCCAGCAACAATTAAAGGCCTTGGCCACCGATGCCGACATTGTGATCGAAAACTTTAAGGTGGGCGGCGCCGCTAAATACGGTTTGGACTATCAAAGCCTGGCGGCGATTAACCCCCGGATTATCTATTGCTCGATTACTGGCTTTGGCCAAGATGGCCCGATGGCGTCGCGCCCGGGATATGATTTTTTAGTTCAGGCGATGGGGGGCTTGATGAGTGTCACTGGTGCCGCCGATGGTGAGGCGGGTGCTGGGCCGCAGAAGGTCGGTGTGGCGTTGACCGATATTATGACCGGGCTGTACGCGACCATCGGTATACTGGCGGCAGTGAACGAGCGCCATCAGTCAGGCCTTGGTCAATACATCGATCTGGCTCTGCTCGATGTCACCGCGGCCACCTTGGCCAACCAGGCCAGTAATTTCTTGCTAGGCGGTAAGACGCCAACGCGTCTGGGTAATGCGCATCCTAATATTGTTCCCTATCAAAGTTTTGTTGTTGCCGATGGACACTGTATTGTCGCCGTTGGCAACGACAGTCAATTCCAACGTTATGTTGAGGTGTTAGGGTTGGCGGAATTGGCTGAGGATGCTGACTACGCCAGCAATGAGCAGCGAGTACTGAACCGCGACGCGCTGGTGCCGTTACTACAGCGCCGAATGTTGGATAAAGGCCGTGACCAATGGTTGGCAGAGTTCGCCGCTGCCGGAGTGCCAGCTGGCCCAATCAATACCATCGATGAAGTGTTTGAGCACCCTCAAATTATAGCGCGGCAGATGAAAATCGATGTGGCGCATCCGTTAAACGATAGTCTCACTCTGGTTGCCAATCCGATTAAGATGTCACGAACGCCGGCAGAGTATGTGCTGCCGCCACCGATGCTAGGTCAACATACGGAACAAGTGTTGGCGATGTTATGCAGTGTTGACGACGGTCGATAGTGACTCTTTTTGTGTTACTCCTGATAGCGAAATTTATCGTCTCCTCACACTCGATGTTGAATAATAGGTACGCTTCAAGTCGTCTTGATTAAAAAAATGTAAAAAAAGTTGAGAAATTAAAAAATATTTATTCATAATAAATAGATACTTACGGGTTTATCTTGGGGGTTTTTTAAGTCCTTACGTAGTTTTACGCATACACGTTTCAACATTTGATCATATAAAATCTTCATACCGATTTGATGTAAGTCATTTTAAAAAACATAATCAGATGAAATTACGGGGTTTGCGACCATGTACTATGTCACGACAGAACACTCTTTAACGCCAACTACCCGCGCCTTTCGTAGCGCCACAGAACAAAATCGTTACTATCTTCATATGAAAAAACAGGGCATTGCCTGTTATCAATGGAAGCGCGTATAAAGATTACATTGTTGCTGATAAAAAATGCAGGCTAAGAAGTTAGCCTGCATTTTTTTGTGCTATTTGTAAGATGAGTAATTATTTAGAATGCTTAGGTACAATTACGAATGTTGATATACCTCATCTTTAGCAATAATGATTGCGTTGACACAGTGACGTGTCTTTCCAACATCCAAGGTATTGTGCCGTATTCACTTATTTGAATACGGCTTTTTTTTGCCTGAAATTTGTCAAATTAAAAGTAAAAAAAAGCAGCGATAAATCGCTGCGTTTAATCGAGAATAGCGCGAAGTGCCTAGGCGCTTGCTGTCTCTTGTAGCTCGCGGAAGACCGCTTCGTTTTCGACGCCGGCCAAATGCTTGGCGGCCAGCCAACCGTAGGTCATCGCTGGGCCGAGGGTTGAACCGGGGCCTGGGTAGGTGGGTAGAATCGCCGCCGAACAGTTACCGCAGGCATAGAGACCATCGATGGCACTGCCATCCTCACGGATCACCTGAGCGTTGATGTTGGTCTGCAGGCCACCGTGGGTACCGAAATCACCGGGATCGATACGAATAGCATAGAACGGCCCCTCGTTGATCGGTGCCATACAGGGGTTTGGTGTGACAGTGGCATCGCCATAGTATTGATCGTAGGCGGTATCGCCACGGCCAAACTCACGGTCTTTACCAGCGACAGAGTCCTCGTTCATATTCTTAACCGTGCTGTTTAAGCCGGCCTTATCGATGCCGAGTTTATCGGCCAGATCGTCGATGTTATCGGCGATGGCCATAAAGCCGTTTTCGAAATAACTCTTGGGCAACTGGCTGTCGGGGCGCAGCCCCTTGGTCAGTAATGGGCCAACAACATATTCCTTGCGGAAGCGATTGTCGAATACCATATAGGCAGGAACCTGTTCGCTGTCGGCAGAGTGTTTGTCGAACAACTCACGCTGATAGGCCATATAATTTTGTGACTCATTGGCAATACGTTCACCGCGCATATTGACCACGCAGGAGCCGGGCATCGATTTCTCGATAATGGCCAGACGTGGTGCTGGCTCATCGGGTGCTGAAATAGTGGTACACCACCAGGCCGAGTTCATTAAGCGGGTATCGGCACCGACGGCCATGCCAGCAATGTGAGCATCGCCGGTATTGGTATCGACGCCGCCAGACCAGGAGGCATTGGTTGGCTTGGGCAGATACTGATCGCGCATTTGCTGATTCTTCTCAAACCCCCCAGCGGCGAGAATAACGCCCTTGTTAGCTTTGATGCGATAGGGCTTACCGTTCTTCTCGGCCAGCACACCGACGACCTTGCCGTCCTCGGTGATTAACTCTTTCATCGGTGACTCTAACCAAAGGGGGATGTTGCGGTCTTTGAGGGCGAGGAATAGGCGGGCAACACCGGCGCTACCACAGGTAATTCGACGGGAGCGTTTATTCTTAAATAACCAGCCGAAGTCGGTGAGGTAGTTGGCAAACAACTTCATCGTTAGGCCGATCCAGCCCTTGGCGCGGGTCATCAATATCTGCGCCTCCTCCTGGGTCATACCGATACGGTCCAGCATATAAATCATATGGTGGGTGTCGACCAGGTTGTGCATATCGTCGCCGAGGTCAGATTTCTTGATCGGCTGTGGCTCGAGCGAGCGGTGACCATCACGGGCACCGGGGCTCTGCATATAGTAATCGGGATAATGACCCAGGGAGATATAATCGATATGTTCGCTGCGTTCAGATAAAAATTTCAGCATTTTTGGGGCATTCTGCAGGTAGTTATCGACCATCTGCCAGGGTACTTCATCGGCCGGAGTGGTGTCTTTCAAATAGGCGCGGGCCTCATCGAGGCTGTCTTGGGCGCCAGCGGCCTTGGAATAATGGCTGTTAGGAATCCAAATGCCGCCGCCAGACACGGAGCTGGTACCGCCAAATTTATCGGCTTTCTCAAGTAGTAAAACGTCTTTTAGCCCTAGCTCATAGGCGCTTAGCGCAGCGGTCATAGCGCCGTTGCCGGAGCCGATGACGAGTACATCTACCTCATGATCCCATTGCATTATTTTATTCTCCGCTGGTTGCGTATTGTGTTGATTAGTCGCTTAAATTTACCGGATGATGGCAGGGATAAGCTGTCGATAACAGGTATTCTATCAACGATTACCGAATAATAATCTGTCGACAAATTAACAATGGTTGTGCAAAAATGCACAGCATGAATTGGGAATTGATCAAAATTTTTCTGGCTGTCCATCGCAACGGCTCGGCCACAGCAGCGGCGAAATCGCTGAAAATAAACCACGCGACGGTGATTCGCCGACTGGCACAGCTGGAGCAAAACTTACAGCTGAGGTTGTTTGATCACCTGCAGACGGGCTATCGCATCACCGATGTCGGCCGTGCATTATTAGACGATGGCCTGAAGATGGAGGCCGCCGCCGTCAGCTTTGAGCGCAAGGCGCAGAGCCGGGGCGACCAGGCTGGCGGGGTGTTGAAGGTATCGATGCCAGAAACCGCCTTTGTCGATTTGAGTGCGGCGTTAAAAGGCTTCCATCAGCGCTATCCGCAGATTGAGTTACAGCTACTATCGACGGCCAAGATCAGTAACATGGCCAGGCTGGAGGCCGACGTGGTGATTCGCTTAACCAATGAGCCGCCGGTGCTGCTGGTGGGCAAGCAGGTGCAGACTGTTGGCTTTGGTGCCTATGCACACCGTGATTATATCGGGCAGTTCGATGACGCACCCACCGCCGAGCAGTGTGGCTGGATCTTGTGGAGTGGCAGTGAGGCCAGCCCGATGCCGGAGGTGAACCAGCCGGTACGATTATTACAGCAGGTATTGCCCGCATTGCGACTGACGCTGACCAGTAACAGCATGGCCGAGATTATTACCGTTGTCCGTGCAGCTATGGGCGTCGGCTTATTATCCCATCAGGTGGCAGCGGAATACCCCGAGCTTGTGGCGCTGCCCTTTGACAATATTGTGGCCAGGGCAGGATTGGACAGTGCCGGACTGTGGTTGCTCACCCACCAGGACCTGCGCGATTCAGAGCGGGTAATGGCCTTTATCCGTTTTTTCTCTGAGCAGCTGTCGTCACAGTGAGTCACCATCTGCTAAGGTAGTTTTGAGGTCGGTAGTTTTACCGATAGGCCCTATCTATCAACATGGTATGCTCTAAGCGTTCGCTACCATAGGAGAAACCCATGATCAGCCATTATTACCGCCGTGGTTACTTATTATTGGCGGCACTGCTTTCCGTCGTTGTTGCCGGTTGTTCCAGCGCCCCGCAAATTCCAGACTCGGTTTATCAGTTTGATCAGTTAGAAAGTGTTAAACGTGTACAGAATTACCGCCTCGATGGCTGGGTGACGATTGATAACCGTTCGCTGATTGTCCGTACCTCACCGAGTAAGTCGTATTTGTTCGTGTTGGCCTACCCCAATAATGATTTAAAATTTAAAAATGCCATTGCTATTAGCTCAACGGCCGGTAGTGTGCAGGTGAATTTTGACACTGTGTCGGTGATACAGGGTGGCAGTTCGGTGCCGGTGGTAATTAGTACCATCTACAAGCTCGACAGCCGCGACCAGGAAAAAGAAATCATCGCTGAGATCAACAGCCGCCGTGAAAAAGCGCAAACTGTCGCCGACAGGGCAGAATAATCTTGTCATTCGACGAGACGGCTTTAGCCGAGCCGTGTGCATAAATACAGATGTTACCGTGCTACAGATCAACCCGCCTCGGCGGGTTTTTTGTGCGAAAAATTCACAAACTGGCTATTAATTCAGCGATTGTCACAGGGTTGTATTAGTGTCCACAAATTCTGTGGATAAGTTGTTGGGTAGTTTGTTGGCACAAGGCTGAAAGTGGCATGATGACTGGGGTGGTGACAAATTGATTGATTTCCAATCAAATTTATAAAGTCTTTATTAATCAATCGCTTATGTTTTTTCGGTGGCGCGGTGGATAAAAACTAGTCACAGCGGCATAGAGAGCTTAAAATTTGTGCATAAATGCGTCGCTCACCCCTGAGGTTGGGGGGTTAGCGGCCCAGTTTTTTGAATAGTACGATGGCGGTAATGACTAACAGGGAGTAGAAAATAATAAACTCAGTCGACATGAAGTCGAGGGCTGATAGGAGTGCGTATTGGGTGACGTTTTGCTCGGCGATTACCTGCTCGCTGTTGAATTGCATGGCAAAGCCGAGGGCGAGGACGAAAAATATAATCAGAGTGGCCAGCGACTGTCGGTGAATGCTATTCATCATTCGGCTAAACCGTGAAATTGGCTTGGGGTTTACCGTGGTGTCAATGTCTTGTTCGTTCATCATAACAGCGTGCCAGATCGTTGCAGCGAGGACGTCAGCTGCGGATGAGTGAGTTGGCAATATAGTGATCGATTATTGCAGTATTGGGTATTCGGAAATTTTCGTATGGTTATAGCGAAAACCGCAGTGTATCAGGTGACGCGCACCAGAGTTGGGTGGCGTCACGGTCAGGTTTAAATAGCCAGGCGTTGTCTCAGCCGAGTCTTCAGCCGTCTTAGGCCGACCCTGGCATCCTGCTCCACCGCGTATAGGCAGGGCAGATAAAACAGCGTAATCAGGCTGCCAAACAACACCCCCCAAAACATCGCCGCCACCATCGGGCGCAGAAAGGGGTTGTCGCCCAACAGGCCATAGGCGGTGGGGAATAATCCAGCGACGGTGGTCAGTGTGGTGATGTAAATTGGTCGCAGGCGAGAGCTGGCGGCGTCGATGATTTGCATCTGACTGAGGAAGGCGCCGTCGACACGTTGCTTGTTGAGCTTGTCGATCATAATCAGCGAGTCGTTGACCAGAATGCCAGCAAGCCCCGTCATACCGACCATGGCAGACAGGCTCATCTCAAAACCCTGCACCGCAAAGGCCAGCAATACACCGACGATGCCGAGGGGTATGACGCTCATTACCAACAGTGGCTGGCTAATCGAATTGAACAGTAACACCAACAAAAACAGAATGCCGGCAAAGGCCAGGGTGGCGGCATTACCGACATCGCCCATCGCCGCCTGCTGCCTGACTGATTCACCGCCCTGGCGAATTTCTAATTCAGGATAGCGCTGACGGAGCTCGGTGCGGGTGATGAACTCGGCGACGTTTTTATTGATCTCGGCCACTGAGATTTTGTCCTTATGCACATCGGCATAGACGGTAATCGTTCGGTCACCAAAGTCGTGTCGAATCGAGGATTCGCCGGGACGGCTGACGAGTTCTGCGACGTTGCGCAGCATAATCGGTTGGCCCTGATTGTTGATAATGCTGAGGCCATAGAGCGTCTCGGCCTTGCCCTGCTCGGGTTGTTTAAACTGCAGCCTAAATTTGATCCGCTCATCGACGGTTTGCAACTCGTCAATCAGCAGGCCATTAAAGGCAATACGCACGGCGCGGCTGACCTGTTGGACGGTTAAGCCGTAGTCGGCCATCGCCTCGTGGTTGAGTACTAACTCGATCAAGTCCTTGCCTGGGCTGTAGCTACTCCAAACTTCCGCGGCTCCGGGTTGTTGATGTAAGTATTCACTGATCGCCTCGGCGACAAAGTAGCGTTGCTCGTGGTTGCCAACAATATCGACTTCTACGGCCCGACCGGTGGGTGGTGTATTCAATGAGGCCTCGACAACCAGTTTGATAAAGGGAGCGCTATCACTGAGTTCGCTACGCAGTGTTTGCATTAATTCGTTGGCATCGAGTTGGCGTTCACCAAGGGGAACTAAAAATATATTCATCAAACCCCAGGATGGCTGTTGGCCGCTGGTCACATCCTGCGCTCTGCCGTCATGATGGCCAATAGTATATTTAATATTCAGCAGGTCGTGCTGCTCAATCATCGCCCGAACCCGTTGGTCGAGTCCCTGCATGGCCAGCTGTGTCTGCTCGAAAGGCGTGCCGACCGGCATCTCGGCCTTGATGATGATATTGTCGATATCACCACTGGGATAGAGGTTCATGCGCAAATTATTGGCGCTGATATAACCGATTACAATACTGCCGACGGTCATAATAGCGAGGGCGCGATAGCGGTTATAAATAAACACCCGCAACCATTTCTGGTAGAACACTTCTATGGGCTTAAACCAGGTACGTTCTTGTCCCTTGCCATCTTCGGCGTTCTTGCTCAACGCATGAGCCATATGGGCGGGTAGCATGAGCTTGCACTCGATCAATGAGGCAACTAACACCATCATTACCATTGCCGGCACCACCCACATAAACTTGCCCTCGGTACCGGATAAAAATAACAGTGGTGCAAACGCCAGCAGTGTTGTTGCTGAGCTGGTCAATACCGGTGCGGCGATCTCATGGGTACCGTTGATGGCGGCATCGATAGGCGAATCGCCCTGTTCGCTGCGCTGGAAAATACTCTCGGCGATAACTATGGCATCGTCAACCAGAATACCCAGCATTAAAATGAGGGCGCCGATACTGGTTTGATTAATACTCATACCGAGCATTGGCATGAAAATAAAAGCCATTAAAATCGCAGTAGGGATGCCGACGACCACCCAGATAGTAAAGCGGAAGGGGAAGAAGGCCAGCAGCACGGCAAACACTAACACGATACCGGCGAGGGCATTGTCGACTAACATGTTCATCATGTTGCGAGTAAAGCGGGTATTGTCGTTAAAAGCTTCCAGAGTGACGCCCAGGGGGAGTGTGGGCTGAACACGCTCAACAAAGGCACGTAGGTTGTTGGCGGCTTCTAACTCATCGGCGTCAGCCCCCTTAATCACTTGCATGCTGATGCCGGGGCGGCCATTGGAGTAGGATTGAATACTCCAGTCCTCGTAGTCAATGACCACATCGGCAATGTCACGAACCCGTAAATAGTTACCGGGTTCACCGACCCTGATAATGACCTCGGCTAATTCCTTGGGGTCTTTAAACTCACCGACGGTAATAATATCGCGTTCGCTCTGAAATGAACTGATAGAGCCGCCTGAATCGCGTACGTTGCGGGCGGTAATCGCACTGATTACTTCGTCATAGCTGACGCCTAGCTGATGCAGGCGCTGTGGGTCGAGTAATATTTTGACTTCTTTGCGGCGGAAACCTTCCTTGTTGATGGCCGAGACACCGGGTACTAAGCGCAGTTGGTTGACGATCTTACGGCTGGATTGACGCAAGACTTCCTCGGACACATCGCCGTGTAGCAACAGCTCCATAATGGGAATACGATCGGGGTCATGACGGGTGACCAGCGGCTTGTAGGGCAGGTCGTCGGGTAATCGGGCGGCGGCGCGGTCGACGGCTTTTTGTAAATCCTGTTCGAAGACGGCATTTTGACTGCGGTTGTTATCGGGGTTGGCCTCGACTAATAGGCTGGAAGAGCCCTCCATCGAACTCGAAATCAGTTTTTCTAAACCGCTGATCTCCAGTATTTCCTCCTCCAGAGGCACGGTGACCGAAAGCTCAATATCCTCGGCACTGGCGCCGGGGCGGGAGGTAGAGACGGTAAATTTACCCAGATCCATGGACGGGTAAGAGCTGTATTCTTGATTCGATAAGGTGATATAGCCAACCATAAAGATTAGCGCCAAGATTAAATTGACCAGCAGTGGCCGGCGGGCAAAAAAGCCGATGAGTTGTTTCATCGTTTAACCCTCTGTTGACGTGTTAGATTGCTCTGTGCTGTCAGCGGCTTCATCGGGGAAGGATTCTACTGTTATTTCGCCAGTATTTTTCTCTGCCGGTATCGGTGCATCGATGGACTTGCCGTGACGGATTAGCTCCAGTGGCGAGACAATAATCTGATCACCGGGGTTGATGCCGGCCAGCACCGGTGTGGTTACCTGACCGGGAATGGCCAGCACCGGTTCTACTTCAATCGCCGTGCCGTTCTCAACTCGATAAACCACCCGGCGGCGGTTGCGATCAACCAGTGCCTCGTTGGGCACCAGGATCATATTTTCACGGCGAAGGCCTGTCAGTCTTACCTTGGCTGACATGCCTGACTTCAGTTTGTGGTCGCTGTTATTGACCGTCAGTTTGACGGTGAAATTGCCAGTGGCTGGGTCGGCCGAGCTGCCGATACTCTCGATACGGGCTTGGTACTCGCGGCCGGCAACGCCGGGAGTGGTCATTACTGCCTGCTCACCGATATGCAATAGGTTGACCTCACGCTGGGTGATAAAGGTCACCATTCTCAGTGTGTCGGTAACGTGGGCAACAGCCAGTTGGTCGCCGGGTAATACAGTCTGCCCGGGCTCGACGTTACGGTCGGCGACCAAGCCGTCGACGGGGCTGATAATCACTGTGTCACGCAGTTCCTGTTGGGACAGCGCCAGAGCGGCTCGCGATTCTTGTAGGGCGGCGGTGGAGCGCTCAAAATGGGTTTCAGAGTCTTTAAATTGCTCTTGAGACAGGGCGCCGGTGGCGACCAAATCACGGTGGCGCCTAAAAGTGGCGCTGGCCTGTTCGACCTGAGATTGCGCACTCTCGACATTGGCCAATGCCTTGTTATAACGAAACTGTTGTTTTCTATCGTCGAGGCGGATTAGCACCTGTCCTGCTTTGATCGCCTGCCCCTCTTTGAAGTTAACCTCCCGTGCGGTGCCGGAGAAATCGACACTGATGGTAACCTCCTCGGTCGACTCCAAATAGCCATAGCTGTCGAAATTGGCCTGCCAAGACTGCGGCTGGAGTATGACTGTCTCTACTGTCAATAGCTGTTGCGCTGGGTTTTCGACGGCTGGTTCGTGGCTGTCACAGCCACCGAGTAGCCAAAGAGACAAAGAGAGGAAAAGTGCTGTGTATTTATTATTCATTAGGTAACCACTGTTATCGCTGCGACTACAATAAACCGCCTGTTTACCGTAGGGGGGAAGATAATAGAATAATGCCTCAATTGATGCGACTACAATGTTGAACATTGTTAATAAAGCGACGTATATCATTGGCGGCTAACCTTAATGAGTGAGTGGTTAAAAGACACTGTGCCAGCCGATAGAGTGGGGCCGGCACGGATAGTGGTAGTCATTCTGTATCAGCGGTGTCATGATGGTTTAATAACCCCCAAACAATAGCCTTAAGCTATTGAACTTACTGAATTTAGATTGGAGAACTTAACGTGATGTTAGAGGCCGGCTCGATGTTAGTGATTATTCTGGCGATATTTGCCGTCGTTACCGTTATTGCCGGTGCCAAAATGGTGCCTCAGGGGCACAATTGGACGGTGGAACGCTTTGGTAAATACACCAAAACCCTGCCGCCGGGCCTGCATATCATCATTCCGTTTATCGATACCATCGGCCAAAAAGTCAACATCATGGAGCAGGTGCTCGATGTGGTGCCGCAGGAGGTTATCTCGGCGGATAACGCCATGGTGACCACCGATGCGGTCAGTTTCTATCAAATTCTCGACCCGGTTAAGGCCTCGTACGAGGTGAGTGATTTAACCCGCGCGATGCAAAATCTGATGATGACTAATATTCGCGCCGTGCTCGGTTCGTTAGAGCTGGATGACATGCTATCCAACCGCGATAAGATTAATACCCTGCTGCTGCAAAAGGTGGATGAGGTCACTGACCCCTGGGGTGTGAAGGTCACGCGTATCGAGATTCGCGACATCACGCCACCGCGTGATTTGGTTGAGTCGATGGCCAACCAGATGAAGGCCGAGCGCGACAAGCGTGCCTCTATCCTGGAGGCGGAAGGTAAGCGAGCGGCAGAAATCCTTGAAGCCGAGGGCCTGAAACAGGGTGCTATTCTCAAGGCCGAGGGTGAACTCGAGGCGGCCAAGCGTGAGGCCGAGGCCCGTGAACGTTTAGCCGAAGCTGAGGCAAAGGCGACCCATATGGTATCGCAGGCGATACAGCAGGGTGATAACCGCGCCATTAATTACTTTGTCGCGCAAAAATATGTCGAGGCACTGACCAGTATTGCCTCTGCGGATAACAGCAAGGTGATTATGATGCCGCTGGAGGCCAGCAATGTGATTGGTTCCGTCGCCGGTATCAGCGAGTTATTTAACGAGGTTAAGTCTGGTAAGGAGTCTTAAATGGAAACGGCACTGCATATCACTTACAGCCACTGGTTGATTCTTGCGATGATACTACTGGCACTGGAAGTCTTCGGTGCCGGTGGTTTCTTAATTGGCATGGCCATCGCGAGCTTAGCCTTAGCGTTAGTGACCTGGTTGTCACCGGGCATGGATTGGCAGCCGCAGTTGGTTGCCTTTGCCTTGATCTCAGTCGCTGCAACCTACGTCTATTGGCGTTCTTTTAAAGGCTTTAACAACCGCAGTGATCAACCTGAATTAAATCACAAGACCTCGCAGTTTGTCGGTCGTCGATTTGCTCTGCAGCAGAGCCTTGTTGGCGGCATGGGCAGGCAGCAAATTGGCGATACCTTTTGGAAGATCAAGGCTGATGGCGAGCTGGCTGAGGGTAGCCTGGTCGAGGTCTATGGTGCCGAGGGCAGTGAGTTATTAGTCAAGCCCATCGATCGCCGCGGTGATACCGATGGCGAATAAGCTGCTGGCGGCTAAATCAGCGATCGAGATGACGCCTCTGAGCGTGCATTCATAGCGAATAGGTGAGGCCGCCATTCAGCAGGCGGTAATTATTCTGGCCTTGTTGTTCAGCGGTGTTAAACATCATGGTTTCCCTGCCCTGTGCATAGTGGCTTAAATCGTGTTGCCCTCAGTATAACGTATTGATCGATTATAAACGGTTAAAGCAGCAGCGCGCCGAGCACTGGCATCATAAGAAATGCCAACAGGGTTTGCACGGTAATAATAGAGGCCATTGTTTCAGTGTCGCCGCCTAATTGGCGAGCAAGAATATAGGCAGAGGGTGCCGTAGGTGTCATAAATGCGATGATTAACACCGCGGCAGCGACGCCGGTAAGTCCCGAAAAAGCGATAAAGGCGGCGGCAAGCAACGGTTTTAGCCCGAACTGCATCAGTGACGCTAAAACAATGGGGCCGACGTGGCCTTTAATACCCTCTAGCTTGAGTGCGGCGCCCACGGCTAAGAGCCCGAAGGGCAATGCTGCGCGGCCAATTATTTCTAGAATGTCGCCAACGACAAAGGGCAGGCCAATACCGCTTAGGCTTAAACACCAGCCAATGGCGCAGGCGATGATCAGTGGATTGCCGGCAATCTCTTTGATCACCTGCCGCAGGCCTTCAAATGAGGCGTTCCCCCAGATGACAAAGGCAGAGATACACCATAAATTAACTAACACAATCATAAAGCCGGCAGCCACAGAGCTCATGGCCAAGCCTGCTGCTCCGTATAAACTTTGAGCAATGGCAAAGGCGATGTAAGTGTTAAAGCGCACACCACCTTGAAAGATAGAAGTGAAGGTGGCATTACTGCTTGATAGTTTTTTACGTAAAACAATCAACAGCACTGCCGAGGTCATTATTGTGCCGACAATAACGATTAACATGGCCGGCCACGGCGCGCCATCGAGGGATTGCTCCCCCAGTGTTTTAATCAGCAGCGCGGGGAAAAGTACAAAATAGGTCAGCTTTTCCATGCCAGGCCAGGTTTGTTCCGGTAAGAATTTGCTACGCCTTAGCATAAAGCCCATTATGATAAGCGCCATAATGGGGATAAGCGCGGTAATAAAGTTCATCATAATGTTTATTTCGTTTTGCAAAACACGTGTAATACCCGCAGCGCTGTGGCGGCGGCCTGCCGCCAAGTATTACATGGTTTGTTGCCCCTGGATAGATAGGCGTAGCCTGTTGCTATAGGCTGGTTAGTGCCGGGTCGAGATAGCTCGGCGGTGGGGTTTGTCGCGCTCTTGCCGGTCCCCAAAACGGTTTGTCTTTGACGGTACACAGGGCCACGCGACGGTGCCAGCGCAGCTCGTGCTGGTAGTAAATCTCGGCGTAGATAGGGCCGTCGCTGTACTGTGCTTCGATAAAGCCATAACCCATATTAGTTTTCAGAATCGAAGACCAGGCGGTCGAGGTAATATAGCCAATCTCTTTACTGCACTTTTTATCGCGATATAAAATACTATCAACGGCGGGTTTATTGCCGGCAATATCGAGTTTTAATAATTTTCTGGCAGAGCCGTTTGTATGCTCGGCGAGTAGTGCCTGCTTACCGCTGAAGTGCGGTTTTTTAAGGTTGACCATCCAGCCCAGGCCAAGCTCATAGGGTGATTGATCATAGCCCTTGCGCACCGTGTGACTGGCGCTGTGAAAATCGATATCGGGTAAAATAAAACCGGCCTCGATGCGGGCGGTATCGAGTGATTGCTCGCCCATCGGCTGAATGCCATAGAGCTTTCCGACACTAAAAAGATGATCCCACAGAGCCAAGGCGAACTCCGGTGCAATAAATAACTCATAACCTAAATCGCCGGTAAATCCGGTGCGCGATACCCGTAGTGTACCGTCTTGATAGGGCCACTCGCGGATATCGAAGGGCTTGAGTTGATCGATACCTTCGAGCCCCATGGCCTGCAAAATGGCGCAGCTGGTCGGTCCCTGCAGTGCTAACAGGGCCTGTGTGTCGCTGATGTCGCTGATGGCAAGGTCGTCAAAACCGACGCTGGCCAGTTGCAGCCAGTCCATCAGCGGGGCCTGACAATAAAATTGAAAGCGGTCCTCGGCCAGGCGAAACAGGGTGCCATCTTCAATCACTCGGCCGTTGTCATCGCAAAACACATTGTAGGCGACGCGGTTAACGCCCTGTTTGCAAACATCGCGGGTGACCATGCGGTTGAGCATTGCCTCAGCATCGGCACCGATGATTTGATACTTGCTCATTGGCGAACCGTCGAACACGGCGGCGGCATTGCGGCTGGCGGCATATTCTAAGTGGTCATCGTAGTAGTAGCTTGGCACCCGATAACCATTCCACTCGCTCCATTCGTTGACCAGGCACAGGGCCTGTTGACGTTGAAAAAAGGGCGTGCCCTGTAGCGGTAAATCAATTTGTTCAGTCATTGGCCAGCACCTCTTTGGCAGCATTGATACCGGCGGCGCCCATGATGCCGCCGCCGGGGTGATTGCCTGCGCCACATAAAAAGAAGCCGGGCAGCGGCGTCTTATATTGGCTGGCGCCGTAGGTGGGGCGGTTCATCCACCACTGATCGATAGACAGTTCACTGTGGTGCCAGTGGCCGCCAAGGTTGTTGTATTCGATGGCGATATCGCGGGGTGTCAGCAGCTCGGCCGCCTCGATAGTCTCTTTAATACCGGGGGAATAGTGCTCGAGTACGGCAAGAATTTTTTCTAACATGGCCGGACGTTGGTCATCGTTTTGCTCATCGTCTAGATAGGGCAGATACTGCACATTAATCGACAGCAGATGTTTGCCCGCTGGCGCCATAGCGGCATCGTGTAGCGAGGGGGTGAAAATTTCGAGGCCAAATTTATCGCCAAACTCGCCGTACTTTGCCCGATCAAATGATTGCTCTAAATACGACATGCTGGGACAGATGATCAGTCTGTTGGTCAGATCTGGAAAACCGCGAAAAGTCGGTAGTTGGCTAACGGCCAGTGTTAGCTTGGCCACCATGCCCTGGTTGCGAATGCGATTGATACGATGACTGAAATGAATATCGAAGTGTTTGGCGCCGACCAAGTTCATCACTGCCATCTTGCTGTCAGCATTGGCAATCACGTTGTTGGCGTGGAACTGTTGGCCGTCGAGCAGGGTGACGCCGGTGACGGCATGCTCGGCAACCGTCACCTGCTTCACCCGGCTGGCGCCCTGCAATGTCACGCCATAGGCCTTGGCACTGGCGACCAGGGCATCGGTTAAATCGCGGGCGCCGTTTGCGGCAATGCGAATGTTTTCGGCGGGCAGGTGATGGTCGTCTCCGGCCATGCGGTGCAGCAGGTTGAGTACGGCGTTGTTGGGGGAACGCGGCGCCAGTTTATTGCCGATTACCATGTCCCAGCTTAAGCCGGCCTTGAGCAGTGGGTCGGTAAAATACTCGTCCATTAAATCCTGTGCTGGCAGGGCAATCATGCGGGTAAATTCCCGCATATCAGCCTTGCCCAGCAGCCGCAGCTTGAGGCCAAATAAGCCGAGGGCCTTGTTGTCTGCCCATTGGCCGCTGCCGATGCGCGGTGGTTTTTGCGACCAGGTGGTGGCCATGAGTTTGGCAAATCTTTGTAGGAGACGACGCAGCGCTCGGTAGTCGTCATTTTCGTTGCTCTGGGCGCCGTTAATACCCTGGCGGCTGATGTCGATACGTCGAAACTCATCACCGCCCTCGTCGCCAATAATCGAGGTGCCGACGGTTGCCGCTGAGCGGTAGCCATGTTGCTCGAGGTTGAGGCGGTCGATGGTGGCCTGGTTGAGCTGCGACAGTTGATTGACTAACGAGCGCTTAAAGCCGGGGTGAAATTCCTCACAGGCGGCCATGCCGCCAAAGTGTTTGTTGGCCTCTAATACCAGCACCTTCTTACCGGTTTTGGCCAATTCAATGGAGCAGGCCAGGCCGTTGTGTCCGGCGCCGATAATAATGACGTCGTAGTTATTCATCGTCGGTGTCCTCGGGTACTACCAGTGCGCCGTTAAGCTTGCCGCGCCCTAAGTCTAGTAAGATTTCTCGCGCCGAGTTGGCGCCACAGGCGGAGGAGACACCGCCGCCGGGGTGGGTGCCGCTGCCGCACATATACATGCCTTTGACCGGGCCGCGGTATTGGGCGTAGCCAGGAAAGGGACGGTTGAACAGCAGTTGGTCGAGGGTGAGCTCTCCCTGAAAAATATTGCCCTCGCTGAGACCGACCTCGTTTTCTATTTCAAACGGTGTTCTGACTTCCATATGGGTAATCAGGCTGCGGAAGTTGGGGGAGTGCTCTTCGATACGCTTGATGACTGTCTCGGCAAAGGCCTCGCGTTTGGCGTCGTCCCAGCCGCCCTCGACCTCGGCCGGACAGTACTGAATAAAGCAGGAGACAAAATAGTGTCCCGGCGCGGCCAGCGTAGGGTCCCAACAGGAAGACTGGGTCATTTCGATAAACGGCCGTTCACTCCAGCGATTGTTTTTCCAGTCATCGTAGGCCCGCTCCAGGCATTCGAGCGAGTCGATAAACGAGAAGGCGCCCTTGGTCAGCAAGTCGCAGTCGGGCAGGTTGGGCCAGTCGGGCATGCCTTTAAGGGCGATGTTGAGCTTGGCCGACGAACCGCGAATTTTAAAATTTTCTGCCTTCTTGACCAGGTCGGCGGGGATGTCTTGTCGGTCCATAATCTTGGTAAAGGTGCGTTTGGGGTCGAGGTTCGAGACCACAATATCCGCCTCGATGACGCTGCCATCGGCCAGTTCAACGCCGGTGGTCTTGCTGCCCTTGACGATGATTTGTTTCACCTCGGCGGCGGTTTGAATCACCCCGCCGTATTCCTTCAGCGCCCCGGCGATGGCGTTTGAAATTGCCCCCATGCCGCCACGGGCCAGGCCCCAAGAGCCGACAGCCCCGTCGACATCGCCCATCACATGGTGCAATAACACATAGGCTGTGCCGGGTGAGTAAACACCGAGGGCGGTGCCGATAATACTCGAGGTGGCCAGCTGCGCCTTCAGCAAGTCACACTCGAAATATTCATTGAGAAAATCCGCCGCGCTCATGGTTAGAAAACGCATGAACTCATAAATTTGCTCCTCGCCCATGGCCAAAAACTGCTGGCCCATGACGATGAGCTCTTTGATATCGCGGGGTTTGAACGAGGTGGGGTCGGCCGGTGTGCGCAGCAGGAAAAAACGCACCAGCTTGGCGTAGCGCAGTAAGTCGGCCTCATAGCGGTGGTAGGCATCGGCGTCGCGGACGCTGTGGCGTTTAATCTCACGATAGGCCAGTGCCTCGGTCTTATATTCGCCGAGGTATTGGCCGTGGATGCCGAGGGCGGTTTGGCCGCCATAGGGCACAATCATCAAACCGTGTTTGGACAGGTTGAGATCGCGGTGAATCGATTGACGCAACAGGCTGCACACATAGGAGCAGTTGGAATACAAAAAACCGGGTTCGAGTTCACGGCTGACAGCGGCGCCGCCGATGTAGTCGTTTTTCTCTAGCACCAGTACCCTCAGCCCGGCCTTGGCGAGATAAGCGGCATTGGTTAAACCGTTATGGCCTGCGCCAATCACAATGGCGTCATACTGCGTGGTCATCAACGTCTTCCTGTAGTCATTTACCCTAGATTACGTTGCCTTGTGACACTAAGTTAGATAACAATATGGCCAACAAGGGAAGAATTTCGGACATAAGGTGATAAAATGCCCCATGATGATCATCCGCAGGCTATTGCGCTGTGGTACAGCTTTGAAATTCAGAGTTTATTTGCCGCCCTGCGCCAGCAGGGTGTGGCCACGCGGCCGATGATGATGGCCGCCGGCGTCGATCCCAAGGCCTTTGAAAACCCGGCACTGCGGCTGACTACCGAGCAGGAGTTGAGGCTTTATCAGGCAATTGCCCAGGCCAATACAGACCCACTGCTGGGGCTGCGGGTCGGGGCGACAATGACGCTCAGTCACTACGGTGTGCTGGGGCTGGGGGCGGCGAGTTGCAACACTCTCGGCGAGGCTCTGGAGCTGTTGGTTACCTATGCCGCCATTCTCAGCCCCGGCTTGGCGTTGGAGCTTCGTCGTGACGACGAGCAAGCGGTGTGGCGGATCAACCCCAGTACCGAGGATCAGCCGGCGTTGGCACTGGAGGTCGACGCCACCATGGCATCGCTGTATCGGCTGTTGTCTGATCTGCTGTTGCAACCAATGACGTTGACATCGGTCAGTATGAAAAAAGATATAGCGCCAGTATTATTGCCGGCTTATCGGCAGCATTATGGCTGCCCGGTAACGGCCTCGGCCGAGACCAACTGTTTTATCTTCGAGTCAGCATTACTGGCAACACGACTGCCCTTGGCGGCGCCGCAAACCCTGCGACTCATGGCGCAAATTTGTTACAACCAGTTAAAAACAGTGCAGGCTGATTATGGTTTGGTGGCGGCGATTCGACATTACCTCGATCAACGCGATGGTGTGGCCAGCATCGAAGAGTTGGCCCGTCATTTCAACCAATCGTCGAGAACCCTACGTCGTCACCTGACCCAGGCGGGCTATAGCTATCAATCGTTAAGCGACGAGTACCGTTTTAACAAGGCCAAACAGCTGCTGTTATCGACGGCGCAATCGGTGGAATCGATCGCACTGAATATGGGGTTCTCCGATGTACGGAGTTTTCGTGAGGCATTCAAGCGTTGGTCTAATGGTCAGACGCCGGCTAACTTTCGCCGCTCGAGCATTGGGTCTTAAGGTCATGCCGCACTCACAGCCGAGTACGGCATTGCCCCTTTAAAAGAAGTGCTTGGTTAAGAAAGCCTGCACATCGCTGTAGGCCTGTTGTTTGGTTTTCTTATCGTTGCCGACGATATAGCCATAATCTAAGCAGCCCGAAAATTTATCGCTGCTCGATAGTCGCTTGGTAATGCGCTCTACTCGGCTGGCGTCTGCGGGGTAGTGCATAATGCGCTCGCCGTTTAAGTACGACAGCCCCTGCTCGTCATAGCTGATCTCACAGCCGCTTAAATAGGGCGATTCGTCCTTCATCTCACGGGGGGCAAAGTTTTCCCAGGCATGGCCTGCACCTTGATAGATATGGGTTTCGACGTCAACACCGATGTTCCGCATCTCCTGCTCACGTAGTTTACAGGCGGCCAAATCATTCGACTTATCTTCCGTGCCGCGCAGAGTTAACAGCGGCGCACCATTGGTCTGGCCGGTGTTTAAATTTTGAAAACACGGGCCGTAGACATCGACATGCAGGGCAAAGCCCGAGGACTGCGGCGCCAGTTGCTGACGAAAACGGTCATCCATGGCCAGGCGTGTGGCCATGCCGCCGTAGGAGAACCCCATGACGCCAATGCGTTGATCATCGATCTGCGGATGGCTGGCCAACAGTTTGAGGGCAGAATAGGCATCGCTGATAATATCGAACTCTGTTACCCCCGAGACGCGAACAATGTAATTAGTGCCCTTGATCAAGCCGCGGGGCTCGTAGTATTCGACCACAAAGGCGGCAATGCCGAGAGTGTTTAAAAACGCCGCGTATTCCTGCTCACGGCCCGGTGCAATACCCCCACTGCCGGGCAGTAAAATCATCGCCGGCACCTGAGTATTGGGAGCAACATTTTGTGGCATGGAGAAATAACCCAGGCCGGTGGTGGGGGTTGCCTCAGTCATGCCGGCGAAGATCACATCCAAGTCAAAGGGGGTGGCCGTCGGATAATAAATCTTACCGCTGTCGCCCACGCGTAAGGTTGCCTGGGGCTCAGGCCAGTCGGGAAAATCCGGTAAGCCCATGGCGACAATGCCGTTGCGCACCACCTCAACCTGCAGTAAACCCGCAACCACGGCGACGATGGCGACAACGGCTATGACAAACTTCTTCATCCTGATCTCCCTACTTGCCAACAGGGGCTGGCAGCTGTATATAATTAGAGTATAGATACTCTATGTTGGAGTATTAACATACTCCATGTAGGACTATAGTCAAGTCATGAGCAAATTAACCCCCACCTCTTTTGCCCTGCTTGGGTTTCTCAATTATCGTGATTGGTCGGCCTATGAGCTGAATAAGGTCATGCAGGGCAGTATTGTCCGCGCCTCTTGGCCGCGGGTAGAGAGTCGTATCTATACCGAAATCAAAAACCTCGAAAAGCACCAACTTGCCGACAGCGAGCAGCAACAGCAGGGGGGGCGAAAACGCCGTGTGTACCGTATTAATCAGCAGGGTAGGCAGGCGTTACAGACGTGGCTGAAGAGCAGCGCCCATACCATGCGCATCGAGTACGAAACACTGTTGCAATTGGCTTTTTCAGATATTGGCGAGGCTGGGTTGACGCATGCCTTGGTTGATCGAATAGAGCAGCAAACCCTGCAAGACTTACAGATTACCATCGATACCTGTGAGCAGACCCTGGAGCAGCAAACGTGGGCGACATCAGCCACCGGCCACCTGCATGTGTTAACCATTAAGTTTGTCAATCAAATGACCGAGGCCAGATTAAGTTGGGCGCGTCAGGCACGGTCGTATTTGGATCGGTTAGACCATGATAATATCAGCGCTCAATCGTTGGCAGAGTATCGGGTTGAGGTGGATCGCTTAAAAGAGTTGTTGAAGAACGCCGCGCAGTAAGATATCCGCAACCACCGATAGGCGACTGTGACACCTATCGACAGCCTCGCGCAGAAACGGCGCCGGCTATGTCAGATCAAGATTACGCTTTAATACCTTTGCCGAAGTAATAATGCGGGTGGTGCGATACAGCTCCGGGTGTTTCTCGCTGTCGGTGTAGCGAATGGGGTCGCCGGTGGTTGGGCTAACCAACCAGGAGGCTTCTGGACGCGGCTCGCCTAATTGTTTCTTCAGCGCGTGGGGGGTAATGCCCAGTGCTTCTGCAGCGGCATTAAAGGTGCAGCGTGTCTTTACCTCATTGAGGTAGTTAACGATTGTCGTTATTTTTTCCTGCACCTTAAAGCCCTCTTTCATGTGTTTCGTTAATCCAGTGTGCTGACTCTGTTGCTGATTGCCGTGTTATCTATTCAGCCTAACAAAATTATCGTCGATATGCCTGCCAGATGTGTGAGCTGGTAGCAATACCGTCAAAGACTAGGGGTAATAAGTTGTCATATCAACACCGGCAGCCTCATCGGCAACCCACTGACCAACCCATTCAGGCTGCCGTAAGCTGTCAGGCCTGTGGTAGGGCAGCAGTGTACAGCTCAGTTGATAGAGGGTGGACATACGGTTTTTTAGCGGTACGTGCTTAAAGAATGGTGCGGTCTTCCACAGCGCCACCTGCCCTGTCTGTGGCGGGCAATGCTGTTGAAAGGCGGTCTCGATAATAGTATTGATCTCGGCCAGGTGCTTGATCACCTTGGGCACTGTTTTCAGCCGGAACCAATAGCTGCCGACCACATCATTGTAGATATCGATGGCGGCGTTGCGGTGTTCAAACTCTTCCACCATGTGCCATAAAAAGAACGAGGCGACTCGTGGGTCAGCGTCGACGAATAGGGTCTCTCTATTGTCGACGACAAATTGAGCAAAGGGGCCGAAGCAAAGCTCCACAATGGCCGCGTAGGCGAGATGAAATTCTGGCCAGTAAATTCTCATAGGACTTGGCCACGGCAAGCCCAGCGTCTTTTAGGGCAGGGTTTTTAGTGGTTAACATCTTCAGGTGGGCGAGATGATGTTTTGAATGCTGTGCTTCCTGCAGGCAAAAAAGGTCGGCATCCTTGGCTATTGCTGCATTGCTGATTCTCGGCATCGCCGCGCGGGTGGCCCGAATAAAATAGCGTTCAAAGGCCGGTGCAACAAAGGCGGCGAAGTTGATGAAATTGCCCCAGTAAGGGTTGCCCGGATTCCACTGAAAGGGGATGTCATCGGTAAATTGAAAATCAATCTTGCGTACTTTCATCTCTGGCATGGTGGTTCGCTCTTATCCAAGGTGGCGATTATTTTTTCGAGTCGTTAAAAATAGCGGCGACAGACGATGTGTCGCGTTGCTAATTTAGCATTGAGACCAGGCCAGCCCAAATACAATTGAAAAATTTTACAGTCATCGGGGCCGCCATCGGGGTATTAGCGCCCTCGAATGGTAAAAATTATTGAGTGCGACCCGATGTTGAGCCCTGTCGTTAAAAGAGATTAAAATCATTGCGGCGGTGATGATCAACATCGCCGCAGTGATTTTTTTTAGGGCAAGAGAGCTGCTTACCGTATATTTATAGCGACTTAACGGTCTGGCATATACTTTTTAATATTGATATTAAAGTAACGCTTCAGCACGCTGTTGGCTTCTTCTTCCGATTGACGCCAGCCATAGATTTTCGGTTTGCTGGTCTCGATCGCTAATGTTTTAAAGATCAACCAATCATAGATGGCCAGGGTGGCGGTGACGTTTTTCGCCGAGTTTTTACTGCGCGAGTGATGCTGATGATGCTGGGTGGGAAAGGTGATCACATGGCACAGCCCCCACATGATACGGCGTACCCATTTGTTGTGGTGGTTGAGAAAATACAAATCGTAATTCCAGTTCACATGGGTGTGTGCCGACCACAGGCCTTTAAACACCGTCGCCACTAAAAACACCTCGGTTAAACCAAAATACAATGTGATTAATTGAAACCAGTAGTTGGGTAAAATAAACCACCATGCCCAGCCGTTAATAAACGTCTGAGTAACCGACACCTGTCCCTTGTTATCGGTGCCGCCAGACAAATGATGAGGGCGGTGATTCATTTTATAAAACGCTTGAATCCACTGCAGCGCTTTTAGCTTAGGCCGTCTGGCGTGGGCAAATAAATGGGCGCTGCCATGGAGGAATTCCTCGATACAAAAAAAGCCGATCAGCGCCCACCAAAAGTAGTCCTGCTGGAGCCAGGCCAGGCTGCCGGCGCTGGCGGGAAACAGCGTTATCATGATTAGCGAGATGGCAATGACCAGCAGTGGCCGCTGTACGAGTAGCATCATGGCGGTGGTTAAAAATGCCATATACCAATCTTGTTTGGTTTTCTTACCGTCTTTATTGCGGCCGCTGGCCAGTTCCCAGAGCGCGGCGAGCACGATAAAAACCAGGACGATTGCGCTGAGTAATTGTTCCATAAGAGATCACATCATTGTTATTGGTTGTTGTGACTACCATAGTAGGGAACAATAATTTATATTGATAATCGATATTCCTGATAAGTAACTTCCATGAAGCTGAATTTGAGATCGATCGATCTGAACCTACTGCCGATTTTTGAGGCGGTGATGGAGACAGGCCAGTACGCCAAGGCCGCCCAGCGGTTGGCGATGAGCCAGCCGGCGATGAGTGCGGCGGTTCAACGCCTGCGGGACACACTCAACGACCCTTTGTTTGTTCGCACCAGTAAAGGGGTGGTGCCGACACCCAAGGCCGAGGTGTTGTATCACGATATACAGGCGGGGCTGTCTCAGCTGCGCCAGGGCTTAAGCCAGCAAAACAGCTTTGACCCCAGCGCCCATCCCCATAGCTTTAGTATTATCAGCGGTGATTATTTCGAGTTTGTAGTGCTGCCCGAGCTGCTGGCAAACGTTGAGCGAGATGCCCTGCAGATTCGCTATAACCTGCAGACTATTTTAGATAATTCCGCCACACCGCTGATCCATGCCCAGGCCGATGTGATGCTCGATGCTTTTCCGGTCAAGGATGACAGAATCCACTGCGAGGTGGTGACCGAAGAAACGCTGATGGTGGTGGCGAAGAAACAGCACCCGAGGATAAAAAAGGCGATCACCATCGAGGATTTTTTTAACGCCACCCACGCCGTTTTACCGCATCAGGGTCGGTTGCTGCCATTGGAAAAAATCCTCGGCTCGGCTCAGATGCAAGAGCGGAAAATCGGTGTACAGGTCACCCAATACATCAGCTTGCTGGCGGCGGTGGCCAGCAGCGAATACATCGCCACGGTCCCCCAGCACCTGGCCTCACGTTATGCCGAGGCATTGGGGCTGGATGTCTATCCCTTTCCCATCGACGTGCCCCGAGTCCCTGTCTACATGATGTGGTCGAAGGCCTTCGATCAGGACCCGGCCAATCGATGGCTGTTGCAGCAGCTGCGTAGTGTGGTCAAGGCCATGACTGGTGAGGTTGAGGTGGGCGATTAGCCGCGCAACTATTAGTGCCTAACGATTCTTTTTATCGAGTACCGACTGCCAAATGCTGTAGTTCTTCTGGCCGTAGAGATAGAACAGAATATCGATATTTTTAAATTCGTCCGCCAGACATGTCTGTATTGCAACCTCGGCGGCCTCCCGTATCGGGTAGCCGTAAGCGCCGCAGGAAATGGCGGGAAAGGCTATCGATTGGCAGTTATTTTCCAGTGCTAACGACAGCGATTGTCGGTAGGCCGCGGCCAGCAGTTTTTGCGGCTGCTCCTCGCGGTGATATTTTGGCCCGACGGTGTGAATCACATAGCGCGATGCCAGGTTGCCAGCAGCGGTGATCCGCGCCTCACCGACCGGGCAGCGAATCTTTCTCACCGCCTTTATTTTTAAGCACTCCGATAACAGCGTCGGCCCTGCGGCCTGATGAATAGCGCCGTCGACACCGCCGCCACCGAGCAGCATTGGGTCGGCGGCGTTGACGATGGCATCGACGGTGGCCAGGGTGATATCACCCTCGATAATATGGAGGTTGGGCATAGTGCTGGGCTCGTTATCAATAGGGGCTGGGGTGTGCACGCGGTGATCAGAAACTGACGGTAAAGAGTAATTCCGGATAGGTGGTAGAGCAGTCGTAAAAGCGGCTGCAGTCGGTATATTTCTCATGGACAATACCGCCGCCAATATTCACCCGGCTGTCGGTGTTGAAATAAGCCCCAGCGCGGTAGCCGTAGGAATTCTCATCATCAATGCTGATGCCCTGATAGTCGCCGTAGAACGAGCGACGATAAAACATCCCTAAATAGGGTTTGATCACGTCGGGTTGGGTGAAGACATAGGTGATCTTGGGGCTGACCTTGGTAATCGATGGGTCGCCGGAAAACCAGTGCTGAACATCTATCCCCAGCTCCAGGCCATTGAACAGATAATAACCGGCGCTGACGCCCAGAATAAGGTAGTCATCGTCGAAGGCGCTGCCCGAGCCCAGGGCGACACCAATACTGGTCGAATTTTTTGAAAATGCAGTGCTCAGGCCACCGGTGCCGGCACTGGCGGCTGTCGCCACCTGGCTTAGGCTGGCCAACATTAATACACTGACCGCGGCATTCACTATCTTCATATTATTATCCTGACGGTGACGTTTTATCCATGCTGGGCGCGTAGTCATGCCTGATAACCCTGAAAAAACGCGATCAATTTATTGACTAACCTTAGCATGTTTATAGGCGAGGAAAGAAGGCAGCGCCGCGGCCACAATCGTGGCGCTGACAATCAACAGAATAAAGAGCAGACTGCTGTTTGAAATAATAGAGGTGCCAATATGTAGGCCAAAGTGCGATGCCAGCATTCCCTCGGTCAACAGCAGGCCGACATAAAGACCGCCCGTCGCCAGCACGATACTGACAGCACTGATTAATAGTGCCTCCATTTCGATCAATAGAAAGAGAAACATCGGCGAGGCACCGATGATCCGTAGCAAATGTATTTCACTTTTACGTTCTCTGATGGAGGCCAGCATCATAGCGCTTAATCCCAGTAGTGCAGCCACCATAATAAGGCCGGAAATCAGCCGCAGTGAATGTTCTAATAAGCCCATCATCTGCCACAGTTCGGCCAGTGCGACGCCCGGTAAAATAGCCGTCAGTGGCTCTTGGCGATAATTGTTAATCTCTCGTTGAACTCGGAATGTTGCCATTCTGGAGTCCAGGCCTAACAGCACCGCGGTAATCGTGGATGGGGTCAGAGTCATTGATTGCAGCTGCTCGGGGGTAAGAGTGCTACCGGCTGCTTTCCCCCCGCCCTGCCAGTCGATATGAATCGCCTCTATGCCCTGGAGGCTGACGTGCAGGGTTTGGTCTACCGGTGTTCCGGTGGACGCCAATATGCCGACCACGGTGAATGGCCTGTCGTCGTGGTGGCTGAAGCTGGTGCTGCCAAGGCCGTGCGATAAGATGATGCTGTCGCCGACGGAATAGCCCAGTTTTGTCGCCACCTCTGCGCCAACAACCACATCAAAGATATCGGCAAACGGCTTGCCCTCAGTGAACACGAGCGGCCTTTGTCGGCCATAGTTGAAGTGTTTGAAATAATCGGTATTGGTGCCCATGACACGGTAGCCTTTATGGGAGTCACCGAGAGAGAGAGGGATCGACCAGGCGATATTTGGCTGTTCGGTGATGTTTTGGTAGGTATGCCAGCTGATATTGTTGGTGGGCGAACCGATACGAAAAACCGAATAGAGCAATAGGTTGAGGCTGCCGGTCCTGGCACCAACGACCAGGTCGACACCGGATACGGTGCTGTTAAAGCTTTCCTTGGTTTGGCTGCGAATATGTTCGACACCCAACATGACGAAGATGCTAACACTCATGGCAAGAACGGTGAGAACAACAGATCCCTTGCGGTTAAATAAGCTTTTTAAAGCCAGCCGAAAAAACATCAGCACAGGTCTCCCCGATTATTGATACTCGACAGGGCTGCGTGGCGATCAAAGTAGCTGGCCAAAGACATGTCATGACTGACAAAAAGCAGTGTGGTCTTCTGTTCGGCAACAACTGTCATCAGCTCAGCCATAAAGTTATCCCGGTTGTCTTGATCCAGTGATGAGGTGGGTTCATCGGCAATCAGTAACTCGGGCTTATTGATCATGGCCCTGACAATGGCTATGCGTTGTTGTTGGCCGATACTGAGCTTGGACACCGGTTTATGCCAATCGGCTTGATCGATACGAAAGCTCAGCAGCAACGCTGCGATCTCGTCGGTTAAAGATGAGGCTGATTGACGCTTCGAAAAATGGTGCGCCAGTTGAATATTATCGATGGCATCAAGATAGGGGATAAGATTAAATTGCTGAAAAATATAGCCGATATGATCGGCTCTAAAGCGGTCGCGCTGTCGGCTGGTCATCTTATCCAGCCGTTTTCCGAGCACCGAGACCTGGCCGCTGTCTGCCTGGATCATGCCGCTTAATAGATTCAGTAGCGTCGATTTTCCGCCGCCAGAGGGACCATGAATAAACACCTGCTCGCCGGCAGAGACCGACATAGACTTGATGTCGAGCACCGTCTGCTGCGCTGTTTCAGGGTAGGCAAAAAGCACATCGGTTAATTGAATCGTCATGGCAGCCTTCGGTAATCGCTTGTCAAATCGCAATGATACATCGTATCATTGAGGCGTTCGATATTAAATAGTGTGGTGAAAAAATTGAAGACAGAAAAAAGGTGGCAAGTGACCGGGCGTGTGATCGTGTGTTTGTATCTGACCTGCCTGGCTGGCGGAGTGGCGCATGCCGAGGCCACGCTTTCTGAAACAACCAAACCTGGTGATTTTAAAACCATCGAGTGGGTGGATTTGATTCCGCAGGACGATCTGGATGCTCTGTTAAGCCCCCCCGACTATTTGGATGAGATTGCCGATGGCTCGCCGGAAGATCAAATGAGTAATCAGCTGCAGGCGACGATTACAGCGGCGGCGGATGACCGCTATCAACAGGCGCTGGTCTCCACGGCGATTAAAGCGGAGATGAACGGTGTTGCCGTTCGCCTGCCAGGTTTTATTGTGCCGTTGGAATATAACAGTGAGCAATTAATTACCGAATTTTTTATCGTGCCATTTTTTGGTGCCTGTATCCACGTTCCGCCGCCGCCACCGAATCAAATTGTTTACGTAAAATCCTCCGAGGGCTTCAAGTTTGATGCGCTGTATAAGCCATTTTGGGTGTCCGGCGTACTGCAAACCAACCTGATACAGAATGATATGGCAACGGCAGCCTATACCATGGATGTGTCGACCTTAGAGTATTACGAAGACTAGCGTGGTTAATCTGCTGGCTCAATACAGGCCAGCAGTTGCTGTTCCCAAGAGGGCAAGAATTCGCTGGCAATAATTTCCACACGGCTTTGCATACAGTCATCCAATTCAACCTCTGTCAACGCATCGCTGGTCAGGTTGTAGCCATAAATACCCTGTTCGGTGATAAAGACCGCCTTCATTCTCTCGACCTCGAGGCCGTTTAAAAAGGCTAATAACCGGTCTCGGTTGAACAGTTTTTCTGGTTCGAAGCGCCAGCCAATACTGCCAAAGTCGTCGCCCTTATTCTCCGCCTTGATATATCCGCAGGCGGGCAGAGGGCTTTCGTCCAAGGTGTCACGAGGTTGTTGCTGGTGTTGATGGGCGGCGGCGTCGATTGTCGTCGTGGTCCCCCCCTGTAATAAATCCGTGGTGAGTCGCCCCTGTTCGGTCAATACAATCTTCACCTCAGAGCAAGCCTTGGCTTTGACATACTGAGCAAGTTGCGTCTTGTGTTGGTCTTGATAGAGGTCTTGTTTATTGCCCACAATCACATCGGCAATGGCAATTTGTTGGTTAAAGGTTGTATGCCCGGTATAACGCTCGTCGGAGAGTTTACGGGCATCTACCAAGGTTAAGATCTTCTCGACTGATAGCACCTCCCGGTAATACTCGGTGCTCAGTGCTGCCAGCACCTCAATCGGGTGGCCCAAGCCTGAGGGCTCGATCAATAGTCGGTGAGGTCTGGCGCGTGTCAGTAGTTGACTCAGGGCAATATTCATCGGCAGACCGGCGGCGCAACACATGCAACCACCGGCAACTTCTCGGATATACACCTGCTGCTGTTCGCTGTGCTGGCCTTGGAATAAACTGCCATCGACACCAATTTCACCAAATTCATTGACCAGTACCGCCCAGCGTTCATCGGCGGGCTTGGCTTTTAATAAGTGTAAAATAGCCGAGGTTTTTCCCGCACCGAGAAAACCGGTAATGATATTGGTTGGGATGGCGTTAAGCTTTTTGGCACTGTTTTTCATGGCGGCGAACTGTTTTTTAAAAAAAGTTTATCGGATGCTTTGAGCATGTATTCATTAGCAGGGTGTCGGCATATCCCCACTGGTTGCCATCTAGTGATGACAGGCACAGCGACTTTGGCGACACAGTCGATGATTGAAATAATGGCCGGCGGCGATAATGCAAGCACCCAACACCGTCAGGACTGTCTCACCGCGTTCGCCAAGCAAGTCGTGACCGAGTGTGGCAGCCAATACTAATAGGCTGATGCCGGCAATGCCCGGCACCAGTACTCTGTAGTGGCGGTGCTTTTTACAGCCTAAGGCCAGCGCCAAAAAACTGGTCGGAATAACGGCAATCAACATCCACTGGTGGAAGGATTCGTCGGCCAAATTGGCCGCGCTCAGCGCGGGTAAAAATACCATAATGAAGGGCAGTGCCAGACAGTGGACAGTGCATGCTAGGGACAGGCTGATGGCTGCTGTATCGGCAAGGGTTTGAATATTTTTCATAGTACTCGTCTTAATAGGATTTTTTAGGCGGGGTTGTCGTGGCAGGCTTTGCACAGGCAGTCCATTTCCAGCTGTGGGCTGGCCAGGTAAAAGCCGGCGTCTTCTACGTTGTGTTTTAAGCTGTCGATGGTGGCTTTGCCGACGGTGATTTCTTCGACCCGTTGACAGCGGCCACAAATTAAAAATTGCGGCACACCGTGGTCGTGATCGCAGGTGATATGAGCGCAGGCAATGTATTTATTAGCCAAATTCAGTTTGTGAACCAAGTGCTCGCTCTGTAAAAAATCGAGAATACGATAGACTGACATCGGCGGCGGTGATTCGCCATATTCCCCTTTACAATAATCGACCAATTCATAGGCCGACATGGCGCGATCCGACTGTAATAGCCCGGATAGAATCTGTTTCCGTTTGGGGGTCAGTCTGCTGCCATGGGCTTTGCAGCTGTTTTCCGCATGGCTGATAATAGCCTGTAGATTATTCATAAAGCTTACCTGAGGCGGATAACACGGGAGTTGGCGGTTAATTCACTGGCGCCCTGTTGGTGATCGGTAAGCCAGCTGACATTGAGGGTTTCGAGGCCGGTAAAATAGTGAAAAAGATTAACGGTTACAGTCTGTAATTTTTGACCCTGCTGGCACTCAAAAAAATAGCTGGCGTTGATTTCGCTGTGATTGTTCTGGTGCTCATCGTGGTGCTGGTGGTGTTCATCCTCGTCACGCTCGGTTAATGCTGACATATCCGCTGCAGCCTGGCTGAGATGGCATTCACCGCCGGAGAACGTGAACATATCTGAGGACGCTTCGAGTAGCGATTTAGCCTGTGCAACAGTCTGTTTTTGTGACTCGGATGATGCTGTATGCTCAAAACCAACAATATTGGCCGCCGGAGAGGCTAGGCTGATTGCCAGTCGGTTGGCCTCCAAGGCCAGGGTTAATTCTGCGGTGCCGTGCAAGTGAGGCTGCTGGTTGCCAGCAGGCTGGCTGGCGCTGTGATGATGGTCACCGTGGTTTTGATGAGCATTGTTGTCGGCCAGCGAGGATGCGCTGATAATCAGACCAATAGTTATAAAGCACTGTTTAAGCATCGGGCAGGCCTCTGGCGGTGGGATAATTGTATGTATGATATATCATATCATTTTTAAGGTAAAGCGCGGCACTGCTGCTACAGGTCAGCCGTGGTAGTGACGGTCAGAGCATCGGCTGCGGCGCTGGTGGGACCAGTGTCGCGACAATACATTCGTCGCTTAACCCGCCATCAGTTTCAGTGCCAAATAAGGCGTGAGAGAAAAAATAACAATGGCTAGCTTGTACTGTGCCAGATACTGAAAGTAGAGACTGTCGAGTTGGTCGACGGCAACGCCGGTTAACTGGGCGTGTAGCTGTTTAATACTGTCTTTGAACACGGCCAGGGCGAGGGCGGTGACCAGGTAAATGGCGAGGTTGATGATGGCCGTCCAGCCAAAAAAGCCGGTAAGTGTGGTCAAGTTCTCCATGGGGAGCTCCTATGAAGCAGTGTTGAGCAGTAAATTAATGGCAATGGCAATTGTGACCAGCAGCAGCAGGGGTTTAATCACTCTGCTGCCATGATGGATGACTACGGTTGAGCCAATTCTGGCGCCAATAATTTGGCTGAAGGCCATTGTCAGGCCAATCGTCCAGAGCACGTGGCCGCTGCCGATAAACACCACTAACGATGAAAGGTTACTGAGCAAAACCAAAGGCTTGGCATTAGCTGTTGCCTTACTAAGATTGTAACCGAGCAAACTGGCAATCAGCAAGGCAGTTACCGCGCCCATGCCGGGACCGAAGAAGCCACCGTAGAAGCCGACACCGCAGCCGGCGATGACGGTGAATGTCCTATGTGACACCCTGGCGGGGTGATCGCTGTCGCCAATATGGGGTGACAGCCAAGTATAAAGCGCAATACCAATCAGGGCGTAGGGCAGTAATTGCTGCAGTGCTTGATCGGGTAGCTGCTGTACCCCCCAGGTCGATGCCGCGCTGACAACCACCACTAATATCATCGCCGGGGCCAGGTGTTTGAGGTCAATAAAGCCCTGTTGAAAAAAATGAAGCGAGGACGACAGCGTGCCAAAGACGCTTTGACACTTATTGGTGGCCAGGGCCTGCAGTGGCGGCAGCCCAGCCCACAATAAAATCGGTAGAGTTATAAGCCCGCCACCGCCAGCGATGGCATTTAAAAAGCCAGAGATAAAACCGAGTAGGCTAAACAGCGTCAGCAATTGCCAAGAAATATCGATGGAGAGACCTATAAGCGGGGGTGGGGTTCTAACGGCACTCGATAATAATGAGTGCCGGGTAGTCGGCGAGACGCACCAGTCTGCGATTCTCGCTGGCTTTATCTAACACAAGAGTAGTGTTTTACTGCTTAATACCTTCAACATTTAGCGTCAGCTCAACGTGGGTAGAGGCTGGGCCTAGGTTGTAATCGATGCCGAAGTCTTTCAGCGCAATGCTGGTTGTGCCTTCAAAGCCTAGGCGATAGCCGCCCCAAGGGTCCTGGCCTTCGCCGATTTTCACCACATCGATGGTGACGGCCTTGGTCACGCCGTGCAGGGTTAGCTCGCCAATCAGTGTAGCCTTGCCATCGCCGAGGTCGGTAAACGACTGGCTGTTGAATTCGGCCTTAGGGAATTTGGCGACGTTTAAGAAGTCTTTGCCACGCAAGTGCTTATCGCGCTCGGCGTGATTGGAGTCGATGCTGGTGGTATCGATAGTGACGTTGACAGTGGCGTCGCCGGGCGTGGCGGCATCGTAATTAAACTCACCGTCGAAGGTATTGAAGCGGCCGACCAACCAACTATAACCCAGGTGTTTGATTTTGAACTCAACCGAGGCGTGAGCACCCTCGGTGTCGATCTTGTAGCTATCGGCCCATAGTGATGGCGTGAGTAGCATAAGGCTGGATAGTAGCAGTGGTTTGGCAATGTTCAATTTCATAGGTGCTCTCTCTGTCATTAATAAAGTGGTTGAAGATAGCTTAAATGCTAACGCTTGTTGACTAGACCGAACATACGCGAAAGCGTTCCGTCCTTGTCGATAATTTGATGCTTGAGCGCGCCGAGGGCATGCAGCCCCACTGTCGTCATCAGTACGCAGGCCCCGTACCAGTGAATGGCGCCGGCAATATCTTCCTGGTTGGTAATACCTTGGATAGTTGCCGGTACCTCAAACCAATCGAAGACGCTGATGGCTCGACCATCGGCGGTGGAGATCAAATAGCCACTGACGAAAATAATAAGCAGTAATAGGTATAGCGCACCGTGGGTGATTTTGGCGATGTTAATTTCCCAGCGGGCATGGTGTGTATTGTGTGCTGGAGGTGGGTCGAGCTTGCGCCACACCATACGGCCGATGACGACGGCAAACAGAATCAGGGCAATGCTTTTGTGGATGTAAGGGCCCTGCTTGTACCAGACATCGTAATAGCTGAGGCCGGTCATCCACCAGCCGAGGCCGAACAGACCGATGACTGCAATGGCGACCAGCCAGTGCAGAAATATTGCCGTCATCCCCCAGCGTTGTTGATTGTTTCTCCACTGCATGCGTGCTCAACTCCTCGTGTTTTTTGTCACTGTTGACGGCGGTATTGTAATCACAAAGCGGCTTTTTGTGACAATGTGTGAACATTGTTTAATGCGTTAAACCATTGTTCTAATGCATTGTAGTCTCAAAGCGCTCAACCGGTTCGAGGGCCGATGGTTAGTCTGGCGAGACGGCGTGTTGGCAGCGCGGATGCAACAGCATCGCGCTGTAGTCGCCATATTTTTTGACCGCCAGTTGACAGCGCTGCGGCTTAATCGGGCAGGTCGATTGCTCGCGGGTGAGCTGCAACGCATCGATATTGTGTTGCACACCATCGGCAATGGCATCGCTGGCAAAGTCGAGGCAATTATTAGCCTCGTCCCAGGCGCCATCGATATAATCGGCAATATCCAACGGCCGGTTGATCAGCCACTGCTGATTGTCACAGTGCAGATAGGCGCTGGCGGTGGCGTTTAAGGGGTCTCTGTCGGGGGATAATAGCGCTAACCAAAAACGGTAGCCATTAAAGTTGGCCGTTAGGTCGGCGTGGGAGAACAAGCCGGTCGTCCATAGGCCATAGTAGCTGGCCTCTGTTTTTTCGCCCCACTGCATGGCCTCGTCGAGGCTGCCGCCCTCGACTTCGATGGCCTGAAAATAATCCCAGCCCTGAGCCAAAAAATGGCCGATTTTATCGACCCCGATGATATTTCCGTTGATGTCGATAATGGCGCCGAGGCCGCCGGTATAGAGGTCGATGCCGCTGATCAATGAAATGTCACGGTAGACCGAATCCGGCCGCTGCACGATGACGCTGGGTATATTGCTGTCGTCGCTGAGTTGGCTAACGATGTCATTGCCTACCAGTGCGTCTTTGTTGCCGGCGAAGGCGTAGCGTAATTGTTGGTAGAGTTTGTCTGTATCGCAACCTGTCTGTGCCTCGGCCATGGCCTGGTTGGCGCCGGCGATGCCAAACTTGAAACGACGATTAAGCTCTTGGTTGAGGGCAATCTGGGCATCTTCGGTCAGCAGGTGACGGCCGGTATAGCTGTCGATCTCGGCGCTGTTTGTCGTCTGGCTAACGGCTATGGTGAGTGTCAGTACTAAGGTCGGCAATAGGGAATAGGTTAGAGAGTTGGCGGCCATGGTTGATATTCGCTCTGCTGTCGGTCGACGGTGATGAATAGGCATAAAAAAACCGAGCAAGGCTCGGTTTTTGTCGGCAATAATCGCTCGATTAATCTTCTTTGATCACCAGCGATACGCTGTATATATTGGCAGAGCGTGCGGCATCGGCAATCTGTGTATAGACATCGGCGGTAGACTTATTATGTGCCTGGATAATCACAGCGGCCTCTGGGTTCTCGGCGCGTAGTTTGGTGATGTTGGCGCGAACGGCACGTTGGTCGATACGGCGATTTTCCATCCAAATTTCATCGCTGGCAGTTACCATAACAACAATGTTTTTGCTTTCGCTGGGCGCTGCTTCTGCTTGGTTGGCGTCAGGGCGGCTGATCTCAATACCAGATTCTTTGATAAAAGAGGCTGTAACGATAAAGAAAATCAGCATGATAAATACAACGTCGAGCATTGGTGTTAAATCAATGTCTGCTTCTTCTGACTCTGCTTCATGTCTACGTACACTTCTCACAGCTATTGCTCCGTTATCATTATCACTAATAGTGCGCGTATCTTAGCCTTATCGTTGACGGAATAAAAGCGTCTAACTAAGTAGAGCTACCTATAGTGGGTGAATTGTCACGAAACTTGAGCGGAATGTAACTGACACGCATCAATGTGTTACCTATATTAACCTAGGGGTAACAGAAAAGTGGGCTTTTCACGCTCAAATCTCCGCCAGCCATGGTTTTTGCGTTAGTTATGTCAATGAAGTTGGCATAAAACACTATCGTCGCCTATGCCGCTTTACCGTATGATGTTGCCCTGGTCAGAAAATACGATGACTGTTGTCGATAATTATAATGAATAAACAATCCGAGTAATCGGTTAGGGTGTGTGGTGTGAATAAGATAGTGGCGTTGGTGCCAGTGAAAATTCTGGTTGTGGTAGCTGTGCTTTTATTCTCTGTTTTGGTGTCGGTGGTGCTGATGGCCACCAAGCCACAATTGCAGCCCCGAGAGGTTAAACGCAATATCATTACGGTGCGGGTGGCCGAGGTTGCTCCTAAATCGATGCAGTTAAAGGTGCAGACCCAAGGGGTTGTGGCGCCGAGTGTTGAGAGTCAGCTCACCTCAGAGGTGGCCGGCAAGGTGGTCTGGGTGGCGCCGGCCCTGGTCAGTGGTGGTCACTTCGACAGCGGCGAGTTGTTGCTACGGATCGATGACAGCGATTATCAAACCAATTTGGAGCGTGCCACCGCCGGCTTGATTCGTGCCGAGGTAGAGCATGAATATGCCGAGAAGGAGTTCGGTCGTCAGGATAAACTGCGACAAAAAAGCCTGGCCAGTCAGGCGCAACTCGATGATGCACGCAGCCGCTTCCGATTGGCTGAGGCTGGGTTGCGAGAGGCCAAGGTCAATGTTGCGCAGGCTAAATTGGATATTAAGCGAACCGAGATACATGCCCCCTATAATGGCCGTGTGCGCAGCGAGCATGTCGATGCCGGTCAGTTTGTCTCCCGCGGTGAGGCTGTGGCGACGGTCTATGACAGCAGCGCTGTTGAGATCCGCCTGCCGATAGCCAACCGTCAGTTTGCCTATTTAGATCTTCCCTCCGATGCCCGCGGCCTGCTACAACCGTCGCAGACGCCGATTGTCGATGTTACCGCCAATTACGCTGGCCTACCATTTGCCTGGCAGGGGCGGCTGGTACGCACCGAGGCAGAGATCGATGAGCGCAGCCGGATGTTTTACGGTGTGGTACGGGTAGAAAATACCAGTGTTAATCCGGTGCAGGTTGCCGATAACAGCCCAGCATTACTCGTTGGATTGTTTGTCGATGCTTATATACACGGCCGTACCGTCGATAATGTCATCGAGCTACCCCGCTCGGCGATTCGCAACAAAAATGAAGTGTTAGTCGTTGATGAGCAAAATCGTGTGAGTTTTCGCCGCGTCGATATTCTCCGTATCCAACAGGACAGCGTCATCATCAGCGGCGGCTTAGAGGCCGGTGAGAAGGTGTGTTTAACCGCCATGCAAATCGTGGTGCAAGGAATGCAAATCAATCCGTTGATGGTCGTCGAGGATAATCACAGTGCACAGCCGCTGATTGTTGATGCGGAGTTACCGCAGACGGCTCCGGCCAAGGCTGAGGCGTTGGTTCCCGCGTTGGTTACCGGTGATACCTTATGAGATCGGTCATTACCTGGTTTATCGATAACACGGTTGCCGCCAACCTATTAATGTTCATTCTTATTATCTCGGGGTTGATGGCTCTGCCGATGATACACCAGGAGGAATTTCCCAATATCGATCCGGATATGATTGCGGTCGGTGTTCGTTATAACGGTGCCTCACCGATTGAGATGGAGCAGACCGTCTGTGTCCGAATTGAGGAGTCGATTGTCGGCATCGACGGTATCGATAAAGTCACCTCTACGGTATCGGAGGGTTATTGTCAGGTAATGGTGCAGTTATTTGCCGACACCGATAAGGTGAAAGCGCTGAACGATATTAAGACCAAGGTTGACGCCATCGATAGTTTTCCTGTCGATGCCGACCGCCCGATCACTCAGCAGGTGACGATTTTAACCCATGTTTTACAGATTGCAGTGTTTGGTCATGCCGATGAGCGGACGCTGAAAGAAGTGGGAGAAAACATCCGCAGCGACTTGCTGGCGTTTAACCAAGTGTCGCAGGTTTTTGTCTCCTATGTCCGCCCCTATGAGATTTCGATAGAGGTCTCGGAGCAAAATTTACGGCGCTACGGTCTTACGCTGGATCAAGTGGCGAAGGCGATAGCCAAGGGCTCACTCGACTTGCCCGGTGGCTCGATTAAGACCGAAGTCGGTGAAATCAGTGTCAGAACCATTGGTCAGGCGAATACTGTCGCCGATTTTGAGAAAATCAGTATTCTCACCTTTGCCGATGGCACCAGCCTGCCGCTGGGGGATATCGCCGAGGTGATTGATGGCTTTGAAGACGGCGATTTACGGGCTTATTACGACGGTAAACCGGCAATTGTTGTCGAGGTGAAGCGTATCGGTAACGAGGATATTCTCGAGATTGCCGATGTTGTCAAACAGTATGTCGATGAGGCTGAGACGCATATTCCTGAAGGCTTGGCGCTGAGTATTTGGAAGGATGAGTCCCAGGACTTAGTCGAACGGTTAGATGTGTTAAGTGATAATGCGATCAGCGGTTTGTTACTGGTGTTCTTGGTGTTGGCGCTATTTTTGCGTTTTAGTTTGGCGATCTGGGTGGCCGCCGGTATTCCTATTGCGCTGCTGGGAACGGTGGCGACTTTTGTGCCGCTGGGCATTTCAATCAGCACCCTGACAGTCATGGCCTTCATCTTGGTTTTGGGGGTGTTGGTTGACGATGCCATTGTCATCGGTGAGCGGGTTTATTATCACCAGGAGCAGGGCTTGTCGCCGCGAGATGCGGCGGTAAAGGGCAGTGGTGAGGTCTCCATACCGGTTATCTTTGGTGTGTTGACCACGATGGCAACGTTTATCCCCATTATGTATTTGCCGGGCACCATGGGGTCTTTCTTCGCCGGTATTGGTGCGACAGCGATTATTGCTCTGGCCTTTAGTCTGATCGAGTCGCAATTAATTCTGCCTGCTCACCTCAGCCATCGGGCGAAGAACGAAAAGCCCGCCGGCCGCTGGCAGCGCTTCCAAGATCGCTTTGCCGCGTGGCTGGGACAATTCAGTCGCGAAGTGTACCGGCCATTTCTGTTGAAGGTGCTGTCCTGGCGTTATGCCGCGGTCGCGGTCGCCTTTGCGGTGGTGATTATCATCGTCTCGTTGGTGGCCAGTAGTCGTATCATTTTTTACTTTTTTCCGCCGGTCGATGGCAACCGTTTGTACGCCACGCTGACGATGCCGGAGGGAACGCCGGTAGAGTTGACAGCAAAGGCCGCCGAGCAGATACAGCAGGGTGCTGTTGCGCTGGGTAAAGAACTAGATAGTCAGCGACTGCCGGGTGAGGACAGCATGGTAAAGCATACCATGGTGTCGATCGGCTCTAAGCTTGCCCGCGGTTCGATCGATGGCGGCGGTAATGCTGGCAGTCAGTTTGCAGAGGTGTCTGTGCAGCTCGATATACCGATGGATTATACCGGCACCACACCCAGTGAGATGGTGTCCCGTTGGCGCGAGTTGACCGGGCCTGTTGCCGATGCGGTTGAGTTGGTATATACCGCTGCGGCATTCTCCGCCGGCAAGGCCATCGATATCCAACTGAGCAGCGACAGCCTTGACGAGTTAAAAGAAGCGGCGGCGATGCTGCGCCAGACCCTGGCGGCTTATCCGGCGGTATACGATATATCCGATACCTTTAGAAGTGGCAAACAGGAGGTAGAACTACGGTTGCTGGATAACGCCCGCAACCTCGACCTCACCGTCGAAGACCTGGCCACGCAGGTGCAGTCAGCCTTCTATGGGCGCGAGGTGCAACGTATTCAGCGTGGCCGTGATGATGTCAAAGTCATGGTGCGCTACCCAGAGGCCGAACGTCGCTCACTGGCGGACTTAGAGATGATGCGTATCCGCACCAAGGACGGCATCGAGGTGCCGTTCAGTTCGGTGGCAGAGATCAAGCTGGGCGATGGTTTCTCGTCAATTCAGCGTGAAGAGGGGTTGCGTATTATTCACGTGCAGGCGGAGATCGATCGCACCGTCAGCAGCCCAGAGCAGGTTTTATCGGCGCTGGAAGACGGTGTCTTTGGTGACATTCAGCATAAATTTCCCGATATGAAGGCTGGCCTTGCTGGGGAGGCAGAGGAGCGAGCCGACACCATGGCCGGCTTGATTCGACTGGTCGCTCTGGCGTTGATTGTTGTCTTTACATTATTGGCCATCCCGCTGAAATCCTATCTGCAGCCACTGTTGATTATGGCAATTATTCCCTTCGGCGCGATGGGGGCGGTGTTGGGGCATTATGTTTTTGGCAAGCCGTTGGTGTTCTTCTCAACGCTGGGAATCGTCGCCTTGTCCGGGGTGGTGGTTAATGCCTGTTTGATCCTGGTCGACTGCATTAATCAGAAACGCCGAGACGGTGTCGATCTGATGACGGCGGTGAGCACCGCAGGGGTCGAGCGATTCCGGCCAATTATCCTCACCTCAACCACCACTTTTGTCGGTTTGATCCCGCTGATTTTAACCGACAGTCTGGCCACCGGTTTGTTTGTGCCGATGGCGATTTCACTGTCGTTTGGCATTCTCTTTGCGACGCCGTTAACCCTGTTGTTACTGCCGTGTTTATACGTGTTATTGGAGGATGCAAAGTCACTTGTCGGTAAGCTCCGAGGCGGGCGTGAAAGTGTTGGCTGGAAACATTAACAGCCAGTAAATAGTGCCGTTTTATTCGGCGCTATGGCTTTTTTGTTGCCCAGATATGTAATAGTCTTAGTTGATTAATAAACAATAATAAGATTTGTTACTCTTGTTTGATAGGCCGATGCCACGGCCTTTCTGCATTGAATTAAGGAAAGATTCAATGATAGATTTTCTTGCTGTCGCCATAAAAAAATATTCACTACGTCTGCTATTGTTGGCGCTTATGTTACTTCCGCTGACAGTCTTTAGCGAGTCGGCGGCGGCCAGTACGCCGCTGACCTCGCAGAATGATAACGCCTTGAGTGGTGGCGCATTGACGGTCGATGTCGATGGCAAACCGTTGTCGATGATGCTGCAGCCGCATCTGGAGTATCTTGCCGATGACAGTGAGCAGCTGACGCTTCAGGTGTTAGAAGACGGCAAAACCCCTCATCAGTTTGCGCCATTACCGACGACTTTTGTGCTGAAGAATAATACCGTCTATTGGCTGCGTTTTAAGCTGAAAAATAGCAGTGGTTACAGCCAGCAGTTGGTGCTGGATTTCAATGAGGTGCTGTTCTGGGAACTCGACGTATACAGCGTCGGCTTTAACAATTCCCAGAACCATTACAGCGTTGGCTTGAGCCGTAGCGAGCTGGCGCCGATCCGTGGTCGTTTTTACGCTTTTCCGCTGGAGCTGACCGCCGAGACCGAGCAGGTTATTTATATTCGTGCTCGGACGCCGTATTTTGTCGAGGTAAAACCTTATTTGTTTGACCCGATCAGCTATTCTGGCGAATCGTTTTTAAAGCGTAATATCTCCAATGTCATCCTTGGCATGTTAATGGGCATATTGTTATTTCTCACTGTGTTTGTCGGCTATGTGCGTGATTCATCCGATGCCATTTACTACCTAGCCTTTGTCTCGCTGTCGGCGCTGATCGTCGCCAGCAGCGGTGGTTATCTGACATCTCTCTGGCCCGACAATGTGTGGATGAATACCCATATGTACAGCATTACTGTGGGTGGCATGTTGGTGACATTTATTGGTTTTAGCCGCAGCTATTTTGAAAGCAAGGAGACCATGCCCTGGGTGGATAAATACCTTGCCGTACTGCTGTTTGCCGGGGCGGTACACCTTGTTTCTATCCCCTTTATCAAGGTTGCCGTATCGGTGGATTACTTGATGATACTGGTCGGTCTGACGATGCTTTCGCTGTTGGTTATAGGCCCCTATGTCTGGTGGCAAACCAAGCGTAAACTGTGGATTTTTGCCCTCGGTAATCTCTGTTTTATATTTTTCTGTTCGTTAACCCATCTCAGCAGCCTTGGGGTTATTTTGCCGCACCCATTGATACGTCACGGCTATGAGTTTGGCATGTTGGTACAGTCTATTTTTTTCGCCATCGGGGTTTCTAAGAAGATCCTAGATGACCGTCGTAGCAAGGATAAGCTGACCATGCAGGCGCTGGTGGCAAAGGCTGAAAACAAAACCAAGTCTGCCTTCTTGGCAAGGATGAGTCACGAGATAAGAACGCCGCTTAATGGTCTTGTCGGCATGGCCGAACTGCTGAAAAATACCAAGATCGATGCCGAGCAGCGGCAGTATCTGACGGTGATGGAAAGCAGCGGTAAAAACCTGGAATCACTGCTGAACGATATCCTGGATCTGTCTAAGATGGATGCGGGCAAGCTTCAATTTGACGAGCAAGATGTTGATTTGCATCAGCTGTTTGAACAGGTCACGTTTCCCTATTTTGGTGTGGCCGAAAACAAAGGTGTTAAATTGTTTGTCGAGTGCCACCCCTCGGTGCCTCAGTATGTTCATCTTGACCCCTTCAGACTGCAGCAAATTATCAATAACCTGCTTTCCAATGCCATTAAGTTTACCGCCCGAGGCAAGGTGAGCATCCACTGCCGCATAATGACCGGCGACCAGCAGAATAATCTGGTATTTGAGGTGATTGATAACGGCATGGGGATAAACGAAAAAGAGACGAGTAAAATATTCGAGGCTTTTGAACAGCAGGATAAGACTATTGCTGGCCGTTTCGGCGGCACCGGTCTTGGGCTGTCAATTTGTCGCCAGTTAGTGAGGATGATGGGCGGTGATATCAGTATAGTGAATAACAGCGGCAGCGGTGCCACGGTCAGCTTTTGGCTACCCTTAACACAGGGTGTTGAGAGTCTGCAGCGCGACGGGGCAGCGTCGGCGGCGTTGACGACAATCTATCCTGGCTGTCGGGTCTTGGTGGCCGAGGATAATGTGGTCAATCAACAGGTGATTATCGGCATGCTGAAGCGTTATAAAATCACCGCCGACGTGGTTGCTAATGGCCAGCAGGCGGTCGATAAAGTGTTGTCGACAGGACCGCATTACGATCTGGTGTTAATGGATTGTGAAATGCCCGTCATGGGAGGGATTGCGGCAACCAAGATCATTAGTAGTCTCGACCTCGGCAAACCATTAAAAATTGTCGCCCTGACTGCCCATGTGTCCGAGGATTACCAGCGCCAGTGCTATGAGGCCGGGATGGTGGCATTCCTGGCTAAGCCGCTGCACAGTGAGCGTTTAGCCGAGGTGCTGGCGCAGCAGTTATCGACGAGTTATAACCAGCAGGGCAACAGGGTCAGAGCCTTGAATTAGGTGTATAATCAGCGCCAACGGCAAAGGGGAGTATTGTGTCAAAACAGCCAGTGGAGCAAGCCTGTCAACGCTTGCAGCGTTATGTTGAGCGCTGTGCGAATGGCGATTATCCGTCGCCGGCGGAGCGTTACCGTTTGGAGGGTTATTTATCGGCGCTGTTAGACAGTGAACTGCTGGCAGAGGCGACGTTAAGACAGTGGTGGCAGCAGGCCGCAACTGTGGTTGACGACGAGCAGGTGCTGATTATTGGCCTGCCTGACGGGGTCAGCCTGCCGATGTTGTATCGTCGTGCGCCAGTTTTCCCCAGCGGTAAATCATCCTAGCATTTGCGCTCGACCGATTAACGGCTGGGTCGCGTTGTGCAGCGGTGGTACAATAGCCGAATATCCCCTTGTTGTGTGCCGTTGGCTGGAGTCACCTGTGTCAAAATCTGTTTTTAATCATGTCGTTTTACTGTGCCGTAGCGGCTTCGAAGGCGAGTGCAGTGCCGAAATTATCGACCGCGCCGCGGCCATCGGTGTCGACGGATACTGCAAGACGGACAAGCGCAGCGGTATTGTTGTGTTTACCCCCAACAAGCCAGGCAGTGCGCTCCGCCTGATCGAAAAAATACCTTTCTCGACCATGATTTTCAGTCGTCAATGGTTTGCCGCCATTGAGCAGGTGACTGATTTACCGCCAAAGGATCGCGTTGGCACATTGGCCCAGGCAGCGGGTCGTTTTCCCCGCTGTAAGGATCTCTGGCTGGAAACCGCCGATACTAATGAGGCTAACAGCCTGAGCAAGCTCTGCAAGAGTCTGCAGAAGCCCTTGCAAATTAAATTGAAAGCCTTTGGTGCTCTGCGTGCCAGCGGTGAATATCGGCTGCACATGTTGTTTACCAGCGGCACCAGTGCCTGGGTAGGGATGAGTCTACCGGGTAACGACGCGCCTTGGTTGGGAGGTATACCCCGGCTGCGGTTACCGAAGGCGGCGCCAAGCCGTTCGACGCTGAAGCTGGAAGAGGCCTGGCATTGGTTCTTAACACCGGATACCTGGGGCGAGGAACTCAAGGCCGGCAGCTGGGGGGTCGACCTTGGTGCCGCACCGGGCGGCTGGACGTGGCAATTGGTCCAACGTGGTTTAAAGGTCATGGCAGTCGACAATGGCCCGATGGCCGACGACTTGATGCTCACCCGTCAGGTGGAGCATCACGAGGCCGATGGCTTTCTGTTTGAACCGCCGCGAGCGGTTGCTTGGATGGTCTGCGATATTGCCGATAAGCCAGCGCGAGTAATGCACTTGATGTCGACGTGGTTTGTTAATCGCTGGTGCCGTAAGAGCGTTTTTAACTTAAAGTTGCCGATGAACAAACGCTATCAAGAGGTCTGCAAGCTGTTGGATCAACTGCAGCAAAATTGCGATCAGCATAATATCAAAATTAGCTGGCAGGCCAAGCAGTTATACCATGACCGCGAAGAAATTACCGTCATGGTGCGACTGCTGGATTAAAGCTGGGCCAGTCTTGGATTAACATTGTTTAACACTGACGATAAAGCGCTGTGGCCGATGGCTTCTGGCGCTCGAACTGTATTAGAATATGCAGTATAACAAGGCTCGAACAACAAGCACGTCGAGATAACAAAGGAGCGGACTATGGCCAGCGTATTTACTCAAATTATTAACGGCAACCTGCCCGGACACTTTGTCTGGCGCGACGATAAGGCGGTGGCAATTATGACGATCCAGCCCATTGCCGCCGGCCATGTCTTGGTGGTGCCGATCGAAGAAGTCGATCATTTCGACGACCTCAGCGAAGAGCTTGCCGCCCACTTAATGATTGTTTCACAGCGCATTGCCAAGGCGCTGAAGGTGGCTTTTCCCGCCGAACGTATCGGTTTAACCATTGCCGGTTTAGAGGTGCCTCATACCCATATCCACCTGTTGCCAATCAACAGTCTTGGCGATTTTAATTTTGCCAATGCCAGCATGGGTGAGCCGCAAGCATTAGCCGCGGCGGCCGATAAAATCCGCGCTGCTCTGCGAGCCAACAATGAGACGGCGGTTGCCGAGTAATCGGCTAACTGCTGTTAGATAAAAGTAAATCACTGTTAATAAAATACTTTTTAAAAGTTTAAGAGAGTAACTATGACTGACAAAGCCCTGGCGCCTGCCGCTTATATGGCGGCGCTTAAAGCCCGCGATCTCGATGCCATTGTGGCATTGTATGCAGATGATGCTGTGGTGGAAGATCCTATCGGTACTCCCCCCCATGTGGGTATTGAGGCGATCCGCGAGTTTTATAAGGGCGCTGTGGGTATGCCGATCGAGCCTGAGCTGCAGGGGCCGGTTCGTATTGCCGGTGACGAGGTGGCTTTCGCCTTTCGTATCGGTATGCCTGATGTTGGCATGACGATTGATATTATTGATACGTTTAAGTTTAATGACGCGGGAAAAATTGTTTTGATGCGGGCTTTCTGGGGGCCGGAAAACATCACCAACTAAAATTATTTAATAGTGGTTTTATATAACCAATTAAAACAAAAAAACCGTGGCAATTGCCGCGGTTTTTTTATACGTTATTGTTATAGAGAATGCCTTGTATTTAACAGTATGCAAGCCTGATTAGATCAGCGTTGACACTGTGAATATTAAATTTTAATGTTTTAGGTATTACTCCTAATAGGCGCATTTAACAGGCCTAGATATGATCAGTTTATTCATTGAATTACGTGTGTTTTCTAAGGTGTTAACGTGTAAAAGAGGTGACCATAAATGGATGATTTTGAACTCGACCAAATCGACAACTCGATGCCACATTTTGAAGGTGAGCACGATGGCGATGGTTTCTATCTAGAAGAGTGTCTCGAGGATCAACTCGATACGATGCAGGGCTTTAATAGCCGTCATCAGCGTCTCGATGAAATCGATGCTGAGCTGCAAAAGGAACTTGATACCCAGTACTCAGAAACCAAGCTCAGTCATTAGCAGCATCATTACAAAAGGCTGTTTAGGCTGACAAATCTTGGGCGGTGATGGCGGTGACGTTAATCAACCACTGCCCATCTGTTAGTTGATATTGCCATTGAATATTCTTGTCGAATAAGCGCATGCCATAGACGCGTTCGGCATCGAAAGTCTGATAGGCAGGTTTTGGATCCTGTGATAATATTTGTCCTAACAGTTCTGTTAGGTCTATGCCCTTCTCTCGGTAAAACTCTTCACACTGCTGGCTGGCTGGCGGACTGATATGCACGGCAATTTTCTGTGGTTCTGCCTCGGCGAAGGCGTGAGTCGCCTCAGCAACGCTGTCGACATAGGGAATGTAGGGTTTGATATCAAGCACCGGCGTACCATCGAGCAAGTCACAGCCGCTGATGATCAGCCGTGGCACCGGTGTCTGTTCAACCCGCAATAATTTCACCACCGACAGGCCGAGCGCATTCGGGCGGTGGGTGGCGCGGGTGGCGAAGACGCCTAAGCGTTTGTTGCCGCCGAGCCGGGGTGGCCTGACTGTCGGCTTCCAGCCCTTGTCGATGGTTTGATGGAAGATAAACTGTAGCCAAATATGGCTGGCCTGTGCCAGCCCACTGAGCGCCTCGGGGCGACTAAACGGCGCCACCAATTCAACGCTTGCCTCGACGTCGGGGGCCAGTTGTGGCTGGCGAGGAATACCAAATTTTTCCTTGTAGGGCGAATGCACAACAGCCACGGGCGTTAAGTTAAAAGCCTTCATGACGGCGTGTCCTCATGGCGAAAGCCAATGGCTGTAATAATCCGCTCCATGTCGAGGTGCTCATCGACGCTGGCGGCGATACGGTCGATGTCATGCTCACGTCTGGCGTCATAATCGATGGTTTCAACCTCATTGATGCCAGCCCATTTAAGCAGCGCCTCACAGGCTTCGGGGTGATCAAATAAACCGTGTAGGTAGCAGCCGAAAATCTGTTGGTCGGCGGAGATAACGCCGTCGTCGGTGCCGTTATCGAGCTTGACGGCAGGCTTGTTCAAATCGCTGCCGGTGGTCATACCGGCATGAATTTCATAACCGCTGATCGCAGCGCCGTTAAACAGTGTGCCGGTGACCTGCTTCAGTTGCTTGTGCTGTTCGAGGGTGGTCTCGATATCGAGCAGTGCCAGGCCGCGGCTGCTGCCTGGGGCGCTCTCGATACCCTCCGGATCGTGAATCGCCTGCCCCAGCATTTGATAGCCGCCGCATATGGCCATGAGTTTGCCACCATAACGTAGGTGTTTATCGATGGCCTCGGCCCAGCCCCATTCTCGCAGCATCGCTAAATCGTTACGGACATTCTTGGTGCCCGGCAGAATGATTAAATCCGCCGCTGGAATGCCTTCACCGGCGCGGACAAACTGCAAATCAACCTGCGGGTGTAGACGCAGGGCATCGAAGTCGGTGTGGTTGCTGATACGCGGCAGTAAGGGCACGATGACTTTGATTTCGGCGTGGTCACTGATTTGGCTCTGCTCGATGGCGTCTTCCGCCTCTAGGTGGAAATCCATTAAATAGGGCAGGACACCGAGTACCGGAATACCGGTGCGCTGTTCCAGCCAGTCGTTGCCGGGCTGCAGCAGTGACACATCGCCGCGAAAGCGATTGATGACCATGCCGACGACACGTTTACGCTCGCTGTCACTGAGTAATTCGAGGGTGCCGACCAGGTGGGCGAAGACGCCACCGCGGTCGATATCGGCAACTAAAATGACCGGGCAGTCGACGGCCTCGGCAAAGCCCATATTAGCGATGTCGTGTTCACGCAGATTGATCTCGGCCGGGCTGCCAGCGCCCTCGACGATGACGGCCTGGTATTGCTCGCCGAGGCGGGCGTGGGATTGCAGCACATACTGCATCGCCTCGAGCTTATACTCGTGGTAGCGGCGGGCATTCATGTCGCCAATGGCCTGGCCGTGGATAATGACCTGAGCGCCGATGTCGGTATTGGGCTTGAGTAGAATCGGGTTCATATCGGTGTGCGGTGCCAGTTTACAGGCCTGTGCCTGAACGGCCTGGGCACGACCAATTTCGCCACCATCGACGGTGACAGCACTGTTTAATGCCATGTTTTGGGGTTTGAACGGGGCAATTTTATAGCCGCGATGATAGAGCGCGCGGCAGATGGCCGTGGTCAGTACGCTCTTGCCGGCATCGCTGGTTGTCCCCTGAATCATTAGCGTGGGAATTTGGGTATTACTGATCGTCATATTGCTGCTCGGTGTTGTTACTGCTCAAACTCGTCGTCCTGCCAGACGTTTTCCATCATCACGCTGTCGACATCGAGGCGCTGGCGCCAATTCTGTTGCGCCAGCATTGGCTCGCTATAAAATTCATCGACGTGGCCAATGCAGAGTATGGCAATCGGCGAGGCCCCCTGAGGTATCGATAGCAAGGCCTTCAGTTTGTCGGGGGCAAAGATAGATACCCAGCCGAGACCAAGGCCCTCGGCTCTGGCGGCCAGCCACATGTTTTGAATGGCACAGCTGGCCGAGGCCAGGTCCATTTCCGGCATGGTACGGCGGCCTAACACATAGTTTTCGCGGCGATCCTGCAGGCTGACGACGATGATTTCACCGGCCTCGCGAATGCCCTCTAGCTTCAGTTGTTGGATCTCGGCGCTGCGGGCCGAGACGGCCTCGGCGGTGGCGGCTTTTTCGTCGCTGACCAGTTGATAGAGATCCTGGCGCAGGGTGGTATCGGTAATACGGATAAATCGCCACGGCTGCATAAAGCCGACGCTGGGAGCGTGGTGGGCGGCCAATAGCAAACGCTGCAATACCTCGGGATCGACCGGGTCTGGTTTGAAGTGACGCATATCGCGGCGCTCAAAAATTGCGCGGTAAACAGCGTCTTTGTCGGCGTCGGGGTAGCTGTGTTTACTCATAATTTCGGGTCTTTTCAACGGCAAAAGCTGCCGGCAATTGCTTGCCGACAGCTTTGACAGTGTAATCGATTGGGCGGCGGACGGCGAATGTTGACCGCCCGCCGGGTCGATATTACCAGCTTGGGGTATAGGCAACGCTTAACATAGTGTTAAAGCCGTCGTTGTTGTAGTTGATGTTGTTGTAATCGGCATTGGTAAAATATTCTTTGTCGAATAAGTTGTTCAATGCGGCGGTTACTTGCCATTCGCTGTTAACGGCATAGCCAAGGCGGAGGTGGGTAAGACCATAGCCTGCCAATTCGTTGGTCGCGTACTGGTCGTTCTTGGAGTATGACGACGAGCGGATCTGCTGCATCAGACTGACGCTCCACTGGCCGAAGTCACGGTGAAGATCGAAATCAGCACTGTGTTCTGGGCGCTGAACAAGATCATACCCAGTGGTCTCGTTAGTGGCCGACAGGTGAGTGTAGTTGGCATCGAGTGTCCACTGAGCAATCTCGGTAGAGACAACGACTTCAACACCTTTGAGCGTGGCTTCGCTGACGTTTTCAGGCTGAGAGTAGTAAGTGTTTGGGTTGTAGACCCATTCGATTAAGTCGTCGACTTCATTGTGGAAGAGGTTGACCTGCACATCGACAAGATCGAAGTGGCCGCGGATCGACAGCTCTTTGTTCTTCGATGACTCAGGCTTAATATCGGGGTTACCGACAGCGGAGCCATCATCGGGGTAGTAAAGGTCGTTAAACGATGGTGCACGGAAGGCGGTGCCATAGCTGGCGACGACGTTGATGTTGTCGCTGAGGTCAACACCGAAGTCGACTTGGCCAGTATTGTTGGTGCCGTAGGCGCTGTTGTCATCGCTGCGGCCTGACAGTGCTAAGTGGGTGCGTTCGAAGTCAATCTCATACTGACCATAGACGGCGACGTTGTCACGCTCATCCTCAGAGAAGTCGGCGGTGGAGTCAACGCTGTCTTTCTGGCCATCGATACCGGCGATCAGGCGCTGGTTGTCGGTGATGGTGAATTCATTTAACCAGTTGGCAAAGTAGCGCTGGGTATTGAATTCCGAGGGGTAGAAAGACAGCAGATTGTTGTTGTCGTCGGCGTAGGCGTCTTTTGACGTGGTTTCGTCCTTACTGGCACCGATAACAGCCTCGGTACGCCATACACTGTTGACCGTCCAATCGGCCTTAAGCGATGTGGCTGTGACCTGATAATCGGTATACGGATTAACGGCAATGCTGGGGTCAGCAGGCGACCAATCGGGGTTGCTCGGCTTGTTATTGTCGAACTCGCTCTTACCGAAAGACTGGTAAGCTGTCGCCTTTAGGCTGAAGTCTTCGCTGAAGTGGTGGCCTACAGCAGCAGAAAGAGTGGTATTGCGGAAAGCTTCATTATCGTCGTTACCGTTGTCTTTCTCTGCGGTGCTGTCAAAGCCCTCGGTCTCGTAGTGAGAGGCTGATGCCTGGTAGAAGGTGTTGTTGCTCTGACCTTGAATGCCGGCGGCGGTATTGAGGGTATTGTGTGATCCGTAACCCTGCTTGATATAGGCTTGGTTATAGTCTTGGTTGCGCAGACCTTCATTGGTGAATAATTGGATAACACCGCCAACGGCATCGGCGCCATAGAGGCTGGAGCGTGAACCGCGGACAATTTCAACACGCTCAATACTGTTGGCGTCTAAATATTGGTAGGCGGTACTGCCAGTGGTGGCTGAGCCAACACGAAGGCCATCGAGTAAAACGACAGACTGGGCTGTCGCCGAGCCGCGAATTAACAGACTGGTTTGAGCGCCGGTACCCCCACTTTGAACCATATTAACGCCGGCAGTACTGTCGAGTAGGGCGCCGAGTGAGGGTGGTTGGATACGCTCGATATCGGCCTTGCTGATCACAGTAACAGGGGCTAACACCTGGCTGACCGGTGTCTCAACGCGTGAGGCAACAATGACGGTTTCTTCGATCTTATCGTTGGTGTTTTCGGTGGCAAATACCGGGGCTGCCGCAAGAATGGCGGCGGGCAGTGCGAGTTTCTTAAACATTTTTATATCCCAATCAAGGTAGGTTCAACATCGTGTTGGATTGGGCGGGGGAAATAGCAGACAGCGTGAGTCAGACTCAGTAGTTCTCTGCGATGAGGCCCTCCGCGTCATCGTTTGCATCGCTGTTAAGGGCAGGTTCCGGGCTTGTGTTTTCACACATACCGTTGCGGGGGCAGCCTAGGAGTTCGACCAATGTCGGTACCTAATTCCCTGAGTCCGTCGCAGTATTCTCTGTCAGACGGCACCTTATACAGTGGGCGGAACTATACCTTGGGGTTGTTGGGGGGTCAACGGTTAGCGCATTAAGCTTGGTCGTTGACTGGCCATTGTCGAACCATGTTTAGCAGCGCATCACACAGGGGGGTGGCAATATTATTCTTTTCTGCCAGCCGACAAAAGTAACCGAGAATATAGTCTATTTCGGTGCGGCGTCCGGCCTGACGGTCCTGCAGCATCGAGGAGCGGTTGTTGGCGGTGGCGGTGGCCACTTCACGGGCCAGCTCCAGCGCCGAACCAACGGCGTGATAGTGGCCAGCTGCCCGTGTTACTTGATCGACTTCGGCGGCTAATTGTTGCAGCTGCAGGTAGACATCGGGCAGTGCTAACAGATCGCCGTTGCGGCATTGATGAACCGCTGTCAGTGGATTGATCAGGGTGTTGATCAACACTTTTTTTAACAACAGCGGTTCAATATGATGGCTGGTCTCAAGGCTTAACTGTTGGTTGGGTAAATCATCGAGCAGAGCCGTGAGCTGGCGGTCATTGGACAGCTGTTCGGGAAAGCGGCCAATCACCGTATTGCCGGCACCGGCATGGATAATATTGAACGGCGAGGCGACATAGGCACCGTCGGTGCTAATACCACAGTAAAGCTGGGTGCTGGGGTATTGTTCCACCACCGCCTGTTGCTGGCCCATGCCGTTTTGCAGTAGCAATATTGTGGCGTCATCGGCGAGGTTGTCGGCAATGCTGGCCAGGGCCTCGAGGGTATGCTGCGCCTTGGTGGCGACAATCAGTCGGCTGATAGGTTGGTCGATCTGTGTTGGTGTGACCAGCTCGGCGGCCAGCATCACGGTTTGCTGGTCGCGATTGAGGCTGAGCCCACCGTTGGTGTTGTATAAGTCAATCGACTTCTCATCTCTGACAACAAGTGTTGCTCGGATATTTTGTTGTTGTAAACTTGCCGCCCACAGGCAGCCGATGGCCCCGGCACCGAGAATATACCATGCCGAAGCGGCGAGATTTTGCTTTGCTGAGCGAGACCTTGGCATAATTGACTGCTTGCTGAATATGTCGGCGGCGGTGTTGGGCTTCATCGGACCGTTATACTGACTTGATTAACTGGTTGTTTTGTCCAGATAGACGTTTGCTAGTTGCCCTTAGGCGGTTATAGTAGCGACTGTGGTGATAATACGCTAGCGTCACGCTATTCACATATTTTTAAAGGGTTTGATCATGCCAAGCTTTGACACTATTTCCGAAGTTGATAAACACCAGCTGACTAACGCCGTCGATCAGGCACGCCGAGTGATTACCACCCGTTTCGATTTTAAAGGGGTCGACGCGCAATTTGACCTCGACGGTATGGTGGTTGGTGTGAGTGCCGGTGCCGAGTTTCAGGTTAGCCAAATGGTCGATATTCTGACCGGCACATTGCACAAGTGCAACATCGATCCCGGGGCAATGGATTTGGCCGATATGGTGACCACGGGGATGACGGTGCGCCAGAGTATCACCTTTAAAAATGGCCTCGACAAGGATGCATGCCGAAAGATTATGAAGGCCATTAAAGAAACCAAATTCAAGGTCAAGGCGACGATTCAAGATGAGCAGGTGCGGGTCGAGGGCAAGAAGCGTGATGACCTGCAGCAGATTATGAACCTGTTGCGCGGTGAAGACTACGGTCAGCCACTGCAATTCAAAAACTTCCGCGATTAAGCTGTTGTCGACTATCGAAAGCGATATCGAGAAGCTCAGCTGGGCACAGGCACTAAAGGTTTATAGCCAGCCCAGTGTGGTGATTATGCTGCTGCTGGGCTTCTCTGCCGGGCTGCCATTTTTGCTGGTGTTTTCAACTCTAACGGCTTGGCTGAGTGATTATCAGGTTAGCAAGGCCTTGATAGGTTTTTTTGGCTGGGTGGGGATTACCTATTCCGTCAAGTTCTTCTGGTCGCCGGTCGTCGACCGTATTCAGCTTCCAATGCTGGGGCGGATACTGGGGCAGCGTCGCAGTTGGATTCTATTTGGCCAGTTGATTGTGGTCACCGCCCTGCTGGCGATGAGCGGCGCAGACCCGTCGAGCCAGCTGACTATGATTGCCGTTTACGCAGTCATGGTTGCCTTTGGCTCATCGACACAAGATATTGCCATCGACGCCTACCGTATCGAGATACTCGAGCAGCGCTACCAAGGAGCCATGGCCGCCGCTTATGTGTTTGGTTATCGTCTGGCCCTACTGGTGGCCGGTGCGGGTTCGTTGTATATCGCCGATTGGTACAGTTGGTCTGTGGCCTATCAGGTGATGGCTGGCTGTATGTTAATTGGTGTTGTGACAGTGATGATAGCCCGTCGACCCAGCGGCGAGAAGACACCAGAGCCATTGATTGACCGTGGGAGTTCGTTGAGTAAAACAGCACAACTGAAAAACTGGCTCGACCAGTTTGTGGTGCAGCCTTTTGCCGATTTTTTCAGGCGCTATGGCCGCTTCGCCGTTACCATATTGCTATTTATTGGTATCTACCGTCTCAGCGATATTGCCATGGGCGTGATGGCCAATCCGTTTTATCTCGACCTGGGTTTTAGCAAGAGTGAGATTGCCAGTGTTGCCAAACTTTTTGGCTTTGTGATGACGATTGCTGGGGCAGGTTTTTGCGGCGTGTTGGTGGCTAAATACGGTGTGCACAAACCGCTGCTACTGGGCGCGGTTTTAGTGGCATCGACCAATTTAATCTTCTGTCTGCTGGCCGAGACGGGGTATAACTTGAATCTACTGATTATCGCTATTAGTGCCGATAATCTCAGTGCCGGCATTGCCTCCACGGCTTTTCTCGCCTATTTGGCGGGTTTGACCAATACCTCTTACACGGCGACGCAATATGCCTTGTTCAGCTCTTTAATGACGCTGCCGGGTAAGTTCTTCAGCGGTTTCTCCGGTGTTTTGGTCGACGCCTATGGCTACACCGAATTCTTTTTAATCGCCGCGGCGCTGGGCTTACCGGCTATTATATTGTCTGCCTATTTATTGAAACGCCAACTGTAAATGAACGTCTTTTATCGCCTTTTGCTTACCGCCTCATTTTTTGCCGCCAGTCTGTCGCAGGCCGACACGCTGTGGTTGAAGAACGGCGATAAGATCAGTGGCGCGATGGTGACGGTCAATGAGGAGTCGTTAATATGGCGTCATGACAGCCTCGGTGAGCTATTGGTTAAACTCGAAGATGTCAAAGGGGTGGACAGCGACACCCGCTTTGATGTGGCGGAGAAAAATTCGCCACGGCTCTATGACTGTCGCTTCTTTGTCCTCAACCATGTGCAATTACTCGACTGCAGCCAGTACAAATTATCGCTGGTTGAATTTGCCGATGTTTCCGGTGCGGTTGCCGCCGCGGCCGATGGTCCGCCAGCACCGGTGGCAACCTCGCATAAAGGGTTTATCAGTGTCTCGGTGGAGAAATCCAGCGGTAATACCACCGAACTCGATATTAATGTTAGCTTCGAGGAGCGGCTGCGCTTCATCGACACGCGGCATACCATCGATGGCGAGTACCGGCTCGAGACGATCGATGAGACTGATCAGCAGCAGCGCCGTTCACTGGGTTATAAATACGATCACTTTCTGACGCCACAGTGGTATTTCACCGCCAACGGTAATGTCTCCGACGATGAATTTAAAGACATTCGTTCTCGCTATGCCGGCGGTGCCGGTTTTGGTTATCAGTTTTTAGAAAATGAGTTTGTCGAGCTGTCGATGGAAGGCGGTTTGAACTATGTCAGTGAGGACTATATTGTGGCCATTGACGAGGACCGGAACCGGCCAGCATTTCGTTGGGCGGCGGACTACCGCTGGTATGTCGAGGGGCGGGGCAATGGCTTAGAGTTTTTTTACAATCATGAATACTTGATCTCCCTGCGTCAGGCATCGGACTGGGAATTCAACGCCAACACCGGTATGAGTTACCCGATTACCGGCAAGATCAGCGCCTCGCTCAGCCTCAGTTATGACTACGATGGCGACCCGCCAGAGACCAAGGAGGCACAGGATGCCGTGTGGTTGCTGGGCTTGGATTACAACTGGTAGGGCGGTACACGAACCACAGACAAAAAAGCCACCGATAATTGCTTATCGGTGGCTTTTTTCGCGCGCTTTATTAGATACGAATACCGCCGTCCATCTCAATAACACGACCGGTAAAGTAGTCGTTCTCAAGAATATAGGCGGCGGTCTTACCAATTTCTTCTGGCTCGCCCAGGCGTCCCATCGGAATCATCGCGGCCATTTTCTCCAGTGCTTCCGGCTTCATTGAGGCAACCATTTCGGTGGCGATAAAGCCCGGCGCAATGGCGGCGGCGCGGATGCCGTAGCGAGACAGCTCTTTGGCCCAGGTAACAGCCATGGCAGCCACACCGGCCTTGGCGGCGGAGTAGTTGGTCTGGCCGAGGTTGCCGGCCTTGGAGACACTGGAGATGTTAATAATACAGCCCTTGGTGCCAAGCTCGATCATCTTGGTCGCCGCCTCGCGACCGCAGAGGAAGACGCCGGTCAGATTGACGTCGATAACTGCCTGCCATTCGGCCAGGCTCATACGCTTGGTGACCTCGCCGTCTTTGGCCTTGACCATTAAGCCGTCGCGAAGTATACCAGCGTTGTTGATCAGGCCGTGGAGGTTGCCCATTTCTTTGACGATGTTATCGAAGGCAGAGATTACCTGATCTTCATCGGCAATATTGGCAATATAGGCGCAGGCATCACCACCGGCATCTTTACACAGTTGAATCGACTCATCTAGGCGCTCTTGGTTGAGGTCGATCAGGGCGATTTTAGCACCCCGGCCAGCAAGGCTGACAGCCATTGAGCGGCCGAGACCTTGTCCGCCGCCGGTAATAGCAATCACTTTATCTTGTAAATCCATGGGGTTACCTGTTGTTAGGTTAGGGGGATAACAATTGTCACTGCGCGATAGCGCTGTTATTTTGGCGTGAATTCTGCCGTATTTGACGAAAAAAGGCAAAACGCGACGGAGATAATGCTCTGCCGTGTTTGGATCGCATTGGTGCTGACGGCGACGATTAGCGACAAGCACGGCGACTCAGATAGGGGTTACTGCTCATAGCGGGGCTTGAAACCCTCTGCTAGTGTCATCATATTATTGTTATCGCCAAATTGATTTGGCCGTATCACCACGTTGAGGCTTTTATATGCGCGCTTTATTTCTGATGTTTATCGTCGTTCCCGTGATTGAGATGTTCTTATTGATTAAGGTCGGCGGTATTATCGGCGCCCTACCAACCATCGGTTTGGTCTTGCTGACGGCCGTCATCGGTTCTTGGCTGCTACGTAAAGAGGGTATCTCGACCCTGGCCAGGGCCAACCATAAAATGCAGAGTGGTCAGCTGCCAGCCAAGGAAATGGCCGAGGGCATCGCCATTGCCGTCGGTGGCGCGCTGTTGCTGACACCGGGTTTTGTCACTGATTTTATTGGTTTTAGCTGTTTAATTCCCGGCATTCGTCGCCCTATTATGGCGATGATGATGAAACGAATGGTCGCCGCTGGCGGTACCGTGTATATGCAAGGGCAGAGCCAGAGCTTCAACCATCAAACCGGGCCATTTGACGCCAACGCATCCCCGCTTGACCGCGACGATCATGATCACGATGTTATCGAGGGTGATTTTCGTCGAGAGAAATAATCGCCCCGGCGATCGTGGTGGCAAAAAACACATTTTTTTTGTCGCCAGCCGTTGAAATTGCGGTTTCCCCCCTCCATATACTTATCCATAAATATTGAGCAGCCCTGTGTGGGGCTGCTAGCCCCTAAAATAGTAACAATGATCAGGCAGTAGCCTTCATCAACATATCTTTGGAGATATAATCAATGAAACTTCGTCCATTACACGACCGTATCGTAGTTCGTCGCAAGGAAGAGGAAGCTTTATCTGCAGGCGGTATCGTGCTTCCGGGTTCAGCGAAAGAAAAGCCAAACCAAGGTGAGGTTGTTGCCGTGGGTAGTGGTGCCTTACTCGACAGCGGTGAAGTCCGCGCTGTAGCCTTGAATGTAGGCGATGTGGTTGTTTTCGGTCCTTACACCGGCAATGCCATCACCATCGAAGGCGAAGAGCTAATCATTATGAGCGAAGCTGATATCTTTGCGGTTATCGAAGCTTAATTTATTGACCCACGCTGGGCCGCAACGATGTTGCCTTTTTGCCGAGCGTTTTAATCTACAGTTTTAAGGAATTTGATCATGGCTAAAGAAGTATTATTCGGTGACGACGCTCGTCAGAAGATGCTAGACGGCGTAAACATCCTGGCTAACGCCGTAAAGACAACCTTGGGGCCAAAGGGCCGTAACGTTGTATTAGACAAAGCCTTCGGCGCCCCTACCGTCACTAAAGACGGTGTCTCTGTGGCCAAGGAAATCGAACTGGCTGATAAGTTCGAAAACATGGGTGCACAGATGGTTAAGTCTGTTGCTTCTCAGGCCTCTGATGTTGCCGGTGACGGTACTACCACAGCGACTGTATTGACTCAGGCGATTGTGAACGAAGGCTTGAAGTCAGTTGCTGCCGGCATGAACCCAATGGATCTTAAACGCGGTATCGACAAAGCCGTTGCCGCTGCTGTTGAACAAATCAAAGCCTCTGCAGAGCCCTGTGCTGATACCGGTGCTATTGCTCAGGTTGGTACTATCTCTGCTAACAGCGATACCCACGTCGGTGAAATCATCGCCGAAGCCATGGGTAAGGTAGGTAAAGAAGGTGTTATCACCGTTGAAGAAGGTAACGGCCTAGAGAACGAACTCGACGTTGTTGAAGGTATGCAGTTCGATCGCGGCTACCTATCACCTTACTTCATCAACAACCAAGAGAGCATGAGCGCCGAGGCTGAAAGCCCGTTCATCCTATTGGTTGACAAGAAAATCTCAAACATCCGTGAGTTGCTACCGATTCTTGAGCAGGTTGCCAAGACTTCACGTCCGCTGGTTATTGTTGCTGAAGATGTTGAAGGCGAAGCGCTGGCAACATTGGTGGTTAACAACATGCGCGGCATCGTAAAAGTTGCAGCTTGTAAGGCACCGGGTTTCGGTGACCGTCGCAAGGCCATGTTGCAAGACATCGCCATCCTAACCGGTGGTACTGTGATCTCTGAAGAGATTGGTCTTGACCTTGAGCAGGCTGGCCTGGAAGTACTGGGTCAAGCTAAGCGTGTGACCATGGACAAAGAAAATACTGTCATTGTTGATGGCGCTGGCGATGCTGCTGCCATTACTGCCCGTGTTAACGAAGTCCGCGTACAAATCGAAGCGACCACTTCTGACTACGACCGCGAAAAGCTGCAAGAGCGTGTTGCCAAGCTGGCCGGTGGTGTTGCTGTGATCAAGGTTGGCGCTGCCACCGAAATCGAAATGAAAGAAAAGAAAGCCCGTGTTGAAGATGCACTACACGCAACCCGCGCTGCTGTTGAAGAGGGTGTTGTTGCCGGTGGTGGTGTTGCACTGGTGCGTGCCGCCGCTGCTATTGCTGGCCTGCAAGGTGATAACGAAGATCAGAACCACGGTATTGCCGCTGCTCTTCGCGCCATGGAAGCGCCACTGCGTCAGATCGTTGCCAACGCCGGTGACGAAGCTGCTGTTGTTCTCGACAAGGTGGCTAACGGCGAAGGTAGCTTCGGTTACAACGCTGGCACCGGTGTCTACGGCAACATGCTAGAAATGGGTATCCTCGATCCAGCCAAGGTAACACGTACTGCATTGCAGGCCGCGGGTTCGGTTGCTGGCCTGATGATTACCACCGAGTGCATGGTGGCTGATGAACCATCTGAAGCTGGTGCTGGCGGTATGCCAGACATGGGCGGCATGGGTGGCATGGGTGGCATGCCAGGCATGATGTAATCCCAGCACTGAATTAAGTGTGAAAAAAACCCGCTTTTTAGCGGGTTTTTTTGTGGCTGGTTTTTGCGCTGACTTCGCTCCGCCCCGCTGCCATGATCGGGCTGCGCGGCTTGTTAGCCGTTTATTTGATTATATACATTCCTTCACTTTCAGGCCGACTTAGTTCAAAACCAAATTTCTCGTATAACGCTGGCACATCAGCCATTAACGTTATATATGCTCCCTTGGGTGCATCACGATCTAGGTAATCCATAATACTCTGCATTATCATTCGACCAAGTCCTTTTCCCTGATAGCTAGGCTCTACAGCAACATCCACAACTTCAAAATTCAGTGCACCATCACCAACGACGCGCCCCATACCTACAGTTTGATTATCAATCGTAATATGAACACCAAAAAGGCTGTTTGGCAAAGCTCGTTTTGCCGCATCATAAGGGCGTGGGGTTAACCCTGAAATATCCCTTAACCGAAGGAAATCATCAACAGAAACTACATTTTCGATTACGTTAAACAAACTCGAACTCCAAAAATTGGTAACGCCCGCCTGACCTGCCTGAGGTCATGTGCAGTCGCTTGTTATATGCCTTCACTTCGAAAGAACACTTTCAGTTAAGTATTTAAGTTGTGCAATAACCATAAGAGTCTTTCCCAAAATGTCGCGGAAGTCAAAATATGATAACTCTTTTGAAATTGTACTTTTATTCCATGCTATAAATTTTTTACGATTTTCTGGATTATTTGTATGCGCAAGATCACCATAAAGAAAACCTTGATAAATATCCCAGTTGGACATTATTTCACCATTGTAAATAAGTGATGAGTCAGAATTCCAATACTTTTTAATCCACGCCTGAATCTCTATTAAGTTTTCCAGCTTAGTTTCGTCCGCCCCAAATTTTTTGAAATGAGAATGTAAATTGTTGACTCGGAAGTTCTCGTTTTTTTGAAAGAATAATCTATGCGTCAAAAGAAATGCATCAAGCTCTTCTTCAGTTGGGCCTATGTAGTCTATTATTTCAGAGCCTATTGTGACCTTATGCTCTTTCTGCATTTTTTTCGACAATGAGCTAGCAATAAGCTTTTCTGCTTTGACAACGAATAACTCAAGAACTTCTTTAGAATGCATAGCTAAACTCTAGCGTTCATATAACGCTTATTCCACTGACTAATCGGTATAACCTGCCATTTGTATATATCCGTTTATGCCCTTATCTCACTGTCATTTCAAGGTATTCCGTCTTCTCGGCGTTATACGGAGAACAGGGCCAATATTACTACTTTTACTGTGTCTATATGCAGTGGTTGCCCCCCGACGCTATCCAAGAGACTAATCGAGTATCCAAAATACTGTGCGCAACCCAGGCCGCGCAGTCGATCATTGCTCTCGACTGTAAAAAGCGCAGCGACAGGAGAGCGGTGTGACTGACGGAGTGGCGTTTGGAGTGACACGCGAAGTGATGATTCGGCATCGCTTGGTTGTGGTATCGGCGGGCGCAGCTGAGGTGATATATTAGGGCTTTATTTACCAGCAAGAGATCCCCCATGGTCAACAAACCCGTCGCCGAAGCCTGCCTGCGTAACCAGCAGCCGATTGCCGAGATTTTGCAGCAGTATCTTGGTGATCAGCGCTGCTTATTAGAAATCGGCAGTGGCACCGGGCAGCATGCGGTTTACTGTGCCGAGCGCCTGCCACAGTTGCAGTGGCAGCCGACGGAGCTGGCCGGCAATATTGCCGGTATCGATCTGTGGCGTCGGGATGCCGGGCTCGATAATATACTGCCACCGCTAATCCTCGATCTCGACCAGCCCTGGCCGCAGGTGGCGGCGGACAATATCTTTACCGCCAACACCGTGCACTTTGTGTCGCAGGCCAGTGTCGATAATTTGTTTGCCCAGGCCGGCCAGCGTTTGCCGGTGAAAGGCCTGCTGATGATTTATGGCCCGTTTAACCAGGGGCATCAATACACCAGCGAGGGAAATCGGGGGTTGGATCAGTGGCTGAAAACCTCGGTTAACCCGCAGGCAGGCATCAAGGATATCGGCGATATTACCACGCTGGCGGCGGTGAATAACCTTACTCTGATCGCCCGTCACACCATGCCGGCGAACAACTTGATGCTGGTGTTTCGTCGTTAATTGCGAGTTGACGGTGATTACTTGTTGCTAACCTACCTGCAGGTAAGTTAGGATTCTCTTCATGCAAACCAGACCTCACAACCGCAAACAGCAGATAGTTGAACTCGGCATCGATCTTCTACAGACCCATGGCTTCGAGAATTTCAGCTATCAAGACCTGTCCCGCCAACTGGGTATTACCAAGGCGAGTATTCATCACCACTTCCCCAAGAAATCTGATTTGGGCGTGGCGCTGTGTGAGGCGATTCAACAGTGGCATGAGCACCAATATCGACAGGTACGCAGTATGCAGGGTGGTGCGCTGGATAAGCTGCGTCATTATCTTGCTCGGTTGCAGCAATATGTCGCCGACGAGGGAAAAATCTGCCCATTGAGTAGTTTGCAAAGTGATATCACGGTATTGCCCGACGAGATGGTAACGGCGATCAAACGCCTCGATCACCATGAGACGGCTTTTATCGCCGAGATCTTACAGCAGGGTCGGGACAATGGTGATTTTGGCTTCCAAGGGTCGGTGATGAGTCAGGCGATGATTGTGGTGTTGTCGTGTAAGGGGGCGCTGCAATACGCCCGTATTCACGGTGATAATATTTTTACCGATACCGTAAAGCAGTTAGAGACCATGCTGCAGCGGTAATTTTTTATTTTCGTAACCATCCTACTAGTAGGTTGGTTTTATTTGACAGCCATTTTTGGCGATAGCTAACGAGTGAAAAATATGAGTCAGCAAAACAGTTTATTTGCCCCCGTGCAGTTGAGTAAGCTCTCTCTGCCCAATCGCGTTGTCATGGCGCCGATGACCCGTTCTTTTTCACCGGGTAATGTGCCGAATGATTTGGTGGTGGAATACTATCGTCGCCGCGCCGCCGGTGGTGTCGGTCTGATTATTACCGAGGGCACCTGTGTTGGCCATAAGGCGGCATCGGGCTACCCCAATGTCCCATTTATTGCCGGCGAAGAAGCCCTGGCCGGCTGGAAAAGAGTGGTCGATGCGGTGCACGCCGAGGGCGGAAAAATTGCACCACAGCTATGGCATGTTGGCGGTATTCGCGCCCCCGGTATTGAACCTGGCGGTGATACCCCAGGCTATAGCCCGTCGGGTATGGCGATGCCTAATATGGTGACGGGGCACGCGATGACCAAGCAGGATATTGACGAGGTGATTGCCGCCTACGCTTTGGCCGCCAAACAGGCCAAGGAGATTGGCTTTGATGCCGTCGAAATTCACGCCGCCCATGGCTATCTGATCGACCAATTTTTCTGGGCCGAAACCAACCATCGTACCGATGAGTACGGCGGTGATTTGGCCGCACGTTCACGTTTTGCGTTAGAAATTGTCCGAGCAGTACGCGCCGAAGTTGGTGAGGACTTCCCGATTATGATGCGCTGGTCGCAGTGGAAGCAGCAGCAGTATGAGGCGCGTTTGGTTGAAACGCCGGAGCAATTGGCCGACTTCTTAACGCCCTTTGTCGACGCTGGCGTCGATATTTTCCACTGCTCCACCCGTCGTTTCTGGGATGCGGAATTTGCAGGCAGCAATCTTAACCTGGCCGGCTGGGTCAAAAAGCTAACCGGCAAGGAAACCATTACGGTGGGCAGTGTCGGCTCGAGCAATGACTTCCTGCCTATCGATGGCAGCCATGACTTCCAAGCAGCGGAGCCGGCCAGTTTGGATAAGCTGATTGAGCGCCTGGATAATCAAGAGTTTGACCTGGTCGCCGTCGGCCGCGCCTTGATTGCCAACCCGGATTGGGCCAATAAAACCCGTGATGGTTTGACCGAGTCGTTAGAGTCTTACAGCAAAGAGCGCTTGCAGACCTTGGTGTAACGTCCGTTATCCACAGCGTTAACAATAGTGCAGGCGCTGGCAGCATAGTCGCGTCTGTACTATCTTTTTGATTTTTGATTTTTATAAGGAAATCCTATGCCACTGTTACAGGATTATCATACGGCGTTATTCGGTTTTTTCGTTATTGTTCTGACTCTGATAGTGCAGACCATGGTGGCTGCCTTTAGCAAGGCGTCGATGCCGGGCGCGGTGCCGGGTAAGATCGATGCCAGCCTCAGCCATGAATCGTTTGTTTTCCGCGCCAACCGCACCGTGGCCAACTCACTGGAAAACGTGCCGGCGATATTAGGCAGTTTTATATTGGCGGTTTTAAGCGGCGCCGATGCACAGTGGACGGCAATTTTTGTTTGGCTTTATGCGCTGGCCAGGTTGCTGCACATGGTGCTGTACTATGTTATTGCCACCGAGAAAAACCCCAGCCCGCGCTCTTATTTTTACCTGCTGGGCGTGATTGCCACCTTGGGCTTATTGATCACCGGCTTGCTTGCCCTGCTATAGTGTTCAGTGCCCCAAAGGTTGTCCGCAGCTCTGATTGGCCGGTATGGCAATATCCATCAGTTTGGGATCTGCCAGTTTAAGGTTGTCGAGAATAGCGGCCAACCCCTGCCAATCCCTGACCTGTAAACGTGGGTTGTGTTTTCTCTCTTCGCCGATGGTGGTCTTGGTCCAGCCCTTATAATCGTGTCCGGGATAGACCGTCACCTCGTCGCCCAAGGGCAGTAGCTTGCTGAATAGACTGTGGTATAAATCTTTGCTGCTGCCGTGTTGGAAATCCGTTCTGCCGGTGCCACGAATAAGCAGTGTATCGCCGGTAAACAGATAGCCATCGTGCTCATCCAAATAAAAACAATATGAATCGTTAGTGTGGCCGGGGGTGTAAATAGCCGTCAGTGCTAAGTTGCCGCAGTTGATGAATTCACCATCGTCGATATGACGGTCGGCACAGTGCATGGTGCTGTGAGTGCCGACTATGGTCTGGCAGCCGGTACGATCCCTCAGCGCCCCTAGGGCGGTTACGTGGTCGGCGTGAACATGGGTATCAATAGCGTATTGCAGCATCAGCCCAAGCTCATCAAGCAGCTGTAGGTAATACTCCAAATGCTCCTTAACCGGGTCGATCAACAGCGCCTTGGCACTGTTTTTGTCGGCGAGTAAGTAGCTGTAGGTGGAGCTTTCTCGGTCAAATAATTGTCTGAAAATCATGCGGGTAACCTATATCGTTAGCTGGCCAGTTCGTTGCTGTTAAATGCTGCTGCCACCTGCTGTGGCAGGGCAAACCAGCGCAAGGCTTCTGCACTGGCCGGCAGCTCAAGGCGGTATTGCTGTGCCCCTGGCTGTGGCGTGGTCAGCAGCTGTTTGGCGGTATCGAGACATTGCTGCAAACAGAAGGTCTCATTGCTCAACTCGTCATCGGTGTGCCGCTGGCTGAAATCGAGTTGCTGCAGACAGCTGGCCATTGTCATGGTCTTGTTTTGATAGAGCCAAGTACCACTGGCCTGATCAAAATTATAGTACGGCAGTAAGCGCCAGCCGTGTTGGGCAATCAGCTCGACGGCCTGCACTAAATACTGAAAAGTTGCCTCGTCGATAAAATAGTTAAAATTGAGTCTTACCCAGCCTGGGCGCAACACCATATGGCCGTTGACCAGTTCTGCCTCCAGCGCCTTGCTGACGGACATCGGCATATTGAGCAGGCTGTGGCCATAGGGGCCGGCGCAGGAGCAGCCGCCACGGGCTTGGATGCCGAACAGGTCGTTGAGCAGGGCAACGACAAAGCCGTAGTGCAGGTCTTCATCGCGGTGCTTGATCTGCAGCGATACAATCGATAGTCGTTCCGCGGTAGTGCCACCGAGAATGTCAATGTTGTCGTGCTGCTGCCATTGCTTGAAGGCGCGCTGGATAAAATCAGTTTCGAGCGCCTCGATGGTGTCGGTGCCGACATCCTGTTGCAACTTAAAGGCCAGGCCGGCGCGGATGGATTCGATGATGGCCGGTGTGCCGCCTTCTTCGCGGCGCTCGAAATTATCGCTGTAGCGATGATCTTCCGGAGTGACATAAGTCACGGTGCCGCCACCGGGTAGGGCCGGCACACTGTTGTTAAGCAGTTGTTTTTTGACCACCAGCACGCCGGGCGTGCCGGGGCCGCCGATGAATTTGTGCGGCGAGATAAACACAGCATCCTTGTAGCTGTGTTTATCTGGGTTCATGTCGATACCGACATAGGGGGCGGCGGCGGCATAATCCCACAGGGATATGGCCTGATGTCGATGCAGCAGGGTGGCGATGGCGTCGACATCGGATTTGATGCCGGTGACATTGGAGGCGGCGGAGAAACTGCCGATTTTCACCTTGCGATCGGCATATTCAACCAACTTTTGCTGCAGTGTAGCGGTGTCGATTTGACCGTTGTTATCGAGAGGGATGGCCACCACATCGGCAATCGACTCGCGCCAGGGTAACTCATTGCTATGGTGCTCGTAGGGGCCGATAAAGACGACAGGGCGGTCATCGGCGGCAATGTTGTCCATTAGCTGATAGCGCTGGCTGAGGTCGGCCGGCAGGCGAATATTAAGAATGTCGATCAGCTTGTTAATCGCTGCGGTGGCACCGGGGCCACAGAAAATGACCTTGTCATCGTCGTTGCCGTTAACCGCCGCGCGAATAATCTCCCGCGCCTGCTCGCGCAGTCTTGTTGACTGGGCACCGGTATAAGAGGTCTCGGTGTGAGTATTGGCGTAATAGGGCATGACCTGCTGACGAATGTAGTCCTCAATAAAACTGAGGGCACGACCAGAGGCGGTGTAATCGGCATAGACCAAAGGCTTGCGGCCAAAGCTGGTGGTAATGGGGTGCTTGTCGCCGATCACGGCTTGGCGAATGGTGCTGATAAGGTCGTGGTTCATAGTTGGTCTTCTGTTCGCTGAATAGGTTGATATTTTAAATCATCAAGCCTGAAAAATTATCCCTTGTTTTGCGCGCATAAATAAAATATAGGAATATTTTGCCGTTATTGGTTTATAATTCGGAATATAATTCCTTTAACTGTTTTCAAGATGGATGGCGCAATGGATAAGCACGACTGGGGCATACTGACGCTGCTACAAAAAGACGCGACGCTGGCGGTGGCTGAATTGGCGGAACGGGTGGGGATTTCGAAGTCGGCCTGTTGGCGACGGGTGCAAAAACTCGAGGCCGATGGGGTGATTCGCGAGCGGGTGGCACTGTTGAATCAGGACAAGGTCAATCTGGCATTGACGGTTTATATCTCCGTGCGCACACGCCATCACAATGACGACTGGCCGAAAACGTTCAGGCAGGTTATTGAAAGCATAGAGGGTGTGTTGGAAGTCTACCGCATGAGTGGCGACTTGGATTATCTGATCAAGGCGGTGGTCGTCGATATGCCGGGATACGATCGGCTCTATCAGCAATTGATCAAGGCCGACTTACAAGATGTTAGCTCCAGCTTTGTGATGGAGACGATGAAACAGACCACAAGGCTGCCGTTGCCGCGGTGATCTGTCGCTGGCAGTCAGCCTCACTTGTGCCTGTTGAGTAAGGCGGTGACAGCGGTAATCACGTCGGTGGCGACCATGCCGTGGCCACCCTGTTGTTGGACATAATAATCGGCGGCGCAGGCATGCAGGCTGACGCCAAGTTTGGTGGCTTGGTGGCTATCGAGACCCTGAGCCACCAGCGACACAATAATGCCGCTTAATACATCGCCCATGCCGCCGGAGGCCATATAGGGGTTGCCATCGGGGCAGAGACTGATTTGCCGGTCATGGGCAACCAGGCTTGAAGCCCCTTTTAACACGGTGACTGCGCCATAGCGCCGGCTGAGTTGCCGAGCTCTGTGGTCGCGGTCAGCCTGTACTTCGGCGGTGGTGAGGTTGAGTAGTCGACCGGCTTCGCCAGGGTGGGGGGTGATTATACGTTGGCCGGTGTGGTGATCGAGTAAGCGTGGGTCGGCGGCAATGATGTTCAAGGCGTCGGCATCAAGCAGTAATGTTTTGTCACTGGCTAAGACTGTTCGAAGACAGGCTTTTGACCAGTCATCCTGTCCCAGACCAGGTCCAATGGCCACGGCTGTCGCCGCTGCGAGTAAGCGGGAGAGCTTCTTGGTATCGTCACAGGCTGAGACCATTAACTCTGGTCGTCGACTGATATAGGGGGCGATATGCTCTGCTTGAGTGGCCACAGAGACCAGCCCAGCGCCGGCTCGCAGCGCGGCTTCTGCGGCCATCAAGGCGGCGCCGCCATAGCCGTGGTTGCCGCCAACGACTAACACATGGCCGTGACTCCCTTTATTGCTGTCGGCAGCGCGTTTGGGCAGAGCTTTTTTCAGCTGTTCGAGGTCGAGCAGCTCGATAGCCTCCCCCGCCTGTGGATACAATGTTGTCGGTATCGATAAGTCATCGAATAGCCGCTGCCCCGTCCACTGTTGGCTGCCCGCTTGATACAAACCACGCTTGGCGCCAATGAATGAAAGGGTGACATCGGCGGTGACCGCAGCGCCGAGGGGCTGGCCGCTGTCGCCGCACAGCCCTGAGGGGACATCGATGGCTAAGACCGGTAGCTCGGATCGGTTAATCAGGGCAATGGCTGCGGCGAACGCGGGGCGCACCGTTCCGCTCAAACCGGTGCCTAATAAGGCGTCGACAATAACACCGTGATCAAATCGGCTGTCATCGGTAAGGGGTTGATAGCCTATGCCTTGTTGCTGCATGGCCTTAAAGGCGAGGGCGGCTTCGTTAGCAATCTTAGCGCTGTCGCCGACGACATACACGACTGGAGTGAGGCCGGCCTGTATGGCAATGCTGGCGATGGCAAAACCGTCGCCGCCATTATTACCGCAGCCGCAGAGTATGTGCAGTGTGGTGGCGTCGGGCCAGCGGTGGCGCAGCAGGTCGAAGGCTGATTGTCCGGCGCGCTTCATCAAGGTGTAGCCAGCTGTGCCTGCGGCTATGGCCAGGCGGTCGAGTTGGCGCGTCTGTTCGCTGGTAAACAGTTGCTGCGGTTGGCATATCATCGTCATTACTCATTTTTTGAAGCATTATGAGTATCTTAGCGGAAATATTGGCAGCTTGTGCCATACTTTTTAGCGGTCAATACTGTCACTAAAAGGATGCGCTATATGGATAATAAAATTGTTCTGATTATACTTTCGATCGTGCTAGCACCGCTGGCTGTGTTTCTGCAGAAAGGTGTCGGCAAGGACTTGCTGATTAATGTCGTTCTGTGTTTTTTCTTTTATCTACCCGCTGTTCTACATTCGTTGTGGTTGGTCACGCAGAAATAGTTTGCCGGCATATATAAGTCTGTTTCAGCAGTCTTATATATGTCGTCGGTCATTTTTAAATGATTGAAAAATAACAATAATCCATCAACTTTAAGGTAGTAAAAACCCTTGCGGGCTGTCAGAATCGGCACATATCAAAATATGTCGAGAGCCGCACCAGGCTGAGATAAGTTGAGTGTTAGCCTATGGACAGGGAATTTAAAGCAATCGTCAGCCGCAATGATGCTGTTCAACAGCAGTGTTATGAGATTAGGACAGCAACAGATGGCTTTGCAGCCTCGCCCCTCGCCAGCCGACGAATCTTTCGCAACCGCTGCGAAGCCCGGCAATTCCTATTGCAGCTCGGCAGTAGTCAACGTCTACCCATTGCCTTATCAGCGCTGCACAGTGGTCAGCGGATCAATGCCATTGCCGATGACTTGTGCGTCGGCAGATTGCGCGTCATCGTCCATCAACTCCCCGTTCAGGCTGTGACCGTCGAGCTCGACGCCACCGATGCGGCTAGGCAGTCGCTGTTAAAGAAAACCCAGGCAACGCTGCAAAAAATCATCGCCGAACAAGACCGGGAAACCCGGGTCATCGCCAAGGCGTATGATGAAAAATCGGTGTTGGGCAAGGCAGGCATGCACGCGGAGGGTATGGCTGAGGGCTTTGTCGAGACCGGCGCCGCGTTTTTAACCTGGGTAGGCGATGTTCACGATGTCGTCGACATGCAGAAACGGATGATGCGGGGCGCCAGCGCCGCAATGCAAAGCTATCGCGGTCCGGATTTCAGCTTCGGTGATTTTCAAGGTCGTATGATACAGGCCGAATATAAAGAAATCGTCGAGGTGTTGGGTTTTGACCCCTACAAGATTGACCCCGAAGCCATCGTGCAGGCATTCGAAACAACAAAGCTAGTGTTGCAGGATGAGCAAATGGTGGCCTTGGCAGAAGCCTTCGCCTACCGCTATGTCGCCGCCCAGCACAGCACCGAATATACCGGCATCATCGGCAACGTCATCTTTGAGATAGTACTTACCGCCGTCTTGATCTTCCTCACCGCCGGAGCCGGCGTGGCCGCCACCGCTGGCAGCAAACTGAAAAACGTCGATGCCCTGAAAGACCTGGGCCGCTGTTTCGATGATTTCGTTAAGCTGATAAAGAAGAAGCAAGCCAAGCAGTTAGACACCGACAGTGGTCAGCAGACAGCTATTGGTAAGGCTGATATAGTAGAGCAGGAAGATGTGGATGTTAGTCCCTCTAATCCTAATGATGCGAAGACAGTAAGAACTGACCAAATTGGAAGTGATGAGGTTGTAGCTCCAGACAAGTCATTATCAGAAAATAATGGCGTATCCAATGATAAAACCCCTAAAGAAATGGTGGATGAGTTAACTCCAGAGGAGCTTGAGCTAGTTAATGATGTATCAACCTTTAAAACTAATGGCGTTAGTAATCAGGATGCAGAAAACTGGTTGATTAATCATCCAGATGGGCAAGAGTATTTCGAAATTTTACGTGCATCTATTCAGGATGATATTCCTGATGAGCAGGTGCTCTCATGGGCTACGGATCATGTGAAGTCAGGGGCTAGTCTGCCGGAAAAAATATCCGTGGATGAGTCTCTTGTAAAAATAATTCCTAAAGGTAATAATATTAGCGGTTCTCAAAATAGTCCTTTTTTGACAACTAGAGAAGAATTGTTAAAAGCACAAAATTCCGATAAAGGAATGTGGGACTCATTTGGGTTGCCTATGAAAAGTGATGCCTTTGAGTATGATGTGTATGAACTCCCACCAAAAGAGGGAGCAACTGGATTTTTATCCAAAATTGCACCAACTGAAGAGCTTGGTGGAAGATTTAAAACCAATGCAGGATCAAATCAGGTGTTACTACCAAGTAAAGATTCGTTTGGAACTTTTGAAAGGGTAGGTAGTGTTGGAGGTTGAGATGAATAAAGAATTATTAAAAAAAAAGGCGATATCACTTGAATTATCTTTGGTGCAATACTCGGGCAGCAAGGATGATATACTTGCAGTGAAAAGTAGTATTGTAAAGCTTATTGATCGCGCTAAAAATGAGCTTATAGATATACCTATGGATATAGGTGATGTCCCTGGAGGGTACCAGTGGAATAATAGTGGTATGAGTTGGCCAGAAAATATTAGAAATTCATATCATGATTTTAGAGTAGAGATATCCGGTGGCTTAAGTGATGCCGCAAAAGAATTTTTGGCTTCGAGGAAAGAAAAAAATATTTAGCTTTATTAAGAAGATTACAATAAAAAAATACAGAGTAAGGTCTTTGATTGTTTTTATCTACTGCCTTGATGTTATGAAAAAATAAAATAATATGAGGAACCATCTATTTCGCCTTCGTATTACAAGGTAAGATGTGTGGTAGAAAGATTGCTTCCATATATCCTTCCAGCGTCTCGCCCCTGTCAGCGTCAGCAATATCATTCCCCCTAAACTAGGTAACTCACAGAATAGTAAAAATTCCACCCAAAACAAGCAGAGGGCATGGCCGAGGGCTTTATCGATGCCGGTGCCCGTTTTGAGCCTGGGTAGGCGATGTTCACGATGTCGTCGACATGCAGAAACGGGTGATGCGGGGCGCCAGCGCCGCAATGCAAAGCTATCGCGGCCCGGATTTTAACTTTGGTGATTTTCAAGGTCGTATGATGCAGGTCGAATATAAAGAAATCGTCGAGGTGTTGGGTTTTGCCCCCTACAAGATTGACTCCGAAGCCATCGTGCAGGCGTTTGAGATCACTAAGTTAGTGTTAGCGGATGAGTAGCTATCCGAGCTGATCACGGCCTTTGCCCAGCGTTACGTCAGCGCCCAGCACCGAATACACCGGCATGATTGGCGACCTGCTCGAGATCGTCTTGACCGCGATATTAATCTTCCTCACCGCCGGAGCCGGCGTGGCCGCCACCGCTGGCAGCAAATTGAAAAACGTCGATGCCCTGAAAGACCTGGGCCGTTGCTTCGATGATTTCGTCAAGCTGCTCAAGAAGAAGCAAGCCAAGCAGTTAGGCACCGACAGTGGTCAGCAGACAGCTATTGGTAAGGCTGACATAGTTGATTATGTATGCTGGCCCTTCTAATCCTAATAATGCTCGCGCGTCAAAAGCTGAACAAGTCGATAACGATGAAATTATTGTTGCCAAAAATCTAGAGACTAATAGCCAAGATATAAGAGAAGAATCGAAGAAGTGGACAGGTGCTAAGGCGGCTCGCTTTTTCCGGTGGTGTCGTTGCAGAGTTATACCTCATTAGAAGCAGTAAACTTGAAGAAGCTTCAGGTGGTGGATTTATCGAGAAAGGGGTGCGAGGAGGCATAGACAGCTTAGATGATGCCTTTTGTTTGAGGCTGCGGTAAGTGTAGGCACTAAAGGAGCGCCCACCCTGAGAAAAAGCTCTGTCGCTAAGGTTAATTCGTAGTTGCTCACAGCCTGCTGCTGCCGGCGTTTAGTTTCTGCTAATCATCCGTTACACTGTTGAGCTGATTTCAGCGGATTATACTTCTATTATGCATGTTCATATTCTAGGCATTTGTGGCACCTTTATGGGCTCCTTGGCGGTGTTGGCCAAGCAGCTTGGCCATACCGTTACCGGCAGCGATGCTAACGTCTATCCCCCGATGAGTACCCAGTTAGAAGAACAGGGTATTAGCTTGATCCAGGGCTATGATCCTTCCCAGCTAGAACCCCGCCCCGATGTGGTGGTGGTGGGCAATGCCATGAGCCGTGGCAACCCCTGCGTTGAGTATGTGTTAGATAACGGCCTAAATTATACCTCGGGGCCGCGCTGGTTATTAGAAAATGTATTGCGTGACAAGTGGGTGCTGGCGGTCAGTGGCACCCACGGCAAGACTACCACCTCGGCGATGCTGACCTGGGTGTTGGAGTCGGCGAAAATGGCGCCGGGCTTTCTGATTGGTGGTGTGCCCAAAGACTTCCCCTGCTCGGCCCGTCTCGGCGATACCCCGTTTTTTGTCATTGAGGCCGACGAATACGACAGTGCCTTCTTCGATAAACGGTCAAAATTTGTCCACTACCAACCCCGGACGCTGATTATTAATAATCTGGAATTCGATCACGCCGATATATTCGATGATATTGCCGCTATTCAGCGTCAGTTTCACCACCTGGTCAGAACAGTGCCAGGCAATGGCTTGATTATCAGCCCCAGTGAAACACCGTTAGTGGATGAGGTGATTACACAGGGCTGCTGGACGCCGGTGCAGTCATTTGGCGAGCAGGGTGATTGGCAGGCTAAATTGTTGTGCGATGACGGCAGTCGTTTCGAGGTCTATTTTGAGGGGCAGGCGGTGGGTGTGGTCGACTGGCAAATGACCGGCAGACACAGTGTTAATAATGCGCTGGCGACACTGGCCGCAGCCCGTCATGTGGGAGTTACCCCGGCCATTGGTGTCGAGGCGTTATCGAGCTTTGCCGGCGTAAAGCGTCGGATGGAAAAGTTGGCCGAGGTCGACGGGGTGACCATTTTCGATGATTTTGCCCACCACCCGACGGCGATAGAGACGACGCTTCAGGGGTTGCGTAAACAGCATCCTAACAGCCCGATTACGGCGATTATTGAACCGCGTTCAAATACCATGAAGCTCGGTGTCCACCAGTCGAAACTGATTGCCAGTGCCGACCTTGCCGACACCGTTGCCTGGTATCAGCCCGACGGCCAGGGCTGGGATCTCTCGGCGCTGATTGGCGCAGGGGATAAGCCAAAGCACAGCGTCTATAATCAAACACAGTTATTAATCGACGCCTTGCTGCCGCGTTTAGCGAACGGCGAGCAGGTGGTGATTATGAGTAACGGTGGTTTTGAAGGTATTCACCAGCGCTTGATTTCAGCCCTAGAACAAAGAGTCTCAGCATGAAAAATATCGCCTTAGCCATTACCGGCGCCTCCGGCGTGCAATATGGTGTCAGATTGTTGCAGTGCCTGCTCAGCGCCGGCGCCCATGTGCAGTTGATGATTTCGGATGCGGCCTTTGAGGTGATGGAGATAGAGACCGACTTCCGTTGGCCTCGTGACCATCAACAGTTGGCCGAATATTTAACCAAGCTGTATAAGGTTGATGGCAGCCAGTTACGTATCTATGGCAAGCAGCAGTGGCTGGCACCGGTGGCATCGGGTTCAAGCCCACTGGATGCGATGGTCATCGTGCCCTGTAGCGGTGGTACCTTGTCGGCGATTAGTTGCGGTGCCAGTAATAACCTCATCGAACGGGCGGCGGATGTGGCGCTGAAAGAGCGGCGTCAGCTAATCATGGTGCCGCGTGAGGCACCCTATTCGCGCATACATCTGGAGAACATGTTGAAGCTGACAGAGATGGGTGCGGTTATTATCCCCGCGTCCCCAGGCTTGTATCAGCGTCCGCAAAGCGTGGAGGATATGATCGATTTTATTGTCGCTAGAATTCTCGATCAATTATCGATTGAGCAAAAACTGCTGCCAATATGGGATGGTGTCGAGTAGCGCAACGTATTATTATAGGTGCACTATAAAACAATAATTCGCCGCCGCTGTACTTTAAAGGGTCTAGCAAGCTACTTTTGCCGCCCCGTCAGCTGATACATTGGTCGATAATCAAGGAATATTATGGGCCCGCAGTTTTTAAATCTTTACGATCGTATTTTTCTTTCCCACACGCGGCTAACCGTTATCGTTTTAAGCGTTTTGCTGGGCATACTCATCTCGGGTATACGTTATTCCGAGTTTGATGCCTCCGCGGAAAGCTTGGTGCTGGAGGGTGACAAGGATTTAGAGTACTCCCGCGAAATCAGTAAGCGCTACCAATCAGAAGATTTCTTATTGGCCACCTACCGACCACATCGGCCGCTGTTTTCTTTGCATACGCGTCAAAGCCTCGCCAGCCTGCGTGATCAATTGCTGAAGGTTGAGGGGGTCGCCTCGATCAACAGTATTTTAGATGTGCCACTGCTATACAGCCCGCCGATCGATTTATCCGATTTATCGGAGGGTTTAAAAACCATTCAAAGTCCGGGCGTTGATCTCGATCTTGCCGCCGAGGAATTTTTACACAGCCCTGTTTATCGCCAATTGTTAACCAACAGCGATAATACCGTTACGGTGTTACAGATTAATTTGTCGCGGGATGAGCGCTATTATCAGCTGTTGTCTCAGCGCGAGGCATTACGTGTTTTAAGGCGGGCAGAAACGGCCAGCAGCGTGCAGTTAGCAGAGCTGGATGACATAGAGCAGCAATTTGATGATTATTTGTTGGTCATTGCCGACAGACAGCAGTACTTAGTGGCAACAGTGCGCCATATTCTGACGGATTATCGCGGTGATGCGACAATCTTTTTAGGTGGCGTGCCGATGATTGCTGTCGATATGGTGAGCTTTGTAAAGGCCGATTTAGCGGTGTTTGGCAGCGCTATTGTCTTGTTTATTGTCATCGTATTGTGGTTGATTTTTCGCAGCGTGCAATGGGTTGTCATACCGTTGTTAGTTTGTAGTGTGAATGCCGCGTCATTGTTGGGCTTGTTAGGCTGGCTTGATTGGCGCTTAACGGTTATTTCTTCAAACTTGGTGGCCATTCTGTTGATCGTCAACCTGGCAATATTAATTCATTTAATCGTACGCTATCGCGAGATGTTAAACCTCAACCCCGATTGGGAACAGCGTTTACTGGTGTTGCAAACCGTTGGCTTTATGTTCAAGCCCTGCCTTTATACCACGCTGACAACGCTGGTTGCCTTTGCCTCTTTAGTGGCAAGCGGCATCAGACCAGTCATCGATTTTGGTTGGATGATGTGTATTGGTGTAGGGCTGGCACTAATTTTATCGTTTATTTTGTTGCCGGTATTGTTGATGTTGGGTGGCAAGCACAAACCGACAACCAGCAGCTTCGATGAGGGTGTTGTGCCGCTTAAATTTGCACGCATGGCGGATAATCATAGTGCTCGAATTACAGTATTTACCCTGGCTATCTTCTTCTTCAGTTTAATCGGTGTGAGTCAGCTCAAGGTAGAAAACCGTTTTATTGATTACTTCCATAAAGACACTGAAATCTACCAGGGCATGATGACCATCGATCAGGAACTCGGAGGCACAATCCCACTGGAAGTGTTGATCGATGCCAGCCATGAACAGCTGGTTATTGCTGGACTGGCAACGGAAACAGTGGTGGATAAGCCCATGGCAGCCGTTGATAATACTGCTGACAGCGAAGAGTTTGATGATGAATTCGCAGAGATGTTTGGCGATGATGAGTTCAGCGATGATTTCGCCAGTGACGCGGATGACGGAGCGAGAAATAATATTTGGTTTACTGTCGCAGGCCTGAAAAAGGTGCAGCAGGTTCACAGCTACTTAGAGGGGCTGCCAGAGACTGGCAAGGTAATGTCGCTGGCGACAGTCTATCAAGTGGTAGAGGATGTGCTAGGCGATAATGTCGACGATATACAGCTCAGTTTGGCCAAGGACAAGCTGCCCGATAGCGTTCAAAATGTGTTGATAGCGCCTTACTTATCGGAGCAATATCATCAGGCGAGAATTTCTCTGCGGGTAAAGGAAACCAGTGAAACACTGCAGCGTGATGAGCTGCTGAAGAAGATTCATAGCGATATTGTAAACCAATTTGAACTGCAGCCTGAGCAAGTCCACTTAACAGGTATGTTAGTGCTGTATAACAATATGCTGCAAAGTCTGTACCGGTCACAGATTTTGACCTTGGCGGTGGTTTTTGTCGCTATTACGGCGATGTTTCTGTTGCTATTTCGCTCTGTTAAATTAGCTCTAATCGGCGTCACCCCTAATATTTTAGTGGCGGTACTTGTGTTGGGCAGTATGGGTTGGGTAGGCATACCGCTGGATATGATGACAATTACGATTGCCGCCATTGGTATCGGCATTGGTGTCGATGACAATATTCACTATATTCACCGCTTCGGTCGAGAGTTTGCTGAGGTGGGTAATTATCGTCAGGCCATGTACCGCAGTCATCAGAGTATTGGTCGAGCGGTGTTTTATACCTCGGCGATTATCGTTATTGGTTTTTCTGTCTTGGTACTGTCGAATTTTACTCCCAGTATTTATTTTGGCTTATTGACCAGCTTTGCTATGTTGGCGGCATTAGTGGGTGCCTTGTTATTACTGCCAAGGTTGCTGATATGGCTCAAGCCCTTCGGCCCAGAAACAGCCGGCTATAATACAACCACGGCGACGGCGTAATGGATTGCCGCCTTGGTTGCGGCGCCTGCTGTATCGCCCCAAGCATTACCTCGGCTCTGCCCGGTATGCCAAACGGTAAGTTGGCCGGTCAGCGCTGTGTCAATCTTGACGATGATAATCTTTGTTTATTATTTGGCCTGCCAACGCGGCCATTAGTCTGCGCTGTATTTACTGCCGATGCAGAGGTTTGTGGGCAGACACAGCAACAGGCGATGACTATCATTGCTTCTTTAGAGCTGTCGACGTTAGCGAATGTGGTGGAGGAAGGATGAGTCTGGATATTTTTCCATTGAATGAGGTTTTGCTGCCTAACGGGCGGATGATGTTGTCGATTTTCGAGCCGCGCTATCTACAGTTAGTTAGTCGTTGTCTAAAGGAAAACAAACCCTTTGTCAGCGTCAAATTGCAGCGTGGCGATGAGGTGGCCAATCGTGCTTACCCCTTTGCTCCGGCGGTTGAGGCTATGGGCTGTCTTTGTTATATCGTTGATTGGCAGCCACTTGAACATGACAAGCTACTGATTGTCATCGAGGGCACCGGTGTTTGTCGGGTCGGCGATCTGTCGATGGATAAGACCTTTGCCCTCAGCGCTGAGGTCAAAGAGTATCCACGGATGAGCGACATCGATGGTGAGGTTGAGATTGCCGAAAGTTTTATGCCGCTGAGAGAAACGCTGAGCCGGCATAAGAGTCATCAGTTATTAAATTACCCCGCGCCGCAGTCCGATGCGCAGCTGTATTTACAACTGGCGCAGATGTTGCCCATCGAGCCTATGCAGCGCTACCAATATTTGCACATGACCACACCGACAGAGGCTGCATCCTTGCTGGAGCAGCACCTCTATGAACTGAGTCATTAGCAGCGCATAATTTATCGCTCCGTGTTGTGAGGCAGCGAAAGCGGCGGCCCGGTTAATCGGAAGGCGATTAACAGGCCGAGAAAGGTGATGACTCCCATCACACGAATTGAGGTGCTAAAGCTCTGCCAACGCGCCTCGGCATTGATATCGAGAACAGTCTCACGCTGCGTGTCATCCAGCTCTGTTGTCTCAAGGTACTGCGTCAGTGAATGGGTATCAATATACGGCAGGCTGACGGTCTCCTGCACAATGGCCTTAAACGACCGGTGAATCTCAGGGTGATCGGCAATCTGTTGTTTGGCGTAGCTCTCCAGGGTGAGCTGACCGCCGCCGGCCATGATACTAATACCGAGTGCAGTACCAATATTTCGAACAGTGGCCTGAATACCACCGGACTGAGCTGCATCTTGCTCACCGGCAGCCTGGGTGATAATAATTGGTGCTTGGGAAGCCAGCATGCCGATACCGATGCCGACGGCAAACATAGCCGGGTAGATAAGGGCGTTGACATGGTGTGGCGAACTCGACAACCAGAGTGACACAGAGGCGAAGAAGAGAATGGTAAAGGCGATGATGGAGAGCTGTTTGGGGCTGAGCTCTCCCGGTAACATGGGGGTTAATATGGAGAAAGTAATCATGCTGATGGCAAACAGCAGAATGATCACTCCCGAGTGGCTGGCCGATAGTTCGACGCCAATTTGTAAGTAGGCAATCAGGGTGAAGCTAAAGCCGCCTAGGAGCATATAGAGAATGGTCAAGATGCCGAGACCGCGCAGCAGCGCCGAATTGCTTAGCCAGCGGGTGGGAAACAGTGCCGAGCCATTAACAGCTTCGAAGCGGCGCTCCCAGCGAATAAAACCATAGAGTACTATGATGCCGGCAATAATCGATAACAGCGCCGGACTGGTCGTCTGTAAAAAACTTGGTAGCAGCGAGGGTTCGCTGGCATATTTGTTGAAAATAAAGCCCCAGCGCGGTGCCTTCAATAGACCGAATAGGGTGAGAATAATACCGGTGGCGCCGAGTAACGACCCAAGGTAGTCGAAGCGCTTGGGAGTCGGTGAATGCAGTGGCGCGATAAAAAAAATAGCGCAGATCAGCGTGGCGGTATAGAGCGTGCCGATCAGAGAGAAACTCCAGTACCAGGAAAAGTTGTCGGCCAGGTAGCCACTGATGGCCGGGATCAGCGCGGCGGCGATACCGGTCGAGGCAGCCATGGCGCCAAAGCCTATTGCCCGCTTCGGCCCCGGGTAGTGGGCAACAACAAGAGCCAGAGCTGCTGGTAAAATACATGCGCCGGCCAGGCCGGCCAGGCTGCGGGCACCATAACTGATCACATTAATATTGTTAGCGGATAGCGTGAGGGCGACGGAGGCGACACCAAAGCCGCAGCCGATGATGAGCAGACGCCGCCAACCGATGAAAAGTCCGAGCATGCCGGCAATTAACATAAAGGCACCGCCAACCAAGGGGTAAATGGTGCCGGCGATTTGCAGTTGGTTGATATCAGTATTGAAGGCCGATACCAGGGCGCTGGTCGAAATCGATAGGTTGGCAATGTCGGCGGAGAGCGAGAACTGAGCCAAACAAAGTACCAGCAATAATAGTTTTTTATTCGCTTTAACGTTGTTGTTAGAGGTGCCCATAAGAACCTTTTGTGAGGATGATTATTCGTCTAGCGTGCGTCTTTTGCCAGCTGCGCTTGACCATTGTTTGGCTCCGATGATAATAACCCTAGTCCATGTTGTATTGATAGTATATCAGCAGCGCCGCGGTATCATTTCGGTTGCGGTATGCGTTACTGTAATCGACAAATCGACGGTTGTACTCGACACGTAGTCCGTGGCAGGGTTAGCCGCTAAATACTGTGTCGTAAGCGAGAGTGAGGTCGGCACGCAAAACCAAAACTCAGAGCGGTAAGCTGAACGACAGCCGCAACAGGCCGTATTTTAACATGCTATTTTCCTCGCTCCGATGACGTTCCTCTAATCAAAGCAGATGATGGCTATGCTGATCAGGGCGACGACCTGGGTGAACAGCGCCGCATACAGAGCGGTTTGTTTTCTAATGCAAAATTTATTGTCAGGCATCTTATCTACCCCTGTTGTTTAATCATTTACCGGAAGCGTCTTAATACAACTCTCCTTCACTTGGCTGGCATTTTAGTGCGGCTGTACAGGCCAGGCTAATGATTAAATCTCAAACTTAGTAGTACTATTTTTTGTGATATATTTCACTTTTTTTTAGCTTTTATATCAGTGGGTTATTGTTTTTTGTGCTGTTTTTAATGCATTTCTCCACGGCCAGTTGCTGTCTATCGCCTCGGTGTAAGAGGTCTATGACGTTGGCTGAGATGGGGCGAGGAGGCTGTCGGCTGTGCCGGCTAAACGGCAGGGTTTTTTAATGGTAAGCTTTTGCCATTTAAACTCTACATCGGGATATCAGATGAGATTAATCAAGCAAGCATTATTCACATTGGGGCTGTTGCTATCGATGGCTTACTCATTGGTGGCACAGGCCGAGCAGGCAATCAATCACACGGTGTATCTGTGGTTAAAACAGCCGGGTAATGTCGAGCATCGTCAGCAGATTATGGCCGCGGCAAAACAGTTGGCGGCGATAGAGGGGGTGGAGAGTTTGACCACAGGTATGGTGGTCAGCAGTGACCGTACCATAGTCGACGACAGCTTCGATGTCGCCATCAGCATGGAGTTTAGCTCTGAGCAGCAGATGAATAGCTACCTGATAAATGAGCAGCATGTGGCAATTGTTGCCGGTCAGATTCAACCGTTATTAGCCAGCATTGTGGTATATGATTTCGCTCTGATCGAGTAAATCATAGTGAAGCAACGCAAGGTTATGAGATAATGGCGGCAGGCTTTGCCGCCATAGGGGCTTACTCGGCCAGCCATGCCTCGGCGGCGTCTGTTTCATCGCTGTTGAACGATTTGATGTCGAGGCCGGGAATCAGCCTACCCTCGAACTCGCCAATTTTTTGTACCCACTGTTTGTCACAGAGTACGGCGCAGCGGTCGAATTTTTTAACCATTCTGAGCAGCTCAGGCAGCCGAGAGAGCTCGACGCCGATGGCACCAAGCGTGGGTAGGTCGAAGTCGTGGATGCGATAGAGCATACGACCCGATTCTATCGATTCGGCGGCGCTGAACATCTGCTCAAGGGCAAGGCGCATACCGTCACTGTCAATTTTTCCGCGGAGTTCTAAATCGAGCCGGTTGCTGCCATTTTTCATCACGTTAAACATAAGTAACTCGCTGTTTTTCTGACGTATAAAATATGTTTTCTGAGCTTATTTTATACCTTTAATAGTCGCGCTCCTTAATCTGGCGCAATTTTTTTAACGGCATCTATCGTTATTTGATGGGGCTTCCCTATACTAGCTGTAACGGTAATAAGGATGGTTATTATGGCGAAAATAGAAAATGAAGTGGCGTTACTGAAAGAGGCATTGAGAGTCGGTGAGGCCTACGCGAAACAACGCGGAGTGGCGGTTTTTGAGGCGACGGATTCGGCCAAGGTGAAAACCGAATACATCTATAAATTACTGGTGCATGATAAGTTGATTCAACCCCTGGCCAAGGGTCAGGCCAGTGAGCCCAATATGCGTCATAAACTGGCGCTGTGGATTTCTCGCACCCTGCCCAAGGACCACGAGCTATTGCGTTAGTGAATAACAGCCATAAAAAAACCGGTAAGCACCGGTTTTTTATGGCCGGCAAACAGCATTAGCTGCTGATGCCGAGATAGACCATATAGGCGGTATAGGCGGCGAGTAACAGAAAACCCTCGAAGCGGTTAATACCGCCGGGCTTGCCGCGTTTGAAGCCGATAGCAAAGACCAATAACGCCACGGTGAGCACTATCATGACCGGGTAGTCGCGGGTCAGTGCCAATGTGTCGAAGCTGGAGGGGTGAATCAGTCCGGGCAAGGCCATGACGCCGAGCAGGTTAAAGGTGTTAGAGCCAATCACATTACCCACGGCGAGGTCGAATTCCTGCTTGCGGGCGGCGGCAAAGGTGGCAGCAAGCTCAGGCAGGCTGGTGCCGATGGCGATAATGGTCAGGCCGATAATCAGCTCGCTGAGACCGAAGTGGACAGCGACTTCGACGGCGCCCCAGACCAATACCTTCGACGAGGCAATCAATATAACAATACCGACTAACAGCCACATCAGCGCGGCATTCTTGCTGATTTCTTCAGGGATCTCGTCTAATAACTCCTGGCTGTAGGCGTCATCCTTGTTGCTGGTGGCCTCCCAAGTTGCATAGGCAATCATCAATACCATACCGCTGAGCAAGAACGCTCCCTCGAAGAACGCGAGGTGACCGTCGGATAGGAACCACCAACTGAGTGCCATAATAATCAATAGCACCGGGATCTCACGCTTGATCAGGCGAGAGTTAACAATCAGTGGGTAGAACAGGGCGGTAAAACCGAGGATAAGACCAATATTGGTAATGTTTGAACCAATGGCATTGCCGATTGATAACCCTGTCTTGCCGTCCATTGCGGCAATGGCTGAGACCAGCATCTCGGGTGCAGAGGTGCCGATACCGACGATGACAACGCCGACAATCAACGGCGGTAGGCCAAAGATGCGGGCGGTATTAGAGGCGCCAAGGACAAATTTATCGGCGCTCCAAACCAGTAGAGCAAAGCCGATAACAATGGCGGCAATGGCGGGGAGTAAGCTCACAGTAAAACCTCAATGTAATAAAAAACTGGCCGAGCATTATAGGCCGGAAAATGTCACTGTCGAGTATTAATCAGCATGCTGTAGAGAATACCCTATTAATAGCTCGGTGTGGGTTTAAACGGCAGCTCGCCAAGCTCAGCGTGTACGTGCTCGGCAAAACCAGTCCCCGCCTCGGCATAGAGGTTAAAGGCGGTAATTCCCATCTCGGTAAGCTCGTTCTGTTCGTCGGTAAAGTGGGCTGTGGCGGCAATAATGCCGTGGTAACCCAGCATGCGGATGGTCTCTGCGGCGCGGATGTTTTCGGCGTGGTTGGTCATCGCCAGCATGATGAGCTTCACTTTTTGACGGTCTAGGCGAACCAGAAAGTCTCTATCGGTGCCGTCGCCCTGATAAACCTGCCGACCAGCATCGGTGTGAACACGTGCGCGCTTGGCGCTTTCATCGAGACCGAGTACCACGTCGCCATAGTGTTCGCGGAGGTAGTCATAGGCGCCGGTGCCCACCCGCCCCATGCCGACGACCAGGATCTGAGCATTATCGGTGTCGACCGGTTTCTGTTCGTTGATGCGTTTGCTGGTTTCTAGGTGGCGGAGCTTCTCGCCATGTTTGTCATAGATTTTATGGGCCACTTTGTTGAGTTGGGCGGCGATGGTGAAACTTAGCACGATGGTAAGGGCAATAATTGCCGGCCACTGGCTGTCGATAATGCCGCTGGAGGCACCAAGGACAGCGACGATGAGGCCGAATTCGCTGTAGTTAGTCAATGCCAGTGAGCTTAATAAAGCAGAGCGTGCTCGCAGTCGCATACGGGTTAACAGCAGCATGTAGCCCAGCGGTTTGAAAAAGACGAAAGCGGTAATAATCAGCGCCAGGATCCAGGCATCGGCATCCGGCAGGCCGGCACTGCCGATGGTCATAAAAAAACCGACCAAAAACAGCTCTTTAAACTTAGGCAGTGTCTTGGCCAGTTCGCGGGTTTTGATATCGCCAGCCAGCACCACGCCCATAAACAGGGCGCCCAAGTCGGGTTTCAGGCCAGCAAATTTAAACAGTGCGGCGGCGCCGATAGCGTAGGCGAAGCCGAGCAGTACCAGTAACTCGTCGTGGCCGCTGTAGGCCATAATTTTTAAGATTAATGGCCTGGCGATGACAATCAACGGGATGGTCAGTGCCCAGATGTTGGGCAGTACGCCGCTGTTGATCGTCAGGTAGGCAACGGCAATCAGGTCTTGCATGATCAGTATGCCGATGGCGATCTTGCCATGCAGTGAGTTACTTTCGCCGCGGTCCTCCAGCACTTTGACCACGAAGACCGTGGAGGAGAACGATAAGGCGAAGGCGATAGTGGCAAGGCTGGCCCAGTCCTGCCCCAGGTAATGGCTGCCGATCGTCATGGCAATACCCTTGAGGATCAGCATCATGGCGCCGACTGAAGCGATCATATGCAGGCCGGTAGCTGCCCATACCTGTGGCATGGCAAGGGCGCGTAACTCGAGTTTGAGGCCAATGGTAAATAGCAGCAGCAAAATACCGACATCGGCCAATGGCTCGAGCCAGGGCGTGTTGAGGTTGAACTCACCGAGAATAAAGCCGCTGACCAAGAAGCCAATCATAGGGGGGAGTCCAAAGCGTTTAAAGACCAGGCCGCTGCCGAGGGCGAGTCCAAGAATGATGGCAAAGCTTAGGATATCCACAGGGGTTTTCTACCTTAATCTATAAAACAGCGGTTCGATGGCGGTGAATAAGCAGTTACCCTTACGACAGAGTGATAGCGTGTTATAATCATCGCCCTTATTATTCCGCCGCTATAAAATAGCATACGCGGCGTTGTATTTGCAGATTAGCAGACGATGATTGAGTAAATATTTCATTCGATATTATCGGCTAAGCAATTGAGTATTATTTATAAATAGTTTGGACGACACGATGAACGTAGAGCAATACATGACCGATGTTGGTCGTCAGGCGCGAGCCGCATCACGGGCCATGGCCAAGGCCACCACCGAGCAAAAGAATGCTGCCTTACAGGCCTGTATTGAGCAGTTAAACGCGGCCAAAGAGCAAGTTCTGGCGGCCAATGCCGTTGATTTACAGGCGGGTCGAGAAAACGGCCTGGACGATGCGCTGTTAGACCGACTTGAATTAACGCCGGCGCGTTTTGATGGCATGTTAGAAGGGCTGCAGCAGGTGGCAACCCTGCCTGACCCGATTGCAGAAATCACCGACATGAAATATATGCCCAGTGGTATTCAAGTCGGCCGTATGCGAGTGCCCCTGGGTGTTATTGGTATCATTTATGAGTCGCGCCCCAATGTTACTGTCGAGGCGGCAAGCCTGTGTCTGAAGTCGGGCAATGCGGCCATTCTTCGTGGTGGCAGCGAGTCTATTCACTCCAACCAAGCCATCGCCCAGTGCGTCGCCGCAGCGCTGGCCAGTGTCGGGCTGCCAAGCGCCGCGGTACAGGTTGTTGAAACCACTGACCGCGCCGCCGTTGGCGCCTTGATTACCATGCCAGAGTTTGTCGACGTCATTGTTCCCCGTGGCGGCAAGGGCTTGATCGAGCGTATTAGTAACGATGCCAAGGTCCCGGTGATCAAACACCTCGATGGTATCTGTCATGTCTATATCGATGACAAGGCCGATGTCGCCAAGGCCGAGGCGATTGCCCTCAATGCCAAGACCCATCGCTACGGCACTTGTAACACCATGGAAACCCTCTTAGTTGCCGAGCCAGTAGCCGCGTCGATATTGCCACGCCTGGCTGAGCTGTATGCCGAAAAGGGTGTTGAGTTGCGAGGCTGTGAAAAAACCTGTGCGATTCTACCGCAGGCGATTGCCGCCACCGAAGCGGACTGGCATACCGAGTATTTAGCACCGGTGCTGTCGATTAAGGTGGTCGATGATATGGATGCCGCAATTGTTCATATCAACCATTACAGCTCGCAACACACCGAGTCGATTATTACCGAAGACTACAGCCGCGCCCGCCGTTTTATTCGCGAGGTGGACTCCAGTTCGGTGATGGTCAATGCCTCGACCCGATTTGCCGATGGCTTCGAATACGGCCTGGGTGCCGAGATCGGTATTTCGACGGATAAGATCCATGCCCGCGGTCCGGTTGGTTTGGAGGGCTTGACCTCGCAGAAGTATGTGGTCTTTGGTGATGGTCATATCCGGCAGTAAGTCGGTGACTTCTGATGTCGCGTAAGTCGATGAAAAAAGCGCTTTGGGGCGGCACCTTCAACCCGGTTCACCGCGGTCATATCGAGACGGCAAGGGCGTTGCAGCAACGATTGCAGCTCGATGAGTTGGCGCTGCTGCCTGCAGCCAGGCCGCCGCATCGTGCGGCACCGGAGGTTGCCGACCAGCACCGCCTAGCCATGTTGGCGCTGGCTGTTGCTGATGACCCGCGGCTGTCGGTGGATGAACGTGAGTTCCGCCGTGACGCGCTCTCCTATACCGTCGATACCCTTGCCGAGTGGCGCCAACAATCTGGCGACGATGCTTGGCTGGCCTTTTGTGTTGGCATGGATTCGCTGGTCAACCTGACCAGTTGGCATTGTTGGCAGCAAATAACAGATCATAATCATTTGATTGTTTGCGCCCGTCCAGGTTGGCAGCGCCCTCTTGATGACGAACAGCCAGCTCTGGCGGCGTGGTTGCAGCCACGTCTGGTGTCGGGCGTCGAGCAGTTGTCTGACTCGCATCGGGGGCGGGTGGCGATAATCGAATTGCCACCGTGGGATATCTCTTCCTCGGATATTCGCCAGCGCATCGCCCAGGGCTTCTCGGTTGCGCCATTGGTCGGAGGCCCTGTTGCCAGCTATATTGAACGGCATCGATTATATCGTTAATGCTTGGCTGCTGATCTGTATAAACGGTATCGCTGGCGGCAAACTATCGGTATAGTGCGGCAAAACTTTCAGTGGTGGAATTTCCATCAGTCGGTTAATCATCGCTGTGACAGCGAAGAAGCAATGAGTAAAAACTATGAATACTGAAGAAATCAAAGAGTTAGCGCTAGAGTTTTTAGATGATTTGAAGGCCAGAGACGTTGTCTCTCTCGATGTGAGTCAATTGACCGACGTTACCGACACGTTGATTATTGCCACCGGCACCTCGGCTCGTCATGTAAAATCATTGGCCGATAATGTCGCCATGGAATTTAAGAAGCGTGATTATGCCCCCCTTGGTGTTGAAGGCGGCAACGTTGGTGACTGGGTATTGGTTGACCTCGACAGCGTGGTCGTACACGTCATGCAGGAAGAGGCGCGTGAGCTCTATGACCTAGAGCGCTTGTGGGCAGGTCCAGGTCCGGACGGCGAGTAGAAAACGGTGCGCATTCGTATCATTGCCGTCGGCTCTAAAATGCCAAAGTGGGTAGACGAGGGGGTCAATGAATACCTCAAGCGTCTGCCGGCAACCTTCAAGGTGGAGTTTGTTGAAATCCCCTTGGGTAAACGCGGTAAGGGCGCGGATGTAAAGCGGGCCATTGCCAGTGAAAGCACTAATATGCTGGCACAGGTGCCGGCGTCTAGCCGCGTTGTCGCACTCGATGTACTGGGCAAAAGCTGGAGCACTGAAAAGTTGGCTGACTATATGGCCGACTGGCAAATGACCAGCCCAGACGTTTGCCTGTTGATTGGTGGTCCCGACGGTTTAAGTTCGGAGTGTTTGCAGCGGGCCGACCAAAAATGGTCGCTGTCAGCACTGACCATGCCGCACCCGCTGGTGCGTGTTTTATTGGCCGAGCAAATTTACCGTGGTTGGACGATCAACCAAAACCACCCCTATCATCGCTCCTAATGTAAGCGATCATCACAACCCCAGTGAATGGTTAGTGTTTATCCACTAACAGCGATAGTCTTTCGGGCTTATTTCTGTAATTATAACTGACAGATCTTTACTTAACCTTTCTGTTTAGGCGCATCAAAATCGGCTATGTCCTCTAGAGACCATATAAAAGACGTGATTGGCGAACGCCGTCTCTACGCCAGCCGTATCATTGTTGCCGTACTCTTTGTCATTGTTGCCTGTGTCATCATCGGCTATCGCTATTACAGCCTCCAAATCACCGAGCATCAAAAATATTCTACCCAGTCAGACCGAAACCGTGTCCATGTACAATCGATCCCGCCAAACCGAGGTTTGATCTACGACCGTCATGGCAAGCTGTTAGCTAAAAACCGCACCATTTATAACCTAGCCATTACCCGCGAGCGAGTGAGTGATCTCGATGCTACCGTCGAGCGTTTGCGGTTGCTGCTCGATTTGACCGATGAGGAGGTCGAGCGTTTTAATCGCCGAGTAAAGCAGACCCGCGCCTTCGATCAGGTGCCGCTGCGTTTTCAGTTAAACGAAGAGGAGATTGCAACGCTAGCGGTCAATCGCTATCAACTAGCCGGAGTCGAGGTGGTCGGCAGCCTCAGCCGTTACTATCCAGAACCAGAGCTTTACGCCCATGCCATCGGCTATGTAGGCCGTATTAATGAGCGAGAGATGGAGCGAATTGATCGGGAAAACTACGCCGGTACAGACTCTATCGGTAAGACCGGTATCGAGCGTTTTTACGAGGACGAGTTACACGGCATCGTCGGTTACCGCAATGTCGAGACCAATGTCCGCGGCCGAGTGCTGCGGGTTATTGACCAGGTTGACCCCGTGCCGGGCGATGATTTGACGTTATTTATCGATGACAAGGTACAGCGAGCGGCCTATGAGGCGCTCGGCGAGGAGCGGGGCTCTATTGTCGCCATCGACCCTGAGACCGGTGGTGTCATTGCCATTGTTAGTACCCCAAGCTATGACATTAATATGTTTGTGAATGGTATCTCCACTAAACACTATAATGCCCTGCGTAGCGATCTCGATTTGCCGCTGTTTAACCGCAGTCTACAGGGGCAGTATCCGCCGGGCTCAACACTGAAGCCGGTGATAGGTTTGGCCGGTTTAGAATACGGCACGGTGACGCCAACAACGACGATTAATGACCCAGGCTGGTTTAGTCTGCCCAACGATGAACACCGTTATCGGGATTGGAAGCGCGGGGGGCATGGCCACAAGGTCGATTTTAAAATGGCCATGGAGCAGTCCTGTGATGTTTATTATTATGACCTTGCCCATCGTTTAGGGATTGATAACATGGCGGTCTTCGCCAAGCAGTTTGGCCTGGGCGACTATACCGGCATCGATTTGCCCAGTGAGCGAAAGGGGCTGGTGCCGAGCCGAGAGTGGAAGCGTAATTATCGTCAGACAGTCTGGTATCCCGGCGAAACTCTGATCGCCGGCATCGGCCAGGGCTATATGTTAACGACACCGCTGCAGCTGGCATTGTCGACGGCGATTATTGCCAATAAGGGGAACCAGTTAGTGCCAAGAGTGGTCGATAGCGGTCGCCGAGATGCCTCTCATCGCGAAGATATAAGCCTCAACAACCCTAATAATTGGGATGTGGTGTTCGACTCGATGAAGGCGGTGGTTTACGGCACTCGCGGCACTGGCCGACGATTGCGTGAGGCACCCTATGTTGTGGCAGGGAAATCAGGTACCGCACAGGTGATTGGTATTGCACAGGACGCCCGTTACGACTCTGAGCAGATCGAAAAACGCAAGCGAGATCATGCCTTGTTTATCGCTTTTGCGCCTATAGAGAATCCAAAAATAGCCGTTGCTGTGGTGGTTGAGAATGGTGAGGGAGGCGGTTCGGTTGCCGGCCCAATGGCCTTGGCGGTAATGAATGCCTATCTGCTCAATGAACAAGGCGAGGTGCGCGGTGACCTTTAGATATCGATCAATATATCGAGTTAATCATGGCCAATAGTGATTTCGTTCGTCAAATCAGCGCCGGCGATGGTATCAATGTCGGCGGCCAGAACAGCCTGTTGGCCAAGCTTCATATCGACCTGCAGTTGTTGGTGTTACTGCTGCTGATCAGCGGCGGCGGGTTGTTTGTGCTTTACAGTGGCAGCGGAGGAGACATTGTCAATGTCAAACGTCAGGCGGTGTTCTTCGCGGTTGCCTATGTTGGTATGTTTATCGTCGCCCAGTTCAGCGTAAATTTCTATCGCCAGGTGGCGCCATTTGCCTATGTCGGCTGTCTTGGTTTGTTGGTTGCGGTGATTTTTGTCGGCGTCGGTGCCAAGGGCGCTCAGCGCTGGTTAGATTTAGGCGTGACGCGATTTCAGCCATCGGAAGTGGTCAAGTTGGTGGTACCGATGACCGTTGCCTGGTACTTATCATCGCGGCCCCTGCCGCCTCGATTCTCCCATGTTATTGTCAGTTTGGTGGTGATTTTTGTGCCGACGTTGCTGATCGCCAAGCAGCCGGATTTGGGCACATCGATTCTTATCGCCTCATCGGGTTTGTTTATCTTGTTCTTTGCCGGTTTGAGTTGGCGATATGTCATTGTCGCGCTCGCTATTGTTGCAGGCAGTGCCTATCCCGCGTGGAACTTTGTGCTACACGGTTATCAAAAACAGCGCATTTTAACGTTGTTTAACCCCGAGGCCGACCGTTTGGGGGCGGGTTGGAATATCATCCAATCGAAGACGGCGATAGGCTCCGGTGGCTGGGGTGGTAAGGGTTGGCTCGACGGTACTCAATCACATTTGTCATTTCTGCCCGAGAGTCATACCGATTTTATTATCGCCGTCTTGGCCGAGGAGTTTGGTCTGCGCGGGGTCCTGGTATTGATGGGCTTGTATCTGTTGATTATCGCCAAGGGTTTACATATTGGTTATATGGCGCAGGACACCTTTGGCCGACTGTTGGCGGGTAGTATCACGCTGACTTTCTTTGTCTATGTATTGGTCAATATGGGCATGGTATCGGGCTTGTTACCGGTGGTCGGTGTACCGTTGCCGCTGGTCAGTCAAGGGGGCACGGCGCTGGTCACATTACTGGCAGGTTTTGGTGTATTAATGGCCATTAGTACCGAGAAAAAACGTCTAACACACTAGTTTGGTTGTATGCGGCAGCATTATCTTATGCGCCACTATTTTCTATGAAGGAGAGAAAATTGACAGTGAAAGCAGGCTGGTTAGCCATATTATTATCGACTGCAAGCCTTGTTGCTCAAGCGGATTACAGCGAGCAACCGGCGGTTCAGCAATTTATCGATGAGATGGTCGAGAAACATCAGTTTCAGCGTCAGCAACTGGAGCCATTATTTAGCAGCGCCGAAAAAAAGCAGTCTATTGTCGATGCCATCTCTCGCCCGGCAGAGAAGGTGAAAGAGTGGAAGGACTACCGTCGAATATTCTTGGTGGGGGACCGGGCCGAGCGCGGAGCAGCGTTTTATCAAACCTATCAAAAAGAACTCGATAGGGCCGAGAGCGTGTATGGTGTTCCCGCCGAAATCATCGTCGCTATTATTGGTATTGAAACTCAGTACGGCACCTATACCGGCCGCTACCGAGTGATTGATTCGCTGTCGACGCTGGCCTTCGACTACCCGCCGAGAGCGCCGTTTTTTCGCTCAGAGCTAGAGCAATACCTGATTCTAACCCGTGAGCAGGGCGTCGACCCGCTGTCACTGAAAGGTTCTTATGCCGGTGCTATGGGTTGGGGGCAGTTTATCTCCAGCAGTTATCGCCACTATGCCGTGGATTTCGACGGCGATGGTAAGACCGATATCTGGCATAACCCCAGTGATGCCATCGGCAGTGTCGCTAATTATTTCAAGGTCCATGGCTGGCAGAGTGGTCAGCCGGTGACAACCCGCGTGGCGGTGAATAAAAACAGCGATCAGAGCAAGGTTAATACTGGCCTCGAGCTTAATTCAACCGTGGGTGAACTGCAGACTGCAGGTTTTCAACCCTCGCAGTCATTACCCTCGGCGATGAAGGCCAATATATGGCAATTGCAGGGCGAGTACGGCAGTGAGTATTGGATCACATTACCGAATTTCTATACCATTACGCGTTACAATCACAGCCATCTTTATGCGATGGCCGTCTACCAATTGAGTCAAGATGTGGCGGCATTGATTAAACCTTGATATACCGCAAATCAGGCGGTAGTGAACTTTGTTCTCATTGCCGCTAACCCACTGTTTTATTAGTATCGATGTTTAATATCGGCCGTTAATCAAACCACCGTTACCAGGAATATTGGATGCAAAATGTTAGTCGATTAGGCCTCAGTATTGTGACGCTGTTCAGCATGATCTTAATTGGCTGTACGTCGACCAGCACCGGCCCGCGCAATGAGCCCATTACCCCGGGTAAGGACAGTGCGCCGACGCATCGGCCATCGGCAGACAGCATTATTGACGCGACACCGAAAGTTGAAGCGGTCACGCGTGCTGGCAATCGCTCACCTTATATGGTGGCCGGTATTCAATACTCGTTGCTGCCCACGGGCGCTGGCTACAAAGAGAGCGGCGGCGCCTCATGGTATGGCGCAAAATTTCATGGCCGTAACACCAGTAATGGCGAGGTTTATAACCAATACGCAATGACGGCGGCGCATAAAACTCTGCCGATCCCTAGTTATGTTCGAGTCACTAATAAGGCAAATGGCAAACAGGTTATTGTCCGGGTTAACGATCGTGGCCCGTTTCACCCCGGTCGAATTATCGATCTATCCTATGCGGCGGCGATAAAGCTCGATTATGTCGACAAGGGCGTGGCTCAGGTCGAGGTTGAGTATATTGATCCGGTGGCCTGGGAACGTCAGCAGCTGGCCTTGGCGCAGCAGCGCAGAGCCGAATCGACACCGCTAAAACCGTCTGTCTCGGCGTCTCCCGAGCAGCCGTTTATTCAGGTGGCTGCGACCTCGAACCGCAATAATGCCAATAACTTAGCTGTTCGTTTGCGAGCCGCAGTCGATGACCCAGTGACGGTTTCCGAGGTGACAACGGCACAGAATCAACAGCTTTACCGGGTGCGTATTGGACCGTTAATTGACGAGGCGCGGGCCAAGGATGTTCAGCAGTTACTGGAGCGGCAGGGGCTGGGTTCTGGCCGCCTGGTTAAGCAATAATTTATCGCTAATGTCGCTGAACTTGTCGCTGAAGGTAGGCTCTAATAGCGGTTGATGACGGCAGCTATTAATAGTCTGGCGGTAATACGCTACAATGGCTGCGATGAATCAGACGTTCGGTCATCAACGCTCTTATTTAATCTTGATTTTTCACCTACAACAGAGGCATTAGCCAGTTAACAATGAAACTTACTAAATTCTTTTCTGCCTGTGCGCTGGTTTGCGCCGGTGCGTTAACGACTGCAGCCGTATCCGCGGCGCCATCTTTAATTCCTGCCGAGCCAAAGCTGGCCGCCAAGTCGTGGGTGCTGATGGATGCCGACAGCGGTAAAATTATCGCTCAGCACAATGCCGATGAGCCGCTGCCCCCCGCCAGCCTGACCAAGATGATGACCAGCTATGTGGTTTCCTATGAGGAGGCTCAGGGCAACGCACATAAAGAAGACATGGTCAAAATCAGCAAAAATGCCTGGGCATCAAACCCAAAATTCCGCGGTTCTTCGCTGATGTGGATCGAAGTCGGCAAGATGGTTAAGCTCGACGACCTGCACAAGGGAATTATTGTCTCCTCAGGCAACGATGCCAGTGTTGCCGTGGCCGAGCATCTAGCCGGCAGTGAAGATGGTTTTGCCCAGGTGATGAATAAACACGCCGAGTTATTGGGCATGCGCAATACGCATTTTATCAATGCCCATGGTCTGCCCGCCGATGGTCACTACAGCACGGCTTATGATATGGCGCTGCTGGCCCAGGCGATTGTTAACGATTTCCCCACCGACTATGAAATGTATGCCAAGCGCGATTTCACCTTTAATGGCATCCGTACCCCCAACCGCAATAAGTTGCTGTGGCGCGACCCCAGTGTTGATGGCTTAAAAACAGGTCACACCAGCGAGGCTGGCTATTGCTTGGTCGCCTCGGCCAAACGCCAGGACATGCGTTTAATTGCCTCTGTTATGGGCACGCGTACAGAGGAATCGCGAGTACAGGAAACACAAAAATTATTGAGCTATGGCTTCCGTTATTTTGAGACTGAAATGCTTTATCAGGCTGCCGAGCCGCTGATCACCAGTAAGGTTTGGAGCGGTGTTGGCGACAGCGTCGAGCTGGGCTTGGTCGATGATTTGATCTTGACACTGGCCCGCGGTCAATCGAACAACCTCGAGGCGGTGATGGAGGTTGATACCGTGATAAAGGCGCCGTTTGAAAGTGGTCAGGAGCTGGGGCGTCTTATCATCAGCCTCGATGGCGAGGAGTTGGCTAACAAGCCTCTTGTTGCCTTGCAGGCGGTAGAGGAAGCTGGTTTTATCTCTCGTCTGTGGGATTCAATCGTATTGTTCTTTGTCGGGCTATTCTCTTAATAGCGAATATGAAAGGTTAGATGTAATGACGAATAATCAAGAGCCACCAAAGATTGAATTTCCCTGCAGTTATTTGATCAAAGTGATTGGCGACTCAGCGCATGATTTTCCTGCTTTGGTCTGCGATATCATGAAAAAGCACGACGCCGATTTTGACGGCAAGCACAGTATTCGCAACAGCGGTAAAGGTCGTTTTGTGTCGATTAATGTCACGATTACCGCTCAGGGCGAGCAGCATCTGGAAAATATTCATAAAGATTTAAAGGCCACCGGCCGAGTCAAAATGGTTATTTAGGTGTTAAAGCAGTCAACCCTGCAGGCGGACTTTAACCAACGCCAGCCTATCGTGCTGCGTCGTCCCGGCCTCGTCGATTACACCGAATCATTTGAGTTAATGAAGCAGTTTACCGAGCAGCGTCGTCAAGACTGTTTGGATGAACTGTGGCTGTTACAGCACCCTGCCGTTTTTACTCAGGGCAGGGCTGGCAAGGCCGAGCACCTGTTATCCGTTGGCGACATCCCGGTGGTACAGGCCGACCGCGGTGGTCAGGTGACCTACCATGGCCCCGGCCAGCTGGTGGTTTATTTGATGATCGACATTAAGCGGCTGGGTATTGGTGTACGTGATTTGGTCGATAAGATTGAGCAGAGTCTGGTCCATACCCTGGCCGCTTTTGGTATCGTATCGGCGCCGAGGCCTGATGCGCCAGGGGTTTATGTCGGTGATAAGAAAATAGCCTCGCTGGGGTTGCGGATTCGCCAGGGCCGCTCCTTTCATGGCCTGGCCTTGAATATCGATAATGATTTATCCCCCTTTAATCGCATTAACCCCTGTGGCTATGCTGGCATGGCAATGACCAGTGTCGAGCAGCAGTTAGCGGGGCAGGACAGCAAAGATTTATATCGTCGTGTAGAGCAGCGTTTGGCGGCTGACTTGGTGGCCAGTTTTGGTTACCAGCAGACGCAGTTGCTGGCATCACTGCCGAGCACTAACACCCTTCGAGAGGATAAGTAATGAACGATGCGATGGATATGCTACGCGAGGTCAATGAACGCGTTGCGGTACCGTTAGAATTACCCGACCACGATGATATTGTCGACGTTGAAGAGCAGATTCTGATTGGTATCCCCGGCGACTTTCGTCTCTATCTACTAGAGTGTAGCGATGTTATTTACGGTTACTACGAACCGGTTACCGTCGCCGATCCTCACTCCCATACCTATCTTCCTGAGGTCTGCTCGGTGGCTTGGTCGCTGGGTGTGCCCCGAGAATTGATCCCTCTGTGTGAGTATCGCGGTGAATACTACTGCGTTAACGAATCCGGTGAGGTTGTACATTGGATCAATGGCGAGATTAACGAGGGTGAGTGGCCGACTATTTGGCACTGGATCAAGTCTGTTTGGTTGGTCGACATCGCCTGGTAAATATCTGGGCGATGAAAAAATACTAATAACTCTTCAATACTGAAGCTAAATATCATGTCAGCACTAAAATATCGTCGCGACATCGACGGCCTTCGCGCCGTCGCCGTCACTCTGGTTGTCTTGTTTCACTATCAATTCCCCTTTATCACCGGCGGTTTTATCGGCGTCGATGTGTTTTTTGTCATCTCGGGTTTTTTGATTACAGGCTTGCTGCTCAAGGCACAGAGCGTCGATGACTTTAGCTTTGCGACTTTTTATTCACGCCGTATTCGCCGCTTATTACCGGCATTCTTACTGGTGTCGCTGGTCACTTTTGTGGTGATTTCTCGCTACTACATGGACGACGATTATTACATCTTTTCGAAGAGCTGGATGGGCTCTGTCATCGGCTTGAGTAATATCTTTTTTCACGGTCAGCTGTCGCAGTATTTCTCCGCCGATGCCAAAATCATCTCCTTGCTGCATACATGGTCACTGGCGGTTGAGGAACAGTTCTATTTTCTCTGGCCACTGCTGCTGTTGTTGCTAAAGCCACTGATCAAACAGCCCAAGTTTGTACTGATTTTTATTGCACTGTGGTTGGCCACATTTGCATTGTCAATTTGGTATGCCTTTACCGATCCTGTTGCGGCTTATTTTTTGCTGCCAGCGAGGATGTTTGAGCTGTTGTTGGGTTGTGGGTTGGCGTTGTTTTCTCATCGGCTGCCAGTGCTTAAACGATGGCAAAGCGAGGTGTTGAGCACGACCGGTTTAGTGGCGATTGTTGTCAGTGCAGTGCTGTTAAGCGGCGACAGCGTCTTCCCCGGTTATAACGCATTGTGGCCGACGGCGGGGGCGGCCTTGATTATCTATGCCGGTATGTCCAACCAGCAGAGCTTGGTGACTCGCCTGCTCAGCACCCAGGTATTTGTCTTCTTGGGTACCTTGTCGTATTCACTTTACCTGTGGCATTGGCCACCGGTGGCGTTGTTAAACTACCAGTTGGTTGAACTAACGCTGCCAATTCAGCTTGGCTTAATTACCTTCGCCTTCTTTGCCGCTTGGTTTACCCATGCTTTTGTTGAAAACTCACTGCGCTACCGCCACTGGACGTTAAAGAAAACCTTTTGCTGGCTGATCCTGTTGCCGTGTTTTTTGATTTGGCTGGTACAGCTGACTATCCGTACCAACGACGATATTAGTTTCCGTATTCCGGCAGAGAAACGTGAACTGTACAAGATCATGCAGCAGCAAAATGCGGGAGACCTGTACAAGGCGTGTTTTGGCGGGCCGGACTATGACTTCGACCAGAGTGAAACCTGCTTGTTTGGTAACAAAACCGCCGATGGTAAACCCAATAGTGTGCTAGTAGGAGATAGTCATGGCACAGCGATGATTGGTTTTGTCGAACAATTGGTTGCTGGCACGCCTTACTATTTTTTGGCCGTCACCAAAGCCTCTGCGCCTTTTATTAGTGAGCCTAATATTGATAAGGCATTCCGCCGCGATAAAGACAAACAGCGCAGCCGCGCGCTACAGCAGTATTTAATCGATAACCCGTCGATGACGGTGTTTATTAATAACTGGTGGTCGTCGTATATGCAAAACCCTCAGTATATTGAGTACATGTCGGCGACGGTGGCATGGCTGATAAAGCAGGGACATGAGGTGGTGATTATCGAAGACGTACCCAGATTGCCAAGCCAGTCTCATGCTTATTGTTTAATACGGGGGGCGACCGACTGTGACATCGATGCAGTGCAGACGCAGAAGAACCTCAAGCAGGCCAACCATTTTAGGGCGGTGTTAGAACAGCGCTTCCCCGAGGTGTTGTGGATAAACCCCCGACGGGCAATCTGCGATGACGAGGTCTGCAAGACGACGCTCGATGGCCTGCCGTTGTACCGCGATGACCATCATTTAAATTATCTCGGTTCAAAAAAACTCGGCGATGAATACCTTCGACGTTTCGAAAACCCGCTGCAACAGTTAGAGATTAAGGAGTAATTCTGTTATATCTAGCATAAATATATTTAACAGGATGTTAATTGATGGCAGGTGTCAGCTTACTAGCCTTAATCGATAAAATTACCGTTGCCCTTGATGACGTTGCGCTGATGACCAAGGTGGCGGCGAAGAAAACCGCCGGCGTGCTTGGCGATGATCTGGCGCTTAATGCGCAGCAGGTCAGCGGTGTCAGGGCTGATAGAGAGCTGCCGGTGGTGTATGCCGTGGCCAAAGGGTCGGCACTGAATAAACTGATTCTTGTTCCTGTGGCGCTGTTAATCAGTGCGGTTGCGCCCTGGTTGATCACACCCTTGCTGATGCTTGGTGGTGCCTATCTCTGCTTCGAAGGTGTCGAGAAAATAGCCCATACTGTCTTACATCACGACAGTGATGATGACTTTGAGCACCGGATTGAGGTGCTGCAAACTGAGTTAACCATCGACGAGGTCGAAAAACAAAAAATCAAAGGCGCTGTGCGTACGGATTTTATTCTATCGGCAGAGATTATTGTGATCGCACTGGGGACGGTGCAGCAGCAGTCGCTGAGCGATCAAATTATGGTGGTTTCGCTGATTGCAGCGGTGATGACAGTCGGGGTTTACGGTTTGGTGGCCGGCATTGTGAAACTTGATGATGCCGGTTTATATTTATTACGCCAACCTGGCGCTGGATTATCAGGCTCGATAAAACACTTTCTTGGCCGAGGCCTGCTTAGTTTTGCCCCTAGGTTGATGGCCTCGCTGTCAGTGATTGGCACGGCGGCAATGTTTTTAGTCGGTGGCAGTATTCTTATTCATGGTGTGCCGATGCTGCACCATATTCAGCAGCCACTTGTTGATGCTGTGGCTAGCTGGCCTATTATTGGCTCAGTTGTGGCCGTTATCATGCCGTTTGTTGTTGAGATGGCTGTTGGCATGGCTGTCGGTGTTGTGGTGTTGATAGTTGTCTCGTTGGTTGGTCGAATGTGGCAACGTGACCAGACGTAAGAATCACACGATTCTAGTTACGACAAAAGCAATATACATAAGATGGATTTTAGGATGACATACAGAAATTGTAAGACGGCAGTCTTTGTTCTCAGCCTGCTTCCTGCTGTGGTGATTGCAGGTCAGAATAGTTCGGCAAACTTTGGCGGCCCCGACGCTGTGGAAAACCAAATAGCAGCGGATAAGAAACAAAAACAACAAACGGTCAAAGATCAGCTGGCTGAGCAGGGAGTGCAGCTGGCGATTGATTACTCGATGCTGGCGGCCGGCATCAATAATACCCTACCAGGCACTGATGATTTCGCCGCCGGTGGTATGCTGCGTTTTTACGGCAGTTGGCAGGTTGCTGGCGATAATACGGGTAACGGCGGTAGTTTGATTTGGAAGGTGGAGCATCGTCATAGCTATACCGATATTGAGCCGCGGTTTTTAGAATTTAATGGCGGTGGTGTCGGTCTGCAGGCACCACCTTTTTCAGATCAGGGTGGTCGGTTGACCAACCTCTATTGGAAGCAAAAATTTAATGGCGGGAAAAGTACATTTGTCGCCGGTTACTTAGATGCCACCGATTATGTCGATGTCTACGCCGTTGCGAGTCCCTGGACAGGCTTTGTTAACTTCGCTTTCAGTACTGGCAACAACACCATGGCACTGCCGGGTGACGCCACCCTCGGCATAGCAGGGGCAACGATGCTGACGGATAATTTTTATGTTATCGGCGGTATTACTGACATGGAGTCAGACCCGACCAAGCCGTTAGATGGTTTCGACACGGCCTTCAGTGATGGCCACTATTTTAAGTCGTTAGAATTCGGCTGGACCTCAAGCCAAGAGGCTATCTACCTCGATAAGATACATCTGACTTTTTGGGACTCTGACAGAAGTGATGCGATGAATCAGGCTGCGGATAAGGGGGTAAATTTCTCTGCCTCTAAGATGTATGGTCAGTGGTTACCGTTTGTCAGAGCGAGTTGGGCGGATGAGGGCAGCTTACTGGGTATCGACAAGTCGCTGAGCGGCGGTTTTTCTTATTATGGTTTGGGCCGGGAAACCGATAATCTTGGAGTTGCGGTTAACGTCTCTAATATCACCTATGCAGATGAAGATCAGGTCACGCTGGAGGCCTTTTATCTGATGAAATTCTTCGACAGCCTGGAGCTCACTCCGGATTTACAGTGGGTGCAAAATCCGGCGGACAACCCGAAAGAGAATAATATTATTGTGGCGGCACTGCGCACTCGAATATTTTGGTAGCCGCGTGTTGGCTCGCTATCGAAATGGCTAATGGCTTAAAAATTCATAATCGATAGCGACTATATCAAACACCTGTTCGCCTGTTGGTGTTGCCACGGTAAACTCGTCATCAATCTGTTTGCCTAGCATTGCCTTGGCCATCGGCGAATCCATACTTAACCTGTGTTGCTTCAAATCGAATTCATCGGGGCCGACGATGGTAAACACCAGCTCGTCACCCTCTATATTTTCAATGGTGACAGTGGCGCCGAAGTAGACCTTGTGTTGATTGCTCGGCGGTTGCCGAACCACCGTCACGGCTTCGAGTCGCTTAGTTAAATAGCGGACTCTACCGTCGATCTCCCGCAACCGTTTCTTACCGTAAATGTAATCGCCATTCTCAGATCGGTCGCCATTGAGGGCGGCCTCATGGACGGTTTGCACGACCGTCGGGCGCTCAACCTTCCACAGCTGGAAAAGCTCATCTTTGAGTACTTTTTCACCGTGTGTTGAGATGTAATTTGAACCCCAGCGCCGAGGGGGACGATATCTGCCCATAATAACCCATGATTGAAGCCGCAATTTGAACAGATTATCGCTTGCTTACTAGGATTTAAAGCCAAATTTACGTACTCTCATGCAGTACTTGGCACTGACTGGTAAAGGTTGAATAGAATGATGACATTAGCACGACGATTGACGCTCTCCTTATTGCTGCCCATGTTGGCGGCCGGTGCAGCGACAGCAGCGAAGCCAGAAAAGCAGCAGGCCGTTGGTGAGGTGATCAGTGGCCAGCTTATTCAGGGCGGTATTATTATTCGGCAATACCCTGTCGACGCCAAGGTAACCGTCAATAATCGGCTGCTGCGCCCCGATGCAAAGGGGGTGGTAATGTATGGCTTTGACCGTGACGCTCCGGCACAGTTGACGCTGGAAGTTGAGACTGCGGATGGCCAGCGTGTTGTAGAGCAACTGGCTATTGAGCAACGTGCTTATCGTGTGCAAAAAATTGAGGGTATAAAGCGGGCAATCATGTCTCCCAGTGCAGAGGATTTGACTCGTATTCGTGCTGAATCGAAGCAGGTTAAGCTGGCCCGTAAAGATGATTTAGATCTTCAGGGGTGGCAGCAAAACTTCCAGTGGCCAATAACGGGGCCAATTACAGGTGTATTTGGCTCTCAGCGTGTCTATAATGGCGTGCCGAGTCGACCACATTATGGCGTCGATGTGGCAGCTCCCGTTGGTGCAGAGGTGTTCGCACCGGCATCGGGCAGAGTGACACTGGCCCATGATAATATGTTTTATTCCGGCGGCACGGTGATTATCGACCACGGCCACGGCTTATCGTCGAGTTTTCTCCACCTCAGTAAGCTTCACGTCACCGTGGGGCAGATGTTGGAGCAGGGCGACTTGGTGGCCGAAGTAGGTGCCACAGGGCGGGTGACAGGCCCTCATTTGGATTGGCGGATGAACTGGTTTGATCAGCGCGTCGACCCCGAATTACTTGTTGGACCTATGTCGAAGTAATAGGTTTAATGACCACACAACAACAGAAAATACGGTGCTGCTGCGGCGGCCGAAGTAGGAATGTAGTAATGATAGATGACAAGTTATTGAGTATTCTGGTCTGCCCTGTGAGCAAGGCACCGGTGGTATTGAGTGAAGATAAGAGTGAACTTATCTGTTACGCCAGTGCCCTGGCATACCCTGTTCGTGATGGCATTCCGGTGATGTTAGAGACCGAGGCGCGTGCCTTAAGCGAAGAAGAAAAGCTCGATCGCTAAGCTTATGTCAGTGGTTAACACTGGCGAAACCACGCTGTAATCAGGGTGCTACCATCGAAACGATGGATTCTGTATAATTTAGCCCCTTTTAAATTTTAGCTTGTTGCCATTGGGCGGCAAGCTGTTTTTGTTTTTGGCCTCGAGGCCAAAGCGCATTGAATATTGACGGATTGTGACCATGAAAAGTGCTGAAATACGTGAAGCTTTTTTACAGTTTTTCGAAGCCAAAGGCCATCAACGGGTAGCCAGTAGTTCGCTGGTACCGGGCAATGACCCGACGTTGTTGTTTACTAACGCTGGCATGGTGCAGTTCAAAGATGTCTTTCTCGGCCAGGATAAGCGCCCTTACAACAAGGCAACGTCGTCACAGCGCTGTGTGCGCGCTGGTGGTAAGCACAATGATTTAGAGAATGTCGGTTATACCGCCAGACATCACACCTTTTTCGAGATGCTGGGTAACTTCAGCTTCGGCGACTACTTCAAACGCGATGCAATCAAGTATGCCTGGGAGTTTCTAACCGAGGTCCTTGGGCTGCCGGAAGAAAAATTGTGGGTGACAGTGCATATCTCCGACCAAGAAGCCGAAGATATCTGGCTGAAAGAGATGGGCGTGAGTGCCGAGCGTTTTTCTCGCTTAGATGAGGATAACTTTTGGCAGATGGGCGATACCGGTCCCTGTGGCCCAAGCTCTGAAATATTTTACGATCACGGTGAAGATGTATTTGGTGGCCCACCGGGCTCTCCCGATGAAGACGGTGACCGTTACATTGAAATTTGGAATCTAGTATTTATGCAGTTTGAGCGCTCAGCCAGCGGTCAGACTGAATTACCCAACCCCTCTATCGATACCGGTATGGGGCTGGAGCGTATTGCGGCGATTATGCAGGGCGTTCATACTAACTATGAAATCGATATTTTCCAGCATCTGCTCGCCGCTGTTGCCAAAGAGACCGGCGCCACGGACATGGAAGATAAGTCGCTGCGTGTTGTTGCCGACCATATTCGCTCCTGCTCGTTTCTGATTGTCGACGGTGTATTGCCGGGCAATGAAGGCCGGGCCTATGTGTTGCGCCGTATTATGCGCCGTGCTATACGACACGGTAATAAGCTGGGTGCCAACGGTGCATTTTTCTACAAGCTAGTGGCTCCGTTGGTTGAAGTGATGGGCGATGCCTATCCTGAACTGGCAAAAATGCAGTCTCAAATTGAAAAAGTGATTTTGGCGGAAGAGCAGCAGTTTGCCAAAACCCTGGTGAACGGCATGGGCATTTTAAATGATGCGATTGCCCAGTTGAGCGATGGCACCATCCCCGGTGATGTTGTTTTCAAACTCTATGATACCTACGGCTTCCCCACCGACTTGACCAACGATATTGCTCGCGAGCGTGATTTGGTGCTCGACATGGACGGCTATGAGGTTGCGATGAACGAGCAGCGTCAGCGTTCAAAGGGGGCGTGCAGCTTTGATCTGGATTATACCCAGTCATTCAAACTGGATGGTGAGACTGAGTTTACCGGTTATACCGATGTGGCATCTGAGGGCAGGGTTGTTGCCCTGTTAAAAGAGGGTGTCAGCGTCGATAGCCTTGCCGATGGTGACACTGGTGTTGTGGTGTTAGATCGCACACCATTTTATGCCGAATCCGGTGGCCAAATCGGCGACACTGGATATTTAGCCGCTGCTGGTGGCCGCTTCGAAACCAAGGAAACCACTAAGGCCAGCGGTCATCACCTGCATCACGGTCAGGTGTTGAATGGCTGCATCCGTGTCGGCGATAGCCTGACAGCGACTATTGATAATACAGTTCGTCAGGCGATCAAATTGAATCACTCGGCGACTCACTTATTGCATGCGGCACTGCGTAAAGTGGTTGGTGAGCAAGTGGCGCAGAAGGGCTCTATGGTGACCTCTGAGCGTTTACGTTTCGATTTCTCTAACTTTGAGGCGGTGACGCCACAACAGCTGCGTCAGGTCGAAGACATGGTCAACGCTCAGGTCCGGGCCAATGTGGCGGTTGAGACAGAGCTGACCGATATGGAATCGGCCAAGCAGAAGGGTGCGATGGCGCTGTTCGGCGAAAAATACGGCGATACTGTGCGGGTACTTAGCATGGGTGAAGACGGTTTCTCTGTCGAGCTTTGTGGCGGTACCCATGTCGAGCGTACCGGCGATATTGGTTTGGTGCGCATTGTTTCAGAAAGCGGTATTTCTGCCGGTGTTCGTCGCCTAGAGGCAGTATCGGGCGAGGCCGCGGCCGCTCTGTTTGAGCACACCGATGCCAGCCTTGTCGCGGTTGCAGGCATTGTTAAAGGCAACAAGGACAACGTCTTCAGCAAGGTAGAGACTTTGGCGGCCAGCAATAAACAGTTGGAAAAGCAGATTCAGCAGCTGCAGGCAAAATTGGCCAGTGCTGCCGGTAGTGATTTGGCCTCCGAGGCGATCGAGGTGGCCGGTGTTAACATTCTTATCGCCAAGCTTGAGGGCGTTGAGGCCAAGGCGTTACGCGATACCATCGACCAATTAAAGAATAAGCTGGGCAAGGCGGCGATCGTCTTAGCCGGTGTTAAGGACGGTAAGGTGTCATTAGCAGCCGGGGTGACCAAGGCAGAGGCCTCGTCGATCAAGGCGGGTGATATGTTGCGTCAACTGGCCACGGCTATTGGTGGTAAGGGTGGCGGCAAGCCAGAGATGGCTCAGGGCGGCGGTGGTGATGCCGACGCCTTGCCCGAGGCAATCGAAGCGCTGAAGGCTTGGGCTACTGAACAGCTAAGCTAACAGTAAGAAGGTGGTTGTAGTCGACGGCTACAGCCTGACCCGACACCAGTGAAACAGAAAAGTGCGCTTATGAGTTTGATAGTTCAAAAGTTTGGCGGTACCTCAGTTGGCTCTATAGAGCGTATTCAAGCCGTGGCCGATAAGGTGGCTAAGTTCCGTGCCGATGGCCACGACATTGTTGTCGTACTCTCAGCAATGAGCGGTGAAACCAATCGTCTACTGGCCTTGGCGGCGGAAATATCGGAACAGCCGACGCCGCGCGAAATGGATGTGTTGGTGTCGACTGGTGAGCAGGTGACGATTGCCTTGCTGTCGATGGCGCTGCATGAGAAGGGGTTGGATGCCAAGTCATACACCGGTTCTCAGGTGCGTATCTTAACCGACAGCTCTCATACCAAGGCACGTATTAAGAGTATCGACGAACAACGTATGCGCGATGATTTGTCCCTCGGCCGTGTTGTCGTGGTTGCGGGTTTCCAAGGCACCGATGAGGATGGCAACATTACCACACTCGGTCGCGGTGGTTCCGACACCTCTGCGGTGGCGTTGGCGGCAGCGCTCAAGGCCGATGAATGTCAAATTTATACCGATGTCGATGGTGTTTATACCACCGACCCTCGCGTGGTTGACGGCGCCCGACGCCTCGATAAGATTACCTTTGAAGAGATGCTTGAAATGGCTTCTCTCGGCTCCAAGATATTACAGATTAGGTCGGTAGAGTTTGCCGGCAAATATAAAGTACCGCTGCGCGTCTTATCCAGCTTTGAAGATGGCCCAGGTACGCTGATTACTATAGAGGATGAAGTCGCCATGGAAGCTCCAGCCATCTCCGGAATTGCATTTACCCGTGACGAAGCAAAATTGACCATTGTTGGCGTACCCGACACCCCGGGCGTTGCCAGTAAGATATTGGGGCCGGTCAGTGCCGCTAATGTTGAGGTCGATGTGATTGTGCAGAACACTACCGAGGACGGCACCACCGACTTCACCTTTACCGTTAACCGTAGCGAGCTCAATAAGGCCGGCGCTATTTTGCGTCAGGTCGCCGGCGACCTGGGCGCTCGGGAAGTGATTACCGACGACAATATCTGTAAGGTTTCGATTGTCGGTGTTGGTATGCGTTCTCATGCCGGTGTCGCCAGTAAAATGTTTGCGGCATTGGCCGATGTTGGCGTCAATATACAACTGATCACCACCTCTGAAATTAAAATTTCGGTGGTGATTGATGAGAAATTTATGGAGCTGGCGGTGCGTTCGTTGCACTCCGCCTTTGAGTTAGAGCAAGCTTAACCGGCTGTTTACTATCTTAGCAGCTGTAATAATTGCTATTACTATAATAAAGCGAGTAACATATAACATCATAGTAATGGCAATTTCCAACATTTGGCGACCGATAATAATTATAAAGAACAAATGTTTATTGTAATCGTAGATTCCGATGCCCACCTCTTTGCAGGGTGGAGTAATACGCTTTGTCGTCTCGCCGCCGATATTAAATAATGAAGCCAACCCCCTTGTGGTTGGATGCAAGCAGGAGATTTGTAATGTTAATTTTGACCCGTCGCGTCGGTGAAACTCTGATGGTTGGAGATGATGTCACCGTGACAGTCCTTGGGGTTAAAGGAAACCAGGTTCGTATTGGTGTGAATGCCCCGAAGGAAGTTTCTGTTCACCGAGAAGAGATTTACCAGCGTATTCAAAAAGAAAAAGAGCAGCCTGAAGGTTAAGACACAAGAAACTGCAAAAAAAGTTGTTGTACCCCCTTTTCAAAGGCAATAAACATGTTAATATTGCCGCCGTTGCTGGATAGGTGGCCGAGTGGCTGAAGGCGCGCCCCTGCTAAGGGTGTAACGGGGAAACCTGTTCGAGGGTTCGAATCCCTCCCTGTCCGCCATTTTCTTTTTAAGAACATGGTGTCTTTTGAAAGTAACATAGTGCGCCCGTAGCTCAGCTGGATAGAGTACTCGGCTACGAACCGAGCGGTCGAAGGTTCGAATCCTTCCGGGCGCACCATATTTAAAAAGGCTTACTGCTAACGTAGTAAGCCTTTTTTCGTTCTGGGAGTCAGTAATACTAAAGCTGCAGGCACCCTGGTCGGATTGCCGGCCCTACGGGCGTTCGCTGTACAAAGCGGTGCTTTGCTTGCTCACCCTTCCGGGCGCACCCTATTTAAAAAGGCTTACTGCTAACGTAGTAAGCCTTTTTTCGTTCTGGGAGTCAGTAATACTAAAGCTGCAGGCGCCCTGTTCGGATTGCCGGCCCTCTGGGCGTGCTCGCTTACCCTTCCGGCCGGACTCCATACTAAAGCCGCTTACGGCGATCGTAAGTGGTTTTTTTATGACTCACAAAACGTCACTGCCATTTCCGCTAACGGCTTAACCAATGCTCCCATTGCCAGTGCTTTCTCGCTGGAGGCGTTGCCATCCAAGGCGCGTTTTTTTACCCCTTGTAAAATAGCCGCAAAGCGGAAGAAGCTAAACGCCATATAAAAAGACCAGTTTGGTATATCTTCTAGCCCCATGCGATGGCAGTACTGCGCTACGTAAGCCTCCTCAGAAGGGATGCCTAATGCGTCACGGTCCAGGTTGCCCAATCCAGGCATGACCCCATCGCGACTCATGCGCAATTGCATGCATTGGTAGGCTAAGTCTGCAAAGGGGTGCCCCAGCGTCGATAGCTCCCAGTCAACCAGCGCCAGGACGCGGTTCTGCTCGGGATGGAACATCATATTGTCCAAGCGAAAATCACCGTGCGCCAAGGCAACACGGTCATCGTCTTCAGGCATGTTGGCGGGCAGCCATGTCATCAAGGTTTCCATTTCTGCGATAGACTCTGTTTCTGACGCCCGATATTGTTTGCTCCAGCGGCCAGTCTGGCGCTCAAAGTAATTACCGGGTCTGCCGTAATCCGAGAGCCCAACCTGGTCGATATCGACCGAGTGTAGCGCCGCCAAAACACGGTTCATTTCGGCATAGATTTCGCCGCGTTCTGTCTTGTTGGCATCCGGTAGGGCTGGGTCCCACATTACGCGGCCGTCGATATATTCCATCACATAAAACATGCTGCCGATAACGCTGTCGTCTTCGCACAGGTGATAGACTTTTGCCACTGGCACCTCGCTGTCTGCCAGTGCTTTTATCACTTTATATTCACGGTCGACAGCGTGGGCGGATTTTAATAACTCACCGGGCGGCTTGCGACGCAGTACATATTTACCCGTCTCAGTGGCAATCAGAAACGTTGGGTTTGATTGGCCACCAGCAAATTTCTCTGCTTTTAACGGGCCTTTGAAGCCGCTAATGTTGTGCTCCAAATAGAGCGCAAGTTTCTCGGTATCGAAATCAAATGTAGAGGCGGTTGATTCAGACATAATAGTTTCCCTTTGTATGTGCTCTATTCAGCTGAATAACGATCAATGATTTTCTTACCCAAAGCCATTTGATGGACCTGATCAGGGCCATCTGCTTGACGGCACCAGCGAGCGTAGTTAAATGCTTCTGCCATAAAGTAGTCTTCGGTCAGGCCACCGGCACCGTGCATTTGCATGCAGCGGTCGATAACATTTTGTACCAGTAGCGGGATGGTAGTCTTGCTGGCGGCAATCATGTCGACAGATGCAGGGACACCCTGGCTGTCAATCTTGTGGCTGGTTTGTAACACTAACAACCTGGCCATTTCAATTTCAGAAAAACTTTTTGATATTTCTTCACGTACAGACTGGTGTTTGCTTATGGGTCTGCCAAAGGTTGAGCGAGAGTTGACGCGTTCGCAGGCCAGCTCTAATGATCGCTGCGCTGCACCGATCAGACGCATGCAGTGGTGCATTCGACCGGGGCCTAAGCGACCCTGGGCAATTTCGAAACCGCGACCCTCGCCCAGCAGAACATTTTCCAGCGGTACGCGAACGTTATCAAACACTATTTCGGCGTGGCCAATAGGGGCGTCATCATAACCCAGTGTGGTCAGCGGGCGAATCAGGGTAATACCGGCAGTATCTTTGGGTACCAGTACCTGAGTTTGTTGTAAGTGGCGATTGGGGTTTTCTGGGTCGGATTTGCCCATCACAATAAAGATTTTTGTGCGTTTGTACATTGCGCCGGTAATAAACCACTTGCGGCCATTGAGTACCCATTCGTCGCCGTCTTTGGTAATTTCCAGTTGGATATTGGTGGCGTCACTGGAGGCAACCTGGGGCTCGGTCATGGCGTAGGAAGAGCGTATTTCGCCTGCTAACAAAGGTTTTAGCCACTGCTGTTGCTGCGCTTTGGTGGCATAGTTCATAAAGACTTCCATGTTGCCGGTATCCGGGGCGTTGCAATTGAACACCTCTGGCGACCAGATAACACGGCCCATAATCTCTGCCAGTGGGGCATAGTCAAAAAAGGAAAGGCCGCCGTGGTCGCAGTATTCAGCGTGATCTTCAGGCACGAATAAATTCCACAGACCTGCCGCTTTGGCTTTTTCTTTCAGTTCGTCCATCAGTGGCAGCGGCGCAAAACGGTCCTCTGCTTGATGCAGTTGTTCGGCATAGGCTACTTCATTAGGGTAGATATGCTCTGCCATAAAGCTATTTAGCTTGGCCTGAAGTTGTTGTGACTTTTCACTGAAGGTATACATGTAAATCTCCGTTACTGCTGTTTTTAGATTGATGAAAAATGGTTAAGAAAAAGTAATGCCGTGTTTTTTATCCGGTGTGAGCAAATGGCTGATGTCATTAAAGCTGTCCAGCGTGAGGTCGACGCGGTTATAGAGCAACTTGCTGGTGCTGCTGTTTTTAATCTGCAATATAAGGTCGCGAGTTTTTGTCTCACCAAGTTGTAAAACCGATTGTAGGATGACGGCGACTGGCCCGCCGGAGCTAACGATTAGGGTGCGTTTCGCATCATCTTGGCAGGCGGCAGCAAAGGCGGCTTGAATACGTGCGCAAAATTCTGGCCAGCTGTCTGTGCCATCGCTGGTAATGGTGCCATCCATCCAGTAAGCCAGTGCCAGTTTCATATTGTGGTAGTAGTCGCGTTTGGCGTGCCCCGTCTCAAGCCACTGCTCGGGGTGCTGGGCTTTCAACGGAGTGAGCAACCCCTGAAAATCATATTCGTTCAAGCCTGCGTGGTAGTGAACAGGGATGGCCTCCCCGAGGCCTGATAAGACCCCCTGAGCTGTTTGGTCATGGCGAACCATGGTGCCAGCCAGCACGCGGTCATAACTTTCATCAAGCCTGCGCAGGTGTTGCCCTAACCAATACGCCTGTTGATGGCCAAGCTCACTAAGCTGGTCGTAGTTGTCTGCGCCAAAGGAGGCCTGACCGTGGCGTAAGAGGGTGATTGCTGCCATAACTGTTCCGGTATATCGAGCGGCTTTATAGGATGAGGATCAGTATAAAGAGTCAGCCGTAATCAGTATAATTTATTTTATTGATGGTATATTATTGATTAAATCAATGTGAGGGTGACTGGCGGTGAGACTCGAAAAAGTAGATTTGAATTTGTTTGTGGTGTTTGATGCCATCTATCGTCAGCGCAGTGTCACCAAGGTGGCGGTATTGTTAAATCTTACCCAACCAGCGGTCAGCAATGCCTTAAGTCGGTTACGCCAAACCTTCGATGACCCTCTCTTTATACGTACACCTAATGGTATGGCTCCGACGCCTGTGGCGGATAGTGTTGTGGGCGATGTCCGAGCCGCTCTGGTTTTGTTGGATAAGAGTGTATCGGTTAATGCCCGTTTTGCCCCGGCACTATCAGAGAAGGTGTTTCACCTGGGAATGAATGATCTGGCGGAGTCCTTGCTGCTGCCTCTGTTACATGCGGCCATCAAAACCACGGCTCCTAAAATTGCTTTGACCAGTTATTATGTCGCCCGCGAAGCGGCGACAGAGGATCTTAAGTCTGGCGGCATAGACTTATTAATTGACACCCCTGGGGTCAATGCCAAAGAACTGTCGCACCAGTCTCTGGGCAGGCTTCCCTATGTTGTCGCCATGCGGCCAGATCATCCTCTGGCAGGACAGAGGTTGACGGTTGAAGATTACCTGGCTGGCGAGCACATCCATGTGTCCAGTCGTCGCAAGGGACGGGGGCAGATGGATGTTGCCCTGCATGCTTTGGGTTATCGACGTGGGGTGGCAATGAGGGTACAAAACTATCTGGTCGCCGCTCGCATTACCGCAGAGACCGATTTACTGTGGACGGTACCCAAGGTATTGGCAGAGCAACTGCCCCTGCATACGGCAGAGTTGCCCTTTGATGTGGAGCCCTTGATGTGGAATCTGTACTGGACAAAAAGTGCTCAAAACGACCCTGCCAGCCAGTGGATGCGTGAAATAATCAGTACTGCTGTGGTAGAGGCTATTGGTTCATCATAGTCCCTATGCCGACAGTAAACCGAGAGCTTTAGCGGTCCATGCCCGAGCTAGATTTTTTGCTTAAAACAGTTGTTATCACCCAAACGTGAGTTGAGCAGTGGCGGCAAAATTTGTTAGTTTTAGCGTTTGCCATCGGGTGATCAGCGGTTGTCGCTAAACGTACGGTATCCTCGCCCTGTACCACGGATAAATTATGTTTCGAGTCTATGCCACCACCCCAGAAGACATGTCGCCCAGTGATATTGGCGCCTTTGCCCAACGTGTGGAGGCGATGGGTTACGATGGGCTCCAGGTCCCTGACGCTATTCACGACGGCTTCCTACTGGCTGCCTTAGCACTTAATGCGACTCGGCGTATAAGAGTGTGTATCGGTGTGTTGGTGATATTTCCGCGCAGCCCAATGAATGTGGCCATCAGTGCCTGGGATTTACAGCGGCTGTCATCCGGGCGGTTTGAGTTGGGTTTGGGGACGCAGGTAAAGGGTAACATTGAGCGCCGTTACAGCACGCCATGGACTCCGCCGGTTAAGCGTATGCGAGAATATATAGAAGCTCTGCGTGCCATTTTTGATGCCTTTCAGCACGGCACTGAACTTCACTATATCGGCGATAACTACCAATTCACTCGGCTGCAGCCATTTTTTAATCCAGGCCCTATTGAGCACCCGCATATTCCCCTGCTGATGGGGGCTGTTGGTCCCCAGATGACCCGGCTAGCAGGTAAGGTCGCCGATGGCATTTTGACCCATCCGACCAACACGCCGCCGCGGTACATAGGCGAGATTGTGCGCCTGCGGCTGCAGCAGGGCGCCGATGACAGCGGCCGAAATATCGAAGACTGTCGCCTGATGTTAGGCTCGTTAATTGCCACCGGGCCAGATGCTGCGGCGGTCAGCAGTGAACGTGAGAAGTGGCGTCAACTTTTGGCCTTTCTATTTTCTACGCCGGCCTATTGGCCCAGTCTTGAGTTGTTTGGTTGGCGAAACCGCGGTGAACAATTGCTCGCCTGCAGCCGTGAAAACCGCTGGGCGGAGATGCCGGGGTTGCTCGATGACGAGATGCTTGACCAGTTTGTCCCCGCCGCCAGCTACGATGATATCGCCGGCGTATTAAAGCAGTGGTTTGGTCGTCTCACCGGTTACCTCACCTTTCCGGTACCCGATGACATCTCTAATGATGCCGCGTGCGCGGCCGCCATCGCATCGCTGAAAGCTTGAGGCGGTGACGCCGACGACACCCTCGCTGCTATGTCGTCAGGGTAAAGCTGACGATAAGTGGATATAGCGCTTGACCTTATGCGTCGACCTTAGTATATTTCGCACCCGTTGGCAGACATGCCACACTGTGCGCCCGTAGCTCAGCTGGATAGAGTACTCGGCTACGAACCGAGCGGTCGAAGGTTCGAATCCTTCCGGGCGCACCATATTTAAAAAGGCTTACTGCTAACGTAGTAAGCCTTTTTTCGTTCTGCAGGGTTGATCTACTAAAGCTGCAGGCGCCCTGGTCGGATTGCCGGCCCTACGGGCGTTCGCTGCACAAAGCGGTGCTTTGCTTGCTCACCCTTCCGGGCGCACCCTATTTAAAAAGGCTTACTGCTAACGTAGTAAGCCTTTTTACGTTATTGGGCGATGAAATATAATCGCTTGCGAAGATTATCTGTTTGGCACTATCAAATTAGCGGCTGTTGATAAAACAACCGATTTTATCCCGCTGATAGCGCGAACAATTGTTTATATTAATAAATTTAAGCAACAGGGGTTTTTGTTCTTTGCAATATCATCAAAAGACGGTATTATTGCCGCCGTTGCTGGATAGGTGGCCGAGTGGCTGAAGGCGCGCCCCTGCTAAGGGTGTAACGGGGAAACCTGTTCGAGGGTTCGAATCCCTCCCTGTCCGCCATTTTCTTTTTAAGAACATGGTGTCTTTTGAAAGTAACATAGTGCGCCCGTAGCTCAGCTGGATAGAGTACTCGGCTACGAACCGAGCGGTCGAAGGTTCGAATCCTTCCGGGCGCACCATATTTAAAAAGGCTTACTGCTAACGTAGTAAGCCTTTTTTCGTTCTGGGAGTCAGTAATACTAAAGCTGCAGGCACCCTGGTCGGATTGCCGGCCCTACGGGCGTTCGCTGCACAAAGCGGTGCTTTGCTTGCTCACCCTTGCGGGCGCACCCTATTTAAAAAGGCTTACTGCTAACGTAGTAAGCCTTTTTTCGTTCTGGGAGTCAGTAATACTAAAGCTGCAGGAGATTGCGGCGCTATTCAATCATCTTGATGCGTGAAAGCTGATATTGCTTGTTGAGAATTGCCTCGCCTGGCTCGTACATTCGCATCACGGTCATAAAGTAGCCTGCCGGTGTTGGCAGCCAATTTTTACTTTTATCCGCGGGTGCTTCGTGTTGTAGCCACAATGTTAGTGAACCGTCGTCGTTATAACGAATTCCCTCAGTGCGGTCGCCAAAGCTATAGCGGTCGATGGCGTTCTGCTCGACCAATTTCTCCGGCAGGGCGTAGGCGGTCAGTGACCAGAAACCGTTGACCGGTGGTAGGCCACCTTTATCAAAGTGTAAGGTGTAGACGTCGTCGCCGGACATCATTTGGTTATTGGTATCGGTGACTGTTGCAGCGTAGGTCGACTCCTCTGGCAGGTTACCGTAACCGTTGGCAACAACAGAGGCGCGCTGAATATAATCAAAACCATAACGGCCAACCTTGCTCGGTGACATCCAGCCATTGTAGCTGGGGATAGTACGAACTTCAGCAGCCTCTACGATGGCGATGCCAGCGGCCAAGCCCTTCTGTAGGCCGCGCTTGCTTGCCTCGTCGAGGTTGGCAATATCGAAGTTGCTGTTTGGGCCGACGCCAATAAGGTCAAATTGAGCCATTAATGCTGCTTCATTAGCCCTTGCCGGTAAATGTTTTAACGCGCGGTTCATATGTTCAAAGAAAGCTAACGATTTCATAGGGTTTATCGGCTCAGATTTTTTTGCTGTCGGCCTGGCCGGTACTTGGCCGGGGACAAACTCGCTGAGCGAGGCTGACCAGATGCCGTCCATGACGGTCACTGCCGCTGCCAAGTCTTTTTCACCATCGACCAGCACTCGACCAAGCAGCCAGCCCTGATTACTCTCCACCTCTATGCGGGTGACGCCGATGGGCAGTTCACCCTGCCAATGCGGTGTTACAAGGGCATAATAAGCCTCATCGGTTCCGTGGGTGCGGCGTCCGATATGGGTCGCCTCCGAGTAGAGGTTGGTCACTGCGATGGTAAAGTAGCGGCCGTTGGTGTCCGGTGTATGGATAATCAGCGGCTCTTTGCTGATGTCGAACCAGCCGCTGAGATAGAGCGTGTCATTATTAGGCAGGCGAATATTCCCGGCATTGTGCGGTCCGACAATCTCGGGAAAGCGGTAAATACGATTGACTGGGGCAAAGACCTGTTGTTGGTCGTTGACGTGGTGAGTTTCATTGTGCATCTGTTTGGCCATGTCAACGAGAGGGTAGCCGTAAACATAGGCTTGAGCCCCAATATGCTCGGCCAGCTGCTCGGCAATGATCTCGTCATTATGGCGCTGTTGAGAGCTGATCAGCGCCGCCGGATTAAAGTTGTTTGCCGCTATGGCTGTGGCGATACACAGCACGATAACCGTTGCCCAGACCGATTTTTTGCTCAAAAAAGTCATGCTAATCCAGTGTTAGTTTGATTGTCGGAAAGAGCGAGTATAGGCGTCTAGGCTGCCGGGGGGCAGCGGCATACAGAAAACACCGTTTTCCCTATGGAAAACAAATAGCGGTTGTTTGCTGAAAAAACACCATAGTCAGCATTTTTCCGCAGAGAATAGCGATAGTGCTGTAGGCGAGGTGTTGCTTGATGCGTGCTTAGCTCACGTCAGGGGATAAGGTAGTTGCAGGGCAGGGTGTGGCCTCTGATGGCGGCTTCCGCCCTCTGACGCAGGCGACAGGAGGAGGAAGGCGAGGCGACAGAGTCTATTATCCGTCGCCATTGTGGCCTCTAGCTAGGCGTCATTTGCTGATTGGCCATAAAACTGTTGTATGCTCGAAAAGTCTTTGCCTCCCTGATCCTCAGTAGAGGCGTTTTTATGCAGATTATAAAGATTTCTGGCAGCGGCACCCATGGGGATGGAAGACTTGCTGTTGAGTGAGGCTTCCATCGCAAGGCCAAGATCTTTGAGCATCAGATCAACCATAAAGCCACCCTGATAATCATTTGAAGCGGGGGCGGTTGGCATGACGCCGGGCATTGGGTTGTACTTTTCTAACGACCAGTTGCAGCCAGAGCTTTTAATCATGATTTCAGAAAGTACCGCGGGGTCTAAGCCATTATCGACACCCAGTTGAAGGGCTTCAGCAGTCCCTGTCATATGGATGGCGAGCAACATGTTGTTACAAATTTTAGCTGTTTGGCCTGCGCCCACGTCACCGGCTCTAAAGATGTTGGCGCCCATTGCCGCTAAAACATCTTTTGCTAATGCAAAATTGCTTTCGAGGCCACCTACCATAAAGGCGAGTGTGCCAGCGGCGGCGGAAGCAACACCACCGGAAACCGGGGCATCAATGAACTTGATGCCTGCCTCGGTGGCCTTGGCACCAACATTTCGAGAATTCTGTGGTGCTATGGTTGAGCAATCAATAACCAGGGCTGTCTTAGGTATGATGCTAAGCAGTCCTTCCTTGCCTTCAGTACCGATGTAAATACTTTCAACAATAGAACCATTAGGTAGCATGCTAACAACGTAATCAGCATCGACAGTGGCGCTGGCGGCTGTATCGGCAATGGTGCAGCCATCTTGCTTGGCGCGATCTTGTGCGGCCGGTGAGAGATCGAATGCACAGACGTCAAATCCGTTTTTAACCAGATTTGCAGCCATGCCGCTGCCCATGTTACCTAAACCTATAAATGCTACTTTCTTAGCCATGGTATTTCCTTTCGATTTTATTATGATTTTTTTATTTACAAATCAATGAGCGGGTTTGTTGGCCAGGGGGCAACAAAAAATGCTGCCACGGAGTCAGCGGGCACATCTGACAACGTTTTAAATTGCCATTGTGGGTTTTGATCTTTATCGATTAATAGTGCACGTACGCCTTCGGGAAACTCACTGTGACGAACGATGTTGGTCGCCAGTAAAATTTCTTGTTGAAACACAGCTTTTAAGCTGAGTCCTTTGCATATTTCCAGTTGTTGGAATATCCATTTGACTGCCAAGGGTGAACCATTTGCCAGCCCGGCTTTGGCACGTTGCATCCATTTGTCGGCAGTTTCTAGCGCTGCTATGTTAGCCGCGATCGCCTCGACATCATCACCGGCACACAAATCATTAATCAGTGATTGATGCGCCGCTAAATTGCCCGCAGGTATATCTTCAGCGGGCAGTTGTTGATCGCTGAACATGTCGTCGAGCTGTGTTTCAATCGCTGGCGAAGACCAATCCAGCGCCAGCAACAGCGACATCACATCGTCTTTTTTGCTATGACTGACAAGGTGGTTGGCGATACCGGCATAGAGGCTGTCTGTGCCATTAATCGACGCGCCAGTTAAGGCTAAAAACCGACCGCATTGGCCAGGCATGGTGTTTAAAAAATAGCTACCACCGACATCGGGGAATAATCCGATGGTGACTTCGGGCATGGCAATACGGGTTTTTTCCGTGGCGATTCGATGTGAGCAGCCGGCAAAAACACCCAGGCCGCCACCCATGACTATACCGTGCCCCCAAGCAATCGTGGGTTTGCCGTAATGATGCAGCAAATAATCCAGTCGGTACTCCTGGTCAAAAAATCTTTCGGCATCGACGCAGGGACCGCCAGGATTATCGGCAGAGGACTTGTGCAGGGCTTGAACATCGCCGCCGGCGCAGAAAGCTTTTTCACCGGCACCTTGAATAAAGACCGCGGCGATTTGGTCATTTTTTTGCCAGCGCTGTAATTGCGCCAGCATGATATCAACCATGACAAGGGTTAATGAATTAAGGGTTTTCTCACTGTTTAAGGTAAGTACACCAATAATTTTACCGTTGTTAGTCGCAATCTCTTCGCATAAAACAGGGGTTGTCATTAGCGGTTCTTCCATTCGGGTTTGCGTTTTTCAACAAAGGCGCCGACCCCTTCTTTTTGGTCTTGGCTGTCCCACAAGCGAACAAACATTTCACGCTCTTTTGTGTAATTAGAATTTATATCACCGTCTCGTGCCGCCATGATTAATTCTTTGCAGTAACGTACGGATGTTGGTGATTGCTTTTCAACCTTGGCGGCAAGTTCCAGGGCGCGGTCTAAAACGGTACCGGTTGCAACGACCTCGGATACGAGGCCGATTTTTTCAGCCTGTGCCGACTTTAGACGTTCGCCTAATAGGATCATGCGTTTTGCCCAGCCTTCACCGACCAGCCATGACAGCTGCTGAGAGCCTAAGCCGCAGGGTAATAAGCCAACGGATGCTTCGGGCAGAGCCATTTGGGCTTGCTCTTCACAGATTCTAACATCGCAGGATAGGGCGACTTCTAGGCCACCGCCCATGGCATAGCCTGTTATGGCTGCTATCGACACACCTTGATAGTTGCTGAGGGCTTCAAAGGCCGAGCCAAAAGCGCGAGAAAAATCAAAAGAGAGGCCTTTGTTATCGTGGTTGAAGCGAGTGAGATCTGCTCCGGCGCTGAAAAATTTCTCGCTTTCACTATAAATAATAAGCGAATAGTTCTCTCTGTCGACATTGAGATCAGCAACTATTTCTTCTAGGTAATGAAGGCTTTCGGGTGTCCATGTATTCGCTGGTGCGTTATTTAAGGTGATGATGGCGACATGACCGCGCTTTTCCAGTTTTAATAAATCACTCATGTGGAATCCTTTGTAGTGTACCGCTGTGTTTGTAGAGCAGCAGATTGATTATCGAATAAGGTCGGTGGCGCCATCTTCTAGGATGCGGCGTGCGGTAATCACGCGCATGATTTCATTGGTGCCTTCTAAAATTTGATGAACCCGTGCATCGCGCATATAGCGTTCGATGGGATATTCTTTCATATAGCCATAGCCACCGTGCAACTGTAGTGCATCATTACAGACTTTGAAGCCCACGTCTGTTGCAAAGCGCTTGGCCATGGCACAGTAAGTGGTTTTGTCGGCGTCATCGGTATCGATCTTATTGGCGGCCAGGCGAATCATTTGCCGTGCAGCGACGAGCTCTGTCACCATGTCGGCCAGTTTAAATTGCAGGGCTTGAAACGCAGCCAACGGCTTGCCAAATTGTTGACGCTCCCGCATATAAGCCTGGGCCAAATTAATGCAGGCTTGTGCAGCACCTACTGAACAGCTGGCTATATTTATGCGGCCACCATCCAAGCCTGTCATGGCGATCTTAAAGCCTTCACCCTCGGCTCCCAGCAAACAGTTGGCATCAACGCGAACATTCTCGAAGCTGATAGCCCGTGTCGGCTGTGAATTCCAACCCATTTTATGTTCGTTTTTACCGTAGCTAATGCCATCTAGGTTGGCTGGTATGGCAAAGGCCGAAACCCCTTTGGCGCCATCGGCCTGTGAACCGGTACGAGCCATGACGACTAACACATCTGTTTCGCCGGCACCGCTGATGAACATCTTGCTGCCGTTTATAACATAGTGGTCGCCGTCTTTTTGAGCGCTGGTGCGAAGTGCCGCTGCATCGCTGCCGGCACCGGGTTCGGTCAGGCAGTATGAAGCCAGTTTCTCACCGACGACCAAATCACTACACCACTGCTCTTTGATTGCCGGCTTACCCCAGCTGGCAATCATCCAGCTGGCCATATTATGGATAGACACAAACGCTGCTGTTGAGGTACAGCCCATCGCTAGCTCTTCGAGAATAATCGTCGTATCCAGGCGGGATAAATTAATCCCGCCCACTTCCTCGGGGCAGTACATGCCCATAAAGCCGAGTTCACCTGCTTTCTTGAACATGGCCTTGGGAAATGTCTTGTCCGCATCCCACTCGGCAGCAAAGGGCTGCATTTCACCCGCCGCGAAGCTGCGCGCCGCATCTTGAAAGGCTATTTGATCGTCGTTAAGTGCAAAGTCCATTATGGCTTCCTAAGGCTAAAATTTATTCATTACAGAGCCGAACAACTGATCGTCACTGGGCAGTTCTTTGGTGGTGTCTAATGGCTTTGAAATCCAGGTGACATTGATCAGATCTTGCCAGGTAATGTTGTTGTTTGTGCCGTTGCCGCCCCATGAGCCGCAGCCCAGTGAAAAAGTTTGGCGCATACCATTCCATAGGTTACCGCTGTTTGAGGCCGCCTGGGGTTGGTTGACCATGACTCTGGATGTCTTGGTTTTTAAGCCAAACTTAATGATGTTGTCATCGTTGTTTGAGTAAATACCGCATGAGTGACCCTGGCCTTGATAGGTTTGGATATCATTGGTCAAGGCTATGGCCTCATCAATGTCGGCTACCTTGTAAAAGGCCATGGTGACGGACATCTTTTCTCCAGAAAAAGGGAAGTCCTTGCCTGCGCCGGTTTCTTTGACAATGAAAAAGGTTTTACCCTCAGGAATTTCAAACCCTGCAATGGCCGCCATGTTGCTGGCCGGCTGGGCAACGATGCGTGCGCTGATATGACCATCTTCCCATATCACCGCCTGTAGCTTGGCTTTTTCTTCAGCGTTGACTAAGTAGCCACCCTCGGCCTGTAGTTTGTCGAGTAATTCATCATAAACTGATGCTAAAGCAACAACCGAGTTATCTGAAGAACATGAGGCCGCCAGGTCTAAGGTTTTAGAAATTCTGATTTTTTCAGCGGCAGTAGCCAGGTCGGCGCTGTCATCAACCGTAATCACCGCATTACCAGCGCCGACACCGAGAGCCGGTGTGCCCGATGAATAGGCGGCAGTGACCATGGCTGGGCCGCCGGTGGCCAAAACGCGGTCACATTGCTTCATCAAGGCGTCGGTTCCTTCCAGGGACGGAGTCTCGATGGCGATGACCAGGTCTTCAGGGGCGCCGCAGGCCTTGACCGCCTCGCGCAATAAGTCGCAAATCATTTTGTTGGTAAGCTTTGACCGGGGATGGGGGGCCAAGATAATGGAGTTGCGGCCCTTGATCGCTGAAATCGCCTTGATAACCGGTGTCGCCTCTGGGTTAGTACAGGGAATCAATGCACCGATGACGCCGACAGGCTTGGCAATTTTAATAATGTTGCGTGTCTTGTCTTCCTCGATGACGCCGACAGACTTGTCGTCAATAATATCCATCAAGGTGGCGCGTGTTTTGCGGGATATCTTTAAGAACTTACCATCGTAGTTACCTAGTTGTGTTTCATCGACAGTAAATTGCGCAATCTTTTCCGCCACGCCAGGGCGGCATACTGCCCACACCATGGCTGTTATTAGCTCATCAACCTGCTCTTGCGTGTAGTCTTCTATTTGGGCTTGGGCGTTTTTAGAGCGTTCAATCAACTGGCTGATGTCTGCTGCTGCTTGTTGCTCGGTGTCTAGGTTGAGTCCCATAATATCTGCCTTGTAAAATCAAAATGATGAATTTTATTGTTTATATAAAGAGTGCTTAATTCATAAGAACACATACGTATAAAGGAGTGAATTGACTATTTTATTATAATGATGGACTATATTGCGGTTTCCTGTAGATTGTTTGTTTTATTGATCTTCCACGCATTTTGAGCGAGAAAATAACATTGAGTAAACCTTCACGGTGGCCGTTGTCATCAGACAGCGTGCGCTTTATTACCCCCCGGGTATTAATCGATCGGCTTCATGCTCACCCTCTTTCAATCGGCTTATATATTACCGCCATGGGATATTATCCGAAGGCGCACGGGCATCGGATGGCGCGAGTCCAACACCATGATCACATTCTCATATACTGCACCGCTGGCGGTGGGACGCTGACGGTAGAAGGGGAGACCACCGCTGTCAGCAGTGGTGATATTATTTATTTGCCCCACGGCTCAACCCACCAGTACCAGGCCAATAGCGTGGATCCATGGAGTTTATACTGGCTTCATTTCGATGGGCATTTAGCAGAGGCTTTTGGTGAGCACATTAATCTGCCCTTGCACCGGTTTGCTATTGGACTTCAGGCACGTGTGGTGCGTGTTTTTGATGGTGTTGTGGCACTGCGGCATAGCAGCCATAATATTGCTGAATTTATTCAGGGAGGGCATCAGGTTCAGGCTTTGCTGAGTTATATTGCCCTACTGGTGCAGCAGCGACAGCCCTATGCGGTGAATTGCTTCGATACAGAACATATACGGGCGATGATGCAAGAGCATATCCACGCAAAGCTTGATCTCGATATGCTGGCGAATGAAGCCAGGTTATCAAAGTTTCATTTCTCAAAAAAATTCAAACAAGCCACCGGTGAGTCGCCGATAAAATTTTTCATCAACATGAAAATGCAGCGAGCCTGTTATTTGCTCGACAGTACAGCACGACCGATTAAACATATTGCTGCCGGCCTTGGTTACCAAGACGCCTATTACTTCTCGCGGCTGTTTAAGAAAACCATTGGGGTGTCGCCAGAGGGTTACCGGCAGGCCAAGCAATAATCCCCCTGCCAGGGGGCAGATTATTGTCTGATAAATGTTGGGCAATGTTTTACCGTACTTTTTCCATAGGGATTGGCTGGAATGACACAGATTGAGCAATACCTGATTTTTGGGCAGGCCGCGCAGGCGGGTAGTTTCAGCCGTGCGGCTGAGCAACTGGGGGTCTCTAACTCCCATGTAAGCAAACACATAGCCAAACTTGAGCAGTCGCTTGGTTACAAGCTGTTTAATCGCAGCCCACGTCTACAGCTGACCGATAGTGGCGCCTCTCTATTACCGGAGGTGACGGCCATGATGGCCGCCTACCAGTCGTTGACAGAGACAGCTCCCACGCTCAAGGGTGAGGCGTCGGGGCTGGTTCGCCTCAGCCTGCCACCGCTGTTGGCGAGGAAGGCAATACTCCCTAGGCTGGCACCCTTTTTGCGGCAAAATCCCAAGTTAAAAGTAGAGATCAATATTCAACAGTCGACGCTGCAGGCATTCTCAGAGAATACCGATTTGGTCGTTACTCTCGGCAGCCTCCCCGATAGTTCGCTGGTTTGCCAGCGCATTGGTGAGTGTGAAACGTTGCTGGTGGCAACCCCAGCCTATTTGCAGCAAAACGGCGTGCCGGCATCGCCAGTCGACCTCCGTCAGCATATCTGTCTGGCGTCACAATACCCCAATTTTGAAAATGCCACTCCCTGGCAGTTGCGAAAAAATAAAGAGCGACATGCTATTGAGGTGAACAGCCCCGTTGCCACCAATGACATTTATGCAGTTAAGCAACTGGTGTTAGACAATCTGGGTATTGGTGTCATGTTGAAATTCTTTGTTGAGCAAGAACTCAGCAACGGCCATCTAGTGCCGGTGTTAGATGAGTATGATTTTGCGATGAAACCACCAATATATATCATCTCTCATGACCGAGAGTTGATGCCCAAAAGTGTGAGCCTGTTCAAGGCATTTTTGATTGAGGCCATTACCGATGGGCTGTCAATGATAGCGTCTTAAACAGTGCTAGCCGCTCGGTTTAATCGGCTGGCTAAGTTATTGTTGTCGATTGCGGATAATCAGTCGATATCTTATGATATCGGCACTCTTTTTTGTTGCTGTTTTGTATGCTGGCGACACATTTATTGGTTTAGTAGAAAGGAATTCTTATGAAATCTCCCGTTTTGATTGGTGCTGTTGTTGCAGGTGGCTTGGCGGTGGCCCCTTATTTTGTCGGTCAGGCAGCAGAGGAGAAAATACATCAACTGGTTTCAGCCTTCGACGGCACGCCGTCGGCGAAAATGACCGTAAAAAACTATCAACGCAACTGGTTCGATAGTCACGCTGAACTAGCGCTTTCAGTAGATTTGGAAGATCAAGGCGGTGTATTAACCTTCGATTATGTATTGGACCTTAACCATGGACCAATTCTTCTGTCCGGCGAATCGACGCTGGGCTGGGTCAGTTGGCAGGGCGCGATTGAAGCGGGTGAAAGGATTGCCTCGGTACTGAGCTGGGATACATCCCGGTCTTTTTATCAGCAAAATGGCGTTGTCGGCCTAGGTGGTGGTCTGGATTTTGATGAATCAGTTGTGGCCTTTACCAGTAAGTTGGATCCCAATGAGATTGTGTTTTCAGGCTACGATGGCCAGGGGCGACAGCAAGACGGTAGCATTGTTTATAGCGGTGGTGCTGACTCGTTGGTGATTAAGAGTGAGAGCGGACCTATGGCAATACGCGGCCTTAAAACCGAGGCTGTTATTGATGCTGACCTGTATAAAATCATTAACAGTGATCTTTACAATAGCGAGATAACCGTGCTGATTGATGAAATCACCGCCGGTAATGACTTGGCTATGAAGCAATTGGTCATAAATGCGCAAACAGCCATGCACGAGGATGGCGAGTTAGTTGATATGAGTGGTGGCTACGCCATCGCGTCGATACAGGTGCAAGAACACAGCGTAACCGATTTGGGTATTGGTTTTGAAATGCGTAATATCAGTGCTGAATTTAATACCATTTATACCGACAAGCTGCAGCAGGCCATTGATAATGGCGAGGATATTTCTGAGGCCACCAACCGTATTTTGATTGAAACCCTACCAACACTGTTAGCCTCAAAGCCGGTGATGGAAATTAAAGACGTCCGCTTTACCCTGCCGCAGGGACGCTTCAATGCCAATATGATGCTGGCGGTTGATGCGGTCGATCAGCTGGCACCCGAACAGATGGCTGATCCGGCTTTCTGGCTGGATAAACTGAGCATCACAGCAGATGCCAAGGTGAAGAAAGAGTTGGCACAAATGTTAGCCACACGGATGCTGGAGTACCAAATGTTACAGGATCCTGAGGTTGAAGTGAGCCCGGAGGAAGTGGCTCAATTTGCTGAAATGCAATCTTCTACCGTTTTGTCTATGTTGCAAGGCCAGGGTTTGATCAGTGATGGCGGTGAAGACTTTGTTGTCGATTTCAGTCTGCAAAAAGGTCAGGCGGTATTGAATGGTAATGCCATCCCGTTAGATGCCATGCTACAGCAGTAAGCATTGGGCCGATCGGTTCAATGGATATTCGCCGATCGTCCACCATCATACTTATCGATATGACTACAGATGGTAGCTGTTCTCCTCGTTGACTGATGGCTGTATGTATCGACGTTCATCACGGTTTACTGATTGGTAAGGATTGGTTACGCATGGGATTTTCGTGACTAAATAGTGCTAGAATTGAGGGCTTGTCGTTTGTTGGTTGTTAGCAGGCGAATGATTAAATGGGCCCACCCTATGCAAGACCCCCCGATGCAGCATCGAACCACGTTCACCTTGAACAAGGCACACTACAGCGAGTGCTTTGAAGAGTCGCGTAAGGTATCGCCGGTGACGAATAGTCAGCGTTACCAGAAAGCGGCAATATTGTTTTTTCTGGCGCTGGTGTTGTCACAAACAACAGTCGATGGCTACGTTACGGGCTTCTTTTTTATGTTGGCTATTATCGATGCTTTGTCAGTGTATTATGCTCGCGGTTGGTGGCTGGCCCGGCAGTTAATCAGCCGTGCCTCCGGCGGCGAGGTGACACTGCTCATTAATGGGCAGGGCATTGAAATTCAGTCAGAATACGTCAATCAGCAACTGCTCTGGCCTGATATTGCTGAGATTAAGCAAACCGACCGGGGCTTGATTGTCTACCCTGTCGCCGGTGGCCAAAGCTATATTAGCAAGCACAGCTTAACCGATGATGTGACCGCCTTTATATTGAGCCACAATAAGAATGAGTGAGAATGGATATGAGTTTTAGTGGAAAGGACTATTATTCGGCGGAATTTAACGGCTTGGATTGTGCCGGCGAGAGCTTCTCGGGTATCGAGTTTGACAGTTGCCAATTCATCGATTGTGATTTCAGTGAGACGGTATTTAAAAGTTGTCAGTTTATCGATTGCGGCTTCTCCTCGAGCAATTTGAGCAATAGCCAGTTGAGTTACAGCAAATTTACCGATGTCGAGTTCGACCAATGTAAGTTGATAGGCATCGACTGGACCAAGGCCAATTGGCCGAATATGTCGTTTAATGCCCCGATTAGCTTCAAAAAATCGTTACTCAATGACAGCTCGTTTTTTGGCTTAAGCCTTGCGCACATGGTTGTCGACGAGTGCAAGGCGCACCACGTTGACTTTCGTGAGGCCAGCCTGTCTGAGGCCAGTTTTGTCTACAGTGATTTGAGCCATAGCCTGTTTGGCCGCACCGATCTCAGCCTGGCTGATTTCAGTGAGGCGACAAATTATGATATCGATTTGTCACAAAACAAGGTGGCAGGGGCGAAATTTACCCGTTATGAGGCGGCTCGTCTACTGCGAAGCTTTGACATCGAATTAGTCGATTAAACACTGGCGGCGGTGCCGAGGCCGGCTTTAAATACTTTCAGCAGGTTCAGCAGGTTCAGCAGGTTCAGCAGGTTCAGCAGGTTCAGCAGGTTCAGCAGGTTCAGCAGGTTCGGCAGGTTGTTGCGGCTCTGTCATTGCCTTGGTTTTCTTGGGCTGATCAGTCACGAGCTTGTTAATGCTGGGTATAGCCATAGACTGATGGTTGTCGGCGCTGTCTTGGCTGGGACCATAACGGCGTATCACCGGCAGAAACAGCCCCGCAGGCGCGGGTAACCAGTTGCCGCGAAGCGAGCGTTTAGGCGGCTTGTTTTGCATGTAAATATCGATAGAGCCATCGGCATTCACCATTAATTCTTTGCTGTTGCTGCCAATGGAGTAGCGCTGCAGTTCATTGCTATAAAACAACTGTTGGGGCAGGGTATAGAGGCTGATCGACCAGAAGTATTGTGTAGTGGGTAGCTGTTCCTTGTCGAAATGCAGAACGTATTGATGGCTGCTGGCATCCAATGGCTGTTGCTCGCCGTCGGCCAACCAGCTGTAACTGTCGCTTTGCTGTTTATTGTTACTCCAGGGGCCGATCATCAAGCCTAGGCTGCGGCTGATGTAGTCTGTTTTTATCGTGTTGCGGTCGCCATAGAGTCGTCGCTCTTGCGGTGTTGCGGCCTCAGCTGTCAGCAGCAGTTTGGCATCATCAATACCTTTTTGGATGGCGAGACGTTGTGAGTCGTTTAGGCGATTAGCGTCGAAATCCCCGTCGCTGCTGATACCAATCTTCGCCAGATGCGCCCAGGCACTATCGTCCTCTTTCTGCTTTTTGATAAAGGGCATCAGGAATTTTAAATAACTAAAAAATGATGGGCGCGAAAGGTTTTTTTGCGCCCAAACCGGCCAGTATGTATCCATCTTCGGCGGTGGTTGAGTACCCAAGTATTGGCTCAAAGGTTTTAATTGATAGCTTTGCTGGATGGCCTGCAAATTATCAGCGTCTTCACCGCCCTCGAAACCGGTACGGGTTAGCGAACCCAGCAGCGAACTCTCGCCACGTATCACCCGTTTAATGCCTGTCGGTACCTTGCCCTGCCAACCTGGGGCAACCAGTAAATAGTTACCACCCTGGTAGCCATCTTTTATCGATCCGGGGTTGTCGATAATAAAGCCCCATAAATCATTCCATTGCGAGGTGTAGTAACGGTCGGGTTCGACCTCTGGCAACGTCAGTACGTAGGGCTCTGCGCGCAGGTCGACCCAGGCCCAGGAGTAGGGGGTGTCGTTGTTAGGCAGTTTGACTTGATTATTCTTTGCTGTCACCGGCTGATAGTGGCCAAAGACACCAAAGCCGCCAATATATTGCTGCGAGCTACGATTGATGGCCTGTTGATAGAGCTGGCCATAGTTGACAATGACTGGGTAGGCAAAGATATAGCTCTCTTTGACGATGGTGGTAATGTCGCTGTCAGTGAGCTGTGCCATGGTGGCGTTGCTGTCATCAGTCCAGCTGTTTGAGCTTGTCAGAAGTAGGAATAATGCGCCGCATATACTCAGTACATTACGTGTCTCACGGCCAGTACGGCCACGGTTATGGCCTGGCGTTATGCGTAACGAGATATGAGGGATTAGCTTGATCATAAAGCGGTTCCGAGGGATGAAAAACTCATTTGATTGTCCTTGCACTGTCGGTAAAGATCAATGACTTAATACATCGACAGGTCAAAACTGCGCGTAGAGACAGAATTTGCTGGCTAATCAACAAAATTTTGATATGACTATAATTACAAACATACGTGTATGTTTGTATAATCGCGCCAATTTTCACCGTTAGGGCTTTGCCATGAAACTTCATCAGATAAAAGACCGACCTTGGTTAGTCGTCGCCGTTGTGGCGGCGCTGTTGGTAGCCTATCGCTTTGCGCAGGTTGCTAATCAGGCCTCATTACCGGTGGTTGAACGGGAGCCGGTGCGAGTAAACACCTTATTCGTACAGCCGCAAAACCTGATTACCTTTGTTTTTTCTGAGGGGACTGTGCAGGCGTCTCGCAAGGCCTTTCTCGATTTTGAGATGGCCGGTAAGGTGGTTGACCTCGGCAGTGACAGTGACGGTGAAGAGTTGCGTGAAGGGGTGCGGGTTTTTGGCCCTAAGGATGGTGCCACCCATGGGCAGATGTTGGCGCGTATCGACAGCCGAGAGAACACGGCGGGGGTGCAGTCGTTGGAGGCGCAGCTTCAGTCAGCCAGAGCTCAGAAAAGTGAGGCCGAGGCTAAAATGCAGCAGGTACGTAACGATTTAGCCCACAGCCAACAGAACTATTTACGGATGAAAGAAGTCTATGAGCGCGGTGTTATTGCTCAGGATGAGTTTAATTTAATTGAAACCAACTACCTTAACGCTCAAACCGCCATCGCCATGGCTAAGAGCAGTTTGCAGGCGACGGAGTCAGAGATTCAAAGCGTGACTGCTGAGTTGAATAAGGCGGCTGTCAGTTTGGAGAAAACGGCATTGTTTGCTCCCTTTGATGGCGTGGTCACCGCGATGAATCTGCGCCGGGATAATCATTATTACCCCCCGGTAAGCGGTACCAGTAATCGTGAACGGGAGGCTAATAGTGCGTTTGTCATCGTCGACGACAGCCAGATGGAGATTCAACTTGAACTCCCCGCCAGTCAGGCTAAGTCGGTAAAAGAGGGGCAGGTGGTCTATTTGGCCGCCGATGACAGAGCACTGTATGCGGCGGAGAAAACAGGACACCTCAATCAGGCGGTGGCACAGGGAACAATCTGGTCTGTCAGCCCGGCGATTAACCTACAGCGACGCTCACAGACAGTCAAAGTGCGTTTTCAGCAGGGTAATTTGCGTCTTAACGAGGGCCAATTTGTGCGTGCATGGATCGTGGTTGAGCAGGTGGAGAATGTGGCCACCCTGCCGCGTCATGCCATGTCGTTTAAGCACGGCAAGCCTTATGTCTATGTTGTCGATAGTAATAACAAAGTCAGTGTTCGTCAGCTGGAGCTGGGTCTCAGCGGTCTGCGCCAAGTCGAAATCATCAGTGGTGTCAGCGTTGGCGATGCGGTGGTCGAACGTGGTCAACATTTGTTGGTTGATGGCGGTGAAGTGATTATCGTAGGGGATACCCAATGACTGGAGTTTTTCGTCGCCGACTCTTTGTTGAAACATTGATTGGTCGTCTGCTACTGGGGATGTTGCTGCTGGCCGGTGTCATGGCCTACAACAATATGGCGCGGGAAAACTTTCCCGATCTAGAAATTCCCCAGGCCTTGGTCAGCACCTATTGGCCCGGTGCTGCACCGGATCAAATCGAGAAGAGCGTGACCAAACACCTGGAAGATGAAATCGTTAGTATCAATGGCTTAAAGTCTTATACCAGTGGTTCTTATAACTCTTACTCAATCATTGCAGTGGAATTTGATGCCGATATGAACCTGTCGGATTCAATGCAGTTATTGCGTGCCGCTGTTGATAAGGCGGCGGCAGAGTTTCCCAGCGGTGCCGGCATCGAAAAGTCCAGTATTGAAGAAATGGCAGTGACTAATATGCCGGTGGTGACGTGGTCGCTCAGCGGCAGTGTCGATGACATGCTGATCTCCGACAGCGCCAAGCGCTTAGAAAAGGCGCTCGAGGCGTTGCCGCTGGTCAAGAAGGTCAATATCAGCGGCCTGCGAGAAAAAAGCCTACATATTCGTTTACACCATGAGCGTTTAAGAGAGCTGGGGATATCACCCATTACTGTTCGTGATCGTATTCAGTCGGCAAATAACGATATGGCTTGGGGAGAGTTTGAAGCAGAAGAGAATACTTATAACCTCTATCTAGCGGGACGATTTGAGACCGTCGAGCAGCTGCGACAACTACCGATAGGGCGATTAGAAAACCAGCGGCCTGTTCGCCTCGAAGAGGTTGCCGAGGTCAATCTTCAGCTCGACAAAGAGAAAAGTCGCTCTTTTTTTAGTATCGAGGGCGGCGATTATCGCCGCGGTGTTACGCTCGATGTGCTCAAGCGCCCAGGCGCCGATAGTCTTGCCGTCATTGCCTCCACACAGGCGTTAATCGATCAGTGGCAACAGCAGCAGGATTGGCCGCGAGGGTTAAAGATTACGCGATTAAGCGATGATGGCGAACTGATCGAGTTGGCGTTTAATGATATTTCATCGTCGATGATGCAGGCGGTAGTCATCGTCTTTTTGGTCTTGATGTTACTGCTCAGTTGGCGCGAGGCATTGATTGCCGGTTTTGCCCTACCAGTAACGATGTTGGCCGTGCTAGCGATCATGGGGCTGTTGGGTTATAGCTTCAACTCGATGATTATGATCGGTATGGTGCTAGCGTTAGGGTTAATGGTCGATGTCTATATCCTTGTGATGGAGGGTATGCATGATAATTATTATGTTCGCAAACAGCCGTATTCCACTGCGGTCTTAAGCACGGTTAAGCAGTTTTTCTTACCGGCAGCCGCGGGGCAGCTGACCACCATTTTGGCGATGTTGCCAATGATGATGATTGGCGGTATCGATGGCAAGTTCATTCGTATTCTGCCGATAACGATTACGGTATCGTTGCTGGTAAGTTTATTGGTGGCCTTTGCCATCTGCCTTCCGTTGTCGCGCTATCTATTAGAAAACACAGAGAGTGAAAAAGAGCTCTATATCGATAAATTGGCTCGCGAATACCGTCAACGCGTGCAGCATTGGTTGATGACCCATGTGGTTGTCAGTCGCCGTCGAGCAGGGTTGTGGGTGAGCGGTGCCATCGGCTTGTTTATTGGCAGTATTTTTATTGCCGGTTTGCTGCCGTCACAGATGTATGCTGAAACGGATGATCGAAAAATTGGCGTGGCCATTGTACTGCCACCAGATGCCACCTTGGAACAGTCCCAGCGGGTGGCAGACAAGGTGTCGGTGTTTTTGCAGCGCCAGCCCTGGATAGAGAAAAGCGTGGCCTATGTGGGGGCTAAAAGCCCGATGACGACGGGCTCGTTGAAAGATGCTCTGCTGCCGAGTGAGGCATGGAATCAGGTTGGTTTTAGTCTGACATTATTGCCCAAGCATGAGCGTCAATTGTTGTCCTTCGAATACCTTGATGGTATCCGTAGTGGCATCCTCGATGCCACCGCAGACGAGCCGGGTTTGCAGCTTCGGCTGGTGCATATAGGAGGTGACCCGGGTGCGGAGGCGCCTATTCAAATCGATTTTATTGGCGATGACTATCAACAGTTGGCCGATATTGCCGCCGAGGCAAAGCGGCGCTTAGCCGGTATTGCGGGCACTGTCGATATCGATGATAACCTCGGGCCAATGTTGAACGAAATTCGCTTTACCCTCGACGCTGAGATGCTCAATTTCCACGGCATTGATGAGCAGGATATGGCACAGCAAATTCGTATTGCGATGGAAGAGGATAAAATCGGCGAGTTCAAGGTTGAGGGTATCGACGATGATCCCAAAATTCGTCTCAGTGTGCACTGGCCAAGCCGCGGCAATGAGCAGGGTGGACCAAAGAATGTTGCCGAATTAGAGTTGCTGCAGATTATCACCCCCGATGGCCAGTCCGTGCCCATGTTAGATTTGGCGGAGTACACTATTGCTAATATTCCTCGGGTGTTAGTGCATAAAGAGGGGCAGCGCTCAGTGACGGTTAACGCGCGAGTTGAGGGGCGGACAGTCGGTGAGATTTTGACTGATTTTGTGCCAGAGCTGGAGGCAATGTCGGCCACTTGGCCGGCGGAATATTACTATCAACTTGCCGGTGAAGTGGAAAAATCCGACAATAGTTTTGGTCAGATGGGGGTGGCGCTAATCGCGGCGCTGGTGTTGATTTTTGTGTTATTGGCGCTGATTTTCAACTCCTTTGCCCAGCCACTGATTATTCTGGCGGTGGTGCCGTTGGCTATGATCGGGACCTTCTTGGGTTTTTTCCTCACCGGCACGATAATGTCGTTTTCCGGCATGATCGGCGTGGTCTCGCTGGCCGGTATCGCGGTGAATAATGGTATCGTGTTGGTCGATACTATTAATCGCAACCGGGCCAAGGGTATGGCTGTCGCACAGGCGGCCAGCCTCGGCGCGGCCGAACGTCTGCGGCCGATACTCAGCACCAGCCTGACGACCATCTTGAGCCTGTTGCCGCTGGCCTTTACCGACCCCTCATGGTACCCGCTGTGCATGGCGATCATATACGGCATGATTGCCTCAACAATGATCGCCATACTCATTGTCCCAGCACTGTATTTATTAATGACTAATGATGACAGTCAGCGACAGGTACAAACATTCTAAGTGCGAGGAAGGGGCGGTATGGCAAGAAAAAGTAAGCATGAGGCGGAAAAAACCCGGCAGGCATTACTCGATTCTGCACTGCAAATGTTTGGCGAATTAGGCCTGGTTAAAACAACACTCAGCCAGATTGCCAAAAATGCAGGGGTTACCCGCGGTGCTATCTATTGGCACTTTGATGATAAGGCTGACCTGATGATGGCGCTGTGGCAGGCAGAGTTTTCGGGCTTTAATATTATTGCCGCTGAGATGGCCAGCTTGACGGGTAAAGAACTGCGACAGGCGCTGTTACAGTCCTGCCAAGAGTTTTGCCAGCAGTGCTTTAGCAACCCGCGACTGCAACAGGTGGTCAAGCTGTCTCTGCAAGTGTATGCCGATGAAGATTGCATGAAAATATTCGCGGATTGTCGGCAGCAGGATATTGATAGTCTGCAGGCTGTGATGGATTTGTTGTTTGCCGAGCAGCAGTTGCTGCCGCATTTAAATGCTGAGTCGGCGACATGGGTGTTGAATGCGATGATTGCAGGTTTTTGCCATCAATGGGTGGTAGTCGATGAGGATAAGCAGATAGCAGGCCAGCTGCCGGCTCTTATGCGCAGTCTCGAATGCAGTCTTTTCAACACGGCTTGATGGGCTTATCCAAAGGCTATTTTTTCGATGTATTATCAATTATGTACGCCTTAATCGCTGGCCGCAGCCACTCGCCGGGTTACCGCGAAAGCAATTGCAACAACAACTGGCTTCCTCGTCAGAGTTGGGCAGTACTTAACAGGCGGCGGCAAGAGGTAACCGTCGTCGCCAGTCACAGGATGAAATACCGTGAGTCTGACGCGGATAGATGGCACAATTGCGGCGTTTTTATCGATTACTCAATAGGTCTCAGCATGGATATTACCGCCAAACTACAACAACACTGCCAGCACAACCGTGATACGGGGCTTACCGCGGCGGTTATTGAAGACATTGATAATGCCGAGAACCAATATGCTTTGCTATCGATCTTTTCCAGCGACGTTAATGCGGGGGGCTTTGCTCAGTTCGTATATAATGCCAACGGTATTTACATCGGCGAGGTTTTTGAGATTTTAGAAAAAATCGAGGCGACCGAGACCGCGATATTTTTAGATCGGGCGATTAATCTTTGTCTCGATGAGGAAAAGTTGTATCAGAAATTCCTCGCCGCAGATTTTGCCGATTCCTATTTTAAAAAGAAGCTCGATAAGATCAGCGAGGACTACCGCAAGGCTGAACAGAGCTTTGAACAAGAGGCCGAGGAATACCTATCCGCGTTAATCACGGGCTGTGAGGCGGAGTAACAAGTGCTGTTGCCTGTTGAGGTGTTATTGACATTCTTCTTGGTGTCGACCTTGTTATCGTTGTCACCGGGGCCTGACAATATTTTTGTATTGACTCAGTCCATCGTCAACGGGGCGCGCGCTGGGATTGTTATTACACTAGGGTTGTGCACCGGTTTGATTTTTCACAGTGTTGCCGTGGCGTTTGGCTTGGCGACAGTGTTTCAAACCAGCCCGGCAGCCTTTACCGCGTTGACAATGATGGGTGCCGGTTATTTATTGTATTTGGCTTGGATGAGTCTTCGTGCCAACGACACGTATCTAATCGCCGATAAATCCGCGGCAGCAGACATTGCTTTCATGCGGCTATACCGGCGCGGCATTATTATGAATATAACCAACCCCAAGGTGGCGATTTTCTTTCTCGCTTTTCTGCCGCAGTTTACGATCGCCGACCAGGGTAATATGGCTATTCAACTGCTGACCCTCGGTGCGGTGTTTATTCTTGCAGCACTGCTTGTCTTTTGTGCGATTGCGTCGGCTTCAGGCCAGCTGCGTCAGCTGTTTGTTTCGTCGAAAACAGTGCAAAAAAGGTTGAATGTAACCGCAGCAGTGGTATTTGCACTGTTAGCGTTGCGCTTGCTGTTGGTTTAAGTCAAGGCGCGGCGGGGGTTCCAGGCCGATTGAAGAAAAATCAATAAGCTTTTTATTGAAGTGTAGACATCTCTGATTATTCTCTGTAACATTTGGTTCAGCTAGAAAGAAAGTCTCATGTTTATAGTCTCCAATTCGTTGTTTTATTCGTAATTCCTTCGACCTGTAGCTTCATAAGTCTAAGTCTATTTTCCCGCTATTAACGCCTTATAAGGGCACTTTTCAATTAAATATCAGGATATTATTATGTCTAATACAACTACTGGCACTGTAAAATGGTTCAACGAAACTAAAGGTTTCGGTTTCATCGAGCAAGAGTCTGGCCCAGATGTTTTCGCTCACTTCAGCGCTATCACTGGCGACGGTTTCAAAACCCTTGCTGAAGGCCAAAAAGTTGAGTTCACCGTAACTCAAGGTCAAAAAGGCCCACAGGCTGAGAACATCGTAGCTCTATAATCTGCTACCATGTCATCAAAAAAGGTAAGCTTCTTTAAGCTTACCTTTTTTTTTGGCTTAAATTTCACAAAATCAGCCGAGCGTGCGTATAATCAGCTAGGTAACTATCGATTAACTAGGAGAAAAAAATGAGCAAAGGTACAGTTAAGTGGTTTAATGCCGATAAAGGTTTTGGCTTTATTACTCCAGAAGATGGCGGCAAAGACCTCTTTGTTCATCATTCTGAGATCCAAAGCGGCGGCGGTTATGCCACACTCAATGACGGTCAGGCGGTAGAGTTTGAAGTTGGCCAGGGTCAGAAGGGTCCGTGCGCAAATAAGGTCGTACCACTGTAATTTAGTGGTGTCGAAAAAGCAGGGCTGCCGGACGGCGGTTGTGTGAGCTAAGTGATTAGTTAATAGACCAGCAAGGCAAATAGCTCTGTTGGTTTTTTTTTGCCTTATGGATGGAACCTGGCAAATGGCTAAGGTTTTAGTGGCGCTGACGCTGATTGGTGACATGGTTCTGATTGCTAATGCTCTCAACATGGTGCTGGGCTAATAGGCTATCTAGCGCCGGATGGTCAGTGGTATAATCGCGCGATTATCGATCCCTGTTGCCAGCCCGTGATGACAGGTTTCCCCTTTGTTCTGTAAAAGGCTAATACATTGAAGAACCTACTGCTGTTGATTTCTCCTCAGGCCAAGTCAGCTTATTTTAATGATTATATCGATGTTGCCAAGGCAGAGCTGTGTTGGCTGATCGGTGGTCAAGAGGTTGAGCATCGACGCATGGGCGAGATGGATTTTTTAGCCGTGGCCAGCTGCGATGTCTCGCTGCAGCAATTAGCTCGGCTGTCATTCATTTACGGCATCTTCGAGCAGGATGGCGATAAGTTGCTGCCCCTTAGCGCAGAAAGTGAGTTTTCGCTGCATGAGAACTTTGTTTTCGGTTCAAAATTCAAGGGCAAGACCAACGAATTATTGACTCAAATGCTGATCAATGTCGGGCTCAAGAGTATTGATTACCGCAATGTTTCCGAGCTTAAGCTACTCGATCCTATGTGCGGCAGGGCGACCACGCTGCTTTGGGCAATGCGTTATGGTATCAAGGCCAAGGGCATAGAGCAGGACGTCAAGGCGATAGCCGATGTACGGATGAATATCAAAAAATGGTGCAAGGTTCAGCGCCAAAAGCACAGTTTTAAAGAGGGTTTTATCGGCAAGGCCAATAAGCACGACAAGGGAAAATTTATTGATTTTGACGCTGCAGACAGTTCAATGCGAATGATTAATGGCGACAGCACCGAGGCAAATACGCTGTTGAAAAATGAGAAATTTGATTTATTGGTCAGTGATCTTCCCTATGGTGTTCAACACTTTACCACCGACAAAACCCGCGACCCGATTTCAGTGCTAAAGGATTGTGTTGAGGCCTGGAGCAAGAGTTTAAAAATCAATGGCGTGATTGTATTGTCGTTTAATCGCTATCTCCCCAGACGGGAAAAACTCATTGGCGTGTTTGAGAGTGAAGGTTTTTCCGCCTTAGATTTCAGTGCCGAACACCGTATGAGCGAGTCTATCGTGCGTGATGTGGTGATTTTAAGAAAACTGTACTGATAAGCACTAGACGCCGCAGTAGTTGCTGCGGTTTTTATATGTTGTGAAAAATTAAAAATTCCGCTGTACCATTCTGCCTGTCTCAATATATTGATGGAGCAGCATAATGAGTATTAATGTCAGAACCGTTCAGCAAATTTTGACCAGCGGCGGTGTTGTAAAATTTAACAATAATAACTTGAATCCTGTCTTTTGTAGCGCTGTGCCTAAGATGCCCAGCCCCCTCGGAGTTTTTGATCAATACCGAATGGCGCGGGCGACTTTTGATAATAATGCAATTACCATGACGGGTGTCGAAGAGAGTGACCTTCAGGCCAATGCTATTAATATTGTCTATGAAGACAATTATGCTACCACCGGCAGTGTTGGTGCCTCGCGTTTAGTGTATTCCGATAGCTTTTCTGGGTGTGTGTTTTATCTTTACCGTGGCCCCATGGGTTATATTCATGCGGTACACGCCTCCCGCGCCAGTGGAAATCTGGCCGATCCCAGCTCGTATTTTGCCAAGCGTGGGGGGACGGAAATACACAAGTGGGATAGCCAGGGTGCTCTCTCCGATGAGATGTTATTAAAGGGTTGGTTTGGCGCGGTGATCGCAGTAGTCAATCACGATCAAATTGACGTGTTTTCCGTGGCGCTGAAAGGCGATTCCAAGCTTCGAGCCAATAGGGTAATGAGCGTCTTAGATCACACTGTGATTGCTTCGGGGGCAACAGAAGCATAAGGGTTGGGCATGACAAAGATCTCAGGTACTCAGGAAAAAACAGCCGTACGACACTGGCTGCTAGGAATAATTCTGTCAACAATACTTGAGTCTGCCGTCCACACTAGCGGAGGAGAGATTAGCACTGCAGCATGGTTGCAGACAAAGCGCGATAGGCAACCTTAGCCTTCGGTTGGGTTTGCCTTGGCCGGCTTGGGCAGCAGTGGTTTCTTTACCAGCGGCCAAAATAATTCCTCGGCCCAGTGTAGTCTCGGTGAGATCGGTAAGCCGAATTGCTGTTGACGTCGGTTAGGTATTTTGGCGGTACCAAACCAGCGGTCAAAGACAAATAGAGTGACTGCATAATTACCGTTAGGGTGAGCGCCCTTGCCATAGGCGTGATGAGCATGGTGAGTGTCTGGCAGTGTGATGTAGCGCTCTAATACCTGCCAGGCCGGTTCTGTAAACGGCAGTTTGGCGCGTAAATATAAGTCCCAGCGGTACGATGTATGGGTTAATACATTGGTCAGGTAGGAGGCTAATACCGCCAGCGCATAGCCCTCATACAGGCCGGTATACATACTGAAGGCGCCGAGCCAAGGCTGGGGTAGCAAGAACATCCAAAAGAAGTTGTAGCGATACATGAGTCCGACGCTCATATCCTGGCCACTGTGATGGGTGCGGTGTAGCTTCCACAGCCAGCGCCATTCGTGGGCGGCGCGGTGGATCCAATAATGCAAAAATTCCTTGGTGACAAACAGGCAGAGAAAGGCCAGCCACACAGGGGTGTCGGCCAGGCTCATGCTTTTGCTGGGCAGCAGTGTGGCAAAGCCGTAGCCAATCACTCCGCCTAGAATACTGCCCGAGACAATGGGCTGGCCGATCAAGCCGGCGACGGAGAATAAGGCGTCGCGACCGGGGCGTTTGAATGTTTTAATCCTGCCGCCAAAAAACTCCAGCGCATAGATAATAAAAAACACACTGAACACTACAGTGCCAAGTTGTGCCTGTACATCTGCAACATTGTTTTCCATCAATTTAACCTCAGAATTGAAAATTTATATTTTTGTTAAAAGCCGCGCAACGAGGCAATCTTCTCAATGGCATCGCGCGATTGCTGTAATTGGTTAACGGGGTGCTCGGTGGCGTAGCCCAGGGCGATGCCAGCCATCAGTTTTTCATCGCGGTTGATGTCCAGTGCCCTGCGCACCATATTTGGCCAGGCGGTCCAGCTCACCTGTGGGCAGGTGCTGAGGCCGCGCTCTTCGGCCAGCAGCATCAGGCTCTGCATCAGTATGCCGATGTCCAGACACTGGGCGTCGCCCATGCAGCGATCCATGGTAATAAAAACACCGACGGGGGCACCGAAGAAATTAAAATTCTTCATCACCTGCTCGATGCGCTTGCCCTTGTCCTCGCGGCTGATATCCAGTGCCTGATACATTTTATTGGCACACTGGTTGCGATTGTCCAAGTAGTCGGCTTCCAGCTTGGCGGGGTAGGGGGGGAATTCTGCGGTATCGCCACCGCCAGACATGATTTGCTCGCCAACAGAGGCCAGCGCCTGCTCAAGTGCGTCACCGGTTAATACATAGAGATGCCACGGCTGAATATTACTGCCCGATGCTGACAGCCCGGCTAATTCGATAATCTCTTTGATCACCGATTTATCGACTGGTCGCTGTTGAAAGTCGCGAGCTGATTGGCGGTGTTGAAGGGCTTGGCTGACGGTAATGGCTGACATTTATCTCTCTCGAAATTTGCGGGGTGTAGGCAGTATAATAATTGTTTCTGTATTAATTTAAATATCTTAAAATTAACAACTGAGTTTCCCATTGGGAAACAATAAAGAAGGTGAATTGAGGAGGTGAAGATGAATAAGCTCAATGAATTAATGATTTTTGCCAAGGTGGTCGAGGCTGGCAGCTTCTCTGCAGCGGCCCAATTATTGGGTGTAACTAAATCATCGGTGAGCAAAAAAATCAGCGCCCTGGAGCAGCATCTGGGTGTGAAGCTGTTGCAACGGACAACCCGTAAAATCGGCATTACCGAGGCTGGCCAGGGTATTTATCAGCGCTGTTTAGCCATCCAGCATGAGTTGGACGCTGTCGAGCACGAGGTGGCTGCGGTACAACAGGCGCCGACAGGGGTGCTGAAAATTGGTGCCTCACCGATGTTTGGCAATGCCACCTTGGCGGCAATGATGCCGGAATTTTTACTGCGCTACCCCGACGTGACGGTAAATCTTCACCTCACTGAACTGCAGAGTGACTTGATTGGAGAGGGTTTCGATATGTCGCTGCGCATGGGTGAGATGGCTGATTCGACAATGATTGCCCAGCACCTGTGTACGGTAAAAGTATTGATCTGTGCCTCGCCAAGTTATCTCAATCGCTTTGGGCGGCCGCTGGCACCTGCTGATTTAGAGAGTCATCAATACCTGCGCTGGCAACAGGAGGACACTGCGCCCTTTGAACAGGTCGTGTTGCAAAAAAACGGCAGTTATTATGAGAGCAAGATTAACAGCAAGATCAGCAGTAATAATGCCATCGCGCTGCGTGAGGCGGCAATCAATGGTGGTGGTATCACCATGTTACCGGATTTTGCAGTCGAGCAGCAGTTGGCCAAGGGGGAGCTGGAGGTGGTGTTACCGGGCTACCATATTAATAGCTATCCTATTTCGATGGTCTACCCCGACCGTCGTCAGATGCCGGCGAAGCTGTCGGTGTTTATTGAATATTTAAAGACTAAATTCAACCGTTAATAGCGCCTTTGGCCGGATTGAAAAGACGGGGCCGATGGCGTTAAATGCAATCTCTGTATAAATTTTGGGTCAGCATCATGCCGCGACAGGTTCAGGTTGCCTACACTGGGTTAATCTCGATAGTAGTCAATCATTTACAGGCTTTGGGCATCGATGTCTACTCGTTGGCAGAGCGTTGCGAGTTTCCGCTGGAGGCGATTGATAATCATCGGGTAATCACAGAGGAGTCGTGGCACCAGTTGATTAATGCACTGGTGGAAGATCAGGGCAGTCAAATTCTATTCCGCATATCCCAGGATTTCCTGGCACAAACGTTTTGTCCGACCGTTGTCGACCAGCTGCCGGGAAGCTTCTCCGAGTCGCTCAATGTGTTGATGGGGTTTGCGCGCTCGATGTCATATTCCGACAGGGTGGCGCTTGCGCAGACCGAGCATCACTACCAATTGGTACAAAAGAAGGTCTATCTCGATAGTAAAAGTACGCTCTTCCCCGAGCAGTTGGCCCTGTCGTTCATGATCGAAATGATCAGAATGCTAACGGGGACTGACTGGCAGCCGACAGAGGTGTTTATGCAGTCGGATGCCGTCAGTGATGATTTTAAGGCGTTGCTGGGGCGGCGTTGCAAAATTTATTGCCAGCACTCGCAGACAAAGATTGTTATTGCCAAGGATTTAACTGTTCAAAACTTGGTGTTTCTCAATCATCAAACGGGTTTTAGCGATGACAGTGCGTTACAGGGAGAGGATTTATCGACGGCGAATATAGCCGTACTATTAAAGCCTTATATTGATTACGGGCGAATGCCGATTAATAAGGCGGCGGTGTTGTTGGGGGTCAGTAGCAGAACTCTGCAGCGTCGGTTGTTGGCGCAAGGCACTAGTTATAACGCCTTTGTCGATGGTCTGCTGAAGCAGAGGATGGCGTCGCTGGTGCTGAGCAGTGGCGACAGCTTTACTGATATAGCACAGTTGTTAGGCTATTCAACGCCAGGGCACTTTTCTCGGGCGTTTAAAAAACTGACAGGCATGAGCCCACGAGAGTATCGTCAACATGGCGCTCAAAGCTGATTTTCGAATTAGAAGCTGGAGCCCGGCTGGCTTAGAAATTCGAGTTCTTGTTCGTTGGATTGCCGCCCTAGAATCATGTTGCGATGAGGGTAGCGGCCGAATTGGTCGATGATTTCTTTATGCCTCAACTCGAAGCGGTAGTTATCCTCGTTGCCATTGGCCTTGAATAGTTTCTCGGCTATCTGGTGTATGGCTTTCGATTCGCTGTGCATAAAAGGCATGTATAAGAAGGTGCGCTCTACGGGTGAAAGCTTTTTGTCGGCGCCGATGGCAATGGCCTCCTGCGCCAGGACAAGGGCAAGATTGTCGCTGGCAAAGGATTGCGGGGTGTCACGAAACATATTGCGTGAGAACTGATCGAGCACAATCACCTCGGCCAATCGCCCCTTGGCTGATTGTCGCCAGTCGAATAGCTCACATTGATGCGCCTGGCTGTGTAGGTCGCCAAAGCGGTTGCAGATAAGGCTGTCCATGTCTTCATCCTTCAGCCACCACTGCTTGGGAGTGAGCTGCTCGAACCAAAACTGTAATACCTGCTGATAATGCATACTCTGCCTCTGCTGTTTGACCACTTTGCCTCTAAATTAGCACAATTGGGCAATATTCGGCGGTTAATTGATTGCTAGAGGGAGAAAGCAGGGCTTGTCTTGGGTGAAAAGGTTCACTCCGCCGTAGAATGGCGTTAAAATCATTGTTTTGATCATATTGATAGGAATGGATAATGGGCAGAGCGTATCAGAACCGTAAAGAATCGATGGCCAAAACCTCAGACGCCAAGGCGCGGGTTTACAGTAAATATGGTCGAGAGATATACGTCTGCGCCAAGGCTGGCGGCGTCGAGCCCGAAGGTAATCTGACGCTCCGCAGTTTGATTGATCGCGCCAAGAAGGATCAGGTTCCCAGCCATGTTATCGACAAGGCGATAGACAAGGCCAAAGGTGGCGGTGGCGAAGACTTCGCGACGGCTCGCTATGAGGGCTTTGGCCCCGGTGGCTGCATGGTGATTGTCGATTGCTTAACCGACAACCCTAACCGTACCTTTGGTGATGTTCGACAGTGTTTTACCAAGTGTAAGAGCAAACTGGGCGGTCAGGGCAGTGTCAGCCATATGTTCGATCACAGCGCTATTTTGGCATTCAGCGGTGATGATGAAGAGGCGGCACTCGAGGCGTTGATGATGGCTGATGTTGATGTCAACGATATCGAAAATGAAGACGGTAAAATTACGGTTTTCGCACCTAATACAGACTATTTTAAGGCCAAACAGGCACTGCTTGATGCCTTTGGTGAGATCGAATTCGATGTCGATGAAATTCAATTTGTGCCGCAGAATACCGCCCCTGTGACAGGTGAAGATGTTGCTATATTCGACCGCTTCGTTGACATGCTGGAAGATTTGGAGGACGTGCAAAACGTTTTCCACAACGCCGAATTTGAATAAGTATCACCAATTAGAAGGTTAGAAAGGCCGGCATATGCCGGCCTTTTTTTTTGCTTGAATTTCTTGTTAAGGTACTTTGATTCATCCCCTTACATCATAGAAGCTAACTAGTTTTGTTAGTTATATTTGTAAAATATTTAAGCCGTTTATAACGAGTTTATTTCATTTTTGTGATGCTTTTCGTGAAACTATAAAGGCGTATAAATGGTAACTTGCCGAGGTTGATTTAAGTCGTTATAAAGTGTTCGTGGATTCCTTTGCGATGTTAATTTGCCGTTATAAAAGTAGGGTTTTTATGATCTCGACCAGTATTAACAGTAAAAGTAGTCGTCGTTGTTTTCGTTTAAAAAGTGGTCAGCAAGCGATTACTCATCTGGAGTTAACATTTTTTGAGGCCGTTGCCTTTGAAAAAACGTTGATAGAGACTGTGGCGAAGGCCCCAGGTTTTTTTCAGCAGACGCCGATCATCATTGATGCACGGCCCGATTGCCCCAATTTTCCTCTCGATACGGCGCTGATGCTGTGTCGGCAGTATGGTTTGTTACCAATAGCTGTCCGTAGTAACAATATTGAGTTGCAGCAGCAGGCGCAGAATCTTCGTGTGGCTATTTTGTCGCCGAGACGTTCGACAAAAAGTGCGCTGCCCAGCCTGCCCGAAGCTCACAAAAATAATAGCACCCCATCACGCAAGGACACGGTTATCGAACAGCCTGTTCGCTCTGGTCAGCAGGTGTATGCCCAGGGTGGAGATTTAATTGTTGTGGGTTCCGTCTCTGCCGGCGCCGAGGTCTTGGCCGATGGCAATATTCATATTTATGGTGCTTTGCGTGGCCGTGCCTTGGCTGGGGTGAAGGGGGCTAAAAGCGCCAGGGTATTCTGCCAAAGTCTGGAGGCTGAGCTGGTGTCGATTGCCGGTACTTTCATTCTCTATGATGAGTTGAGTAAGGAATACTGGCAGCATGCAGTTCATATTCAGCAACAACAGCAGGCGCTGACGATACAACCGATGTAATACGGTTAGATATTAATTTTTTAAGGGTTTCGGTATGGCTAAGATTATTGTAGTAACCTCGGGTAAAGGCGGTGTCGGTAAGACGACAACCAGCGCTGCAATCAGTAGCGGCCTGGCACTTAGTGGCAAAAAAACGGTGGTGATTGATTTTGATATCGGCCTGCGTAATCTCGATTTGGTGATGAATTGTGAGCGTCGTGTGGTGTATGATTTTGTCAATGTAATCAATCAAGAGTCGACGTTGCATCAGGCGCTGATTAAGGATAAGCGCTGCGAAAATTTATTTATTCTGCCAGCCTCGCAAACCCGCGACAAGGATGCCTTGACGAAAGAGGGGGTGGAGCGGATCTTAGCCGAGCTGGTCGATGACGGCTTTGAATATATTATTTGTGACTCCCCGGCTGGTATTGAGCACGGCGCCTTTATGGCGCTATATTTTGCCGATATAGCTATTGTTGTTGCCAACCCCGAGGTTTCTTCGGTGCGTGATTCTGATCGTATCCTCGGTATTTTGCAGAGTAAATCACGCCGGGCCGAGCAGGGTAAGCGGGTCGATGAACTGCTGTTGATTACCCGCTATAATCCAGAGCGCGTTGCCAGAGGTGATATGCTGGCAATCGATGATGTGGAGGGCATACTGGCCACTAACCTGCTGGGTGTGATTCCCGAATCGGAATCCGTTTTGAAAGCCAGCAATCAGGGAGTGCCAGTTATTCATGATCAAGATAGTCGTGCTGGCTTGGCCTACCAAGACGCTGTTGGACGCTTATTGGGTGAGGAAGTGGCTCATCGCTTTATCACGGTCGAGAAAAAAGGAATTTTAAACCGTTTGTTAGGGAGAACAGCGTGAGCCTCATCGACTACTTTGTCAGTCACAAGAAAGACAGTGCCACTATTGCCAAGGAGCGGTTACAGATCATTGTTGCCCATGAGCGCAGTCGTCGGCATCAGCCGAGTTACCTGCCGCAGTTGCAGCAGGAGTTGCTGGCTGTGATACGGAAATATGCCGAGGTTGACCAGCAGGACATCGACGTTAAAGTCGATCAAAGTGATGGTTGTTCGGTGTTGGAACTGAATGTGACACTGCCTGGGCGTGCCGACTAGTCCGTTAATTCAGCTGTTGTTGTAGCAGGCGGAGAATCTCTGCAGAATCATTCATCCGCTTGACCGCCTCGAAGGTTGCTGCCGCCTCACTGTATTGCTCCTGCATATACATCAACCACTGTTTGGTGCGGTTGCCGGCATGCTTGCTGGGGTAGGCTTCAATATTGATTTGCTGGAGCCTGATTAGCAGCGGTAATATCTGTTGCCATTGCATCGGTTGGTAGTCGAGCCCGAGTCGTTGGGCTTTGATCATCATCGGCAGGTCGGGGCAGGCAATGACGCCCCTGCCTAGCATGATATCGCGGCTGCCGGTTTGTTTACGGCACTGCAGGTAATCTTGGTAGTTCCAGACCTCGCCATTGGCGATAATATTAATCGGCCAGTCGCCGGCGTTGATCATATGCCAGTGTGCCGGGGGCTGGTAGGCCTGCTTGCGGGTGCGAGCATGGATACAGAGTTCATTGGCGCCGCCGTTGATAATGGCCTGAATATTGTCGTTGAAATTATCACTGTCATTAAAGCCTAGGCGAATTTTAACCGTCACAGGGACTGCGTCATCCACCGCTTGGCGGGTACGGGCAACAATTTGCTCAACCAGTGCCGGTTCTTCTAATAAGATGGAGCCGCCGCGGTGGTTGCACACTGATTTAGCCGGGCAGCCAAAGTTGATATCGATACCAGCGGCGCCTCTGTCGGCGGCGAGAGCGGCGCTTTGGGCCATTAATTGCGGGTCGCTACCGAGTAACTGTAAATAGACGGGGATACCGCCGGCCGTATGGCCGCCACGATGAATTTCAGGGTAGATGGTGTTGAGCCGCTTGTTGTTCAGCGGGGTCTGGGTGACACGGGCAAATTCGGTCACGCAGCGATCGATGCCACCCAGGCTTGATAGCAGGTCTCGCATGGTGTGATCGAGTACGCCGTCCATCGGCGCCAACATAATTTGACTGTTCATGAGTACTGCTAATGCCTGCAATGGTTGGCCGATAGATCGATATCGGCTATAAGCGCGGCATTATAGCCTAAATATTGACAGTGGGCGGTAAAATGCGTCATTATAATGACAGCGCTGTCAAAACTACATTACTGCGGGTTTTAGTAGTTTTTTTACAAGCTTTTTTACCGTTTGATTACAACAATAATAGCCTGTACAGTGACGCAATAATCCACTTGGAATAACTGTTATCGCCAGTCATGGTGCATAGCGGCAGGAAAGAGAGTCAATGCAACAGACAGTATTACAGCAGGGCGTCGACCTGATGCTTTTCGGCATGGGGTCAGTTTTTGTCTTCTTGACCATTCTGGTCATTGTTACCAAGATTATGTCGGCGATTGTGCAGCGTGTAGCGCCAGAGAAAACCCTGGTGACGACTGCGTCAGCTAGACCGACTGCGGCCCCTGCCGTTGACCCTAAACTCACGGCGGCAATCACAACGGCTATTCATCAATACCGTAAAAAACACAAATAGATTGCCCTGTTCGTCAGAATTGAAAATTACTCGTTAGAAGGTTGAATACCATGAATGATAAGAAGCCGTTAGGCATTACCGATGTTGTATTACGTGATGCTCATCAGTCCTTATTTGCCACGCGTCTACGTATTGACGACATGCTACCTATTGCCGAGAAGCTCGATAAGATCGGCTTCTGGTCTTTGGAGACATGGGGTGGTGCAACCTTCGACTCCTGTATTCGCTACCTAGGTGAAGATCCATGGGAGCGCCTGCGTCTTTTGAAAGAGGCGATGCCTAATACGCCACAGCAGATGTTGTTCCGCGGCCAGAACATTTTGGGCTACCGTCATTACGCCGACGATGTTGTTGAAAAGTTCGTCGAGCGCGCCGCTGTTAACGGTATGGATGTCTTCCGCGTCTTCGATGCGATGAATGATACCCGTAACCTAGAAACAGCCATCAAGGCGGTGAAAAAACAAGGCAAGCATGCTCAGGGCACGCTGTCATACACGGTCAGCCCGGTTCACAATATTGATATGTGGGTTGATTTGGCCAAGCGCCAGGAAGATATGGGCGTCGACTCTGTTGTCATTAAGGATATGGCTGGTCTGCTAACGCCTTACAATGCTTTTGAATTGGTTAGCCGCTTGAAATCTGAGACCGATTTGATGGTTCAGTTGCATGCCCATGCGACCACTGGTCTATCAACTGCCACTATTCTCAAGGCTGTTGAAGCGGGTATCGATAACGTTGATACCGCCATCTCATCAATGTCGATGACCTATGGCCACTCGCCGACAGAATCTGTTGTGTCGATGCTGCAAGGCACCGACCGCGACACCGGCTTGGATATCGAAGCGCTGGAAGATATCGCCGCTTACTTCCGTGAGGTAAGAAAGAAATACGCCAAGTTTGAAGGTTCTTTACGTGGCGTCGATTCACGTATTCTCGTTGCTCAGGTGCCTGGTGGCATGTTGACGAATATGGAAGGTCAGCTGAAAGAGCAGGGTGCTGGCGATAAGCTGGATGATGTGCTGGCTGAAATCCCCCGTGTTCGCGAAGACCTGGGGTTCTTGCCGCTGGTAACGCCGACCTCGCAAATTGTCGGTACCCAGGCAGTGTTAAATGTCTTGACCGGTGAACGCTACAAGTCGATTACCAAGGAAACCGCCGGTGTGCTGAAGGGTGAATACGGCGCGGCGCCTGCTGCCGTTAACGCTGAGCTTCAGGCTCGGGTGCTTGACGGTGCTGAAGCCATCACCTGTCGCCCCGCTGATTTAATCGATGCAGAGGTCGACAAACTAACCGCTGAGCTCAAGCAGTTAGCTGGTGAGAAATCGATTACTTTGGCTGACGCTGAGATCGACGATGTATTGACCTATGCACTGTTTCCGCAGATTGGTTTGAAGTTTCTTGAAAACCGTAATAACCCTGACGCCTTTGAACCGGTCCCGACCATTGCCGATGCGGCGCCTGTTGCTGCGGCACCTGTCGCTGCAGGTGGTGAAGAAGTCTATACCGTCACGGTCAGTGGCCAACAGTATGTTGTTCAGGTAGCTGAAGGTGGCGATGTGTCGAATATTGCACCGGTTGCTGCTGCCGCTCCTGTCGCCGCTGCAGCACCCGCCGGTGGCGGTACTGAGCCTGTTTGTGCGCCTCTTGCCGGTAACATTTTCAAGGTTAACGTCAGTGCTGGCGAGCACGTGCAGGAAGGTGACGTGATTATCATTCTTGAAGCCATGAAGATGGAAACTGAGGTGCGTGCACCACGGGCGGGCTTGGTTGGGGCTGTATCAGTGAAAGAAGGTGATGCTGTCGCCGTTGGCGATACCTTAATCACACTATAATAACGGTAGTATCATGGATAACTTAACAAACCTGTGGTTAAGCACAGGTATTTATCAGTTCACTGTGGGCCAGTTCTTTATGATACTGGTCTGTCTGCTGCTGCTGTTTTTAGCGATAAAAAAAGGCTTTGAGCCTTTATTGCTCGTGCCTATTGGCTTTGGCGGCATTTTGGCCAACATCCCTGGTGCTGGGCTTGCCTACTCGGCGGTAGAAAACGCCATTAATATGGGTGGTCCTGAGGTCATTCAGCAATTAGCCGCGACGCTGGGTGTTGCCGATTGGGGGGATAGTCATGCGATTCTGACTGCCTATCACAACGCCTCAGCGGCAGTGCACACTACAGCAGTTCAGGTGGCTAACGACGCCACATTTGGCAACGGCATGCTGTACAACTTCTACTCGGTGGCCATTGCCAGTGGAGTGGCTCCGTTATTGATCTTTATGGGCGTGGGTGCAATGACGGACTTTGGTCCGCTACTGGCCAACCCAAAGACGCTGTTCCTTGGTGCTGCTGCACAGTTTGGTATCTTCGCCACCGTACTGGGTGCGGTGACGATGTCGCACTTTGGTATTATGGATTTCACCATTTCTGATGCCGCTGCAATTGGTATTATTGGTGGTGCCGATGGCCCTACAGCGATCTATGTCTCTAGTATTTTGGCGCCTCATCTACTGGGTGCTATTGCGGTTGCTGCCTATTCATATATGGCGCTGGTACCAATGATTCAGCCGCCGATTATGCGGGCGCTGACCACCGAGGCCGAGCGCAAAATTGAGATGGTTCAGCTGCGCCATATCAGTCGTGCCGAGAAGATTTGCTTCCCTATTGCTCTGCTCATACTGGTTGCTTTATTCTTGCCTAGTGCCGCGCCACTGCTGGGTATGTTCTGCTTCGGTAATTTGATGAAAGAATGTGGTGTAGTCGACCGTTTAAGCGATACCGCGCAAAACGCCTTGATCAACATTGTGACCATTTTCTTGGGGCTGTCTGTCGGTTCAAAATTAAGCGCCGATAAGTTTCTCGACCTCAGCACGCTCGGTATTCTCATGCTGGGTATGGTGGCCTTTGCCATTGGTACTGCGGCCGGTGTGTTGATGGCTAAACTAATGAACAAAATTACAACGCAGCAGATCAATCCATTGATTGGTTCAGCGGGTGTGTCGGCAGTACCGATGGCAGCGCGAGTGTCAAACAAGGTCGGTTTGGAGTCGAACCCACACAACTTCCTGTTGATGCACGCAATGGGCCCTAATGTGGCTGGTGTTATCGGTTCGGCCGTGGCGGCAGGTGTGATGATTTCGTTGATTGGTGGCTAGTTACTAACAGCGCAGAGGAAGGCGGGATGGTGATTGACCTCCCGCCTTTTTTTTGTGGAAAAATCCGTATTTTCAGACTGTTATAACCGTTGTTTAATCGCGACGAAACAAACTTGGGCTACAATAGCGGCTAAGTTACCGTTGAGTGACGGTTTTATTGTTGTCATGCTGTTCGCCGGTTTGGCTTTTGTCGGCGAATAGTAATAGTATAAAAGCGTATAGCAGACCGATGATGGTGGCTTTTTCTTCATCGTGTCGCAGTATCGAGCGGGAATGTTTAAAAGCCTTATTTTTAAGTGCCAAAAACATGACACAATAGAATATAACGATAAAAAATGATGTTGGCAGGGCCGAATTAGGCTCTAGAGGAGTTAGTTTGTTAAGCCGTGTTAAGGCTCTGGCAGGTGCCGAGAATAGTGACCAAATTGAGTCGTGGCTAAGGCTAACTATTATTGTTGTCGCGGTTTTTATGCTGTTGGTGGCGTTGGTTAATCTAACGTGGTCACTGGTGGCTGCAGACAATAATGCCATCGCCCCACCCGTGGCGGTAATGAATAATAGTCGCGGTGCTGTCAGTGAAAGCAATGTTGATATTAATCACCTGCAGGGCTTGGACTTTTTTGGCGAGAATGTTGCTGTTAATGAGCCGGTTATTAAAAAGGTTGAAACCAAAACAGCAGCGGTAACAAAACTGAATCTGGAGTTGAATGGGGTGATTTTGTCATCTGCCCCCGAGCTCTCAGTCGCTATTATTAGTTACCAGAAAAAGCAGAAGAACTATCAGTCAGGTGACAGCCTTCCTGGAGGAGGCCGAGTAAAACTGTTAGAGATATTCGCCGATAAGGTGTTGATTGAAAATGGCGGCAGAACTGAATCGTTATTGCTGTTTGATAAGACGAGTAAGGTGGCGACGATTACTTCGGCACCGAGAGTTGGCGCAGGTAAGACTGACGATCGCCGTAAGAATCAAGATACTCAACGGGTGCTGACGGATATGCGACAGCGGCTGCAGAAAAACCCAAGCTCATTGATGAAAATTATCAATGCCAGGCCCTACAGTGAAGATGGTCAGTTAGTGGGTTATCGGGTTGCCCCAGGGCGAGAGGTTGAAGCGTTTCAGCAACTCGGCTTTGAAAACGGTGATGTTATTACGGCGGTGAATGGCGAGGCGATTAGCGATCCGAGTAAGCTGATGAAACTGTATAAATTGGCCGGTGAGGCTCAGCAGGTCAACCTGTCAGTCATGCGTCAGGGGCAGAGCATCGATCTGCTCGTCGGCTTCGACACAGAATAGCGAGATAATAATGTATAACAACGAAGTAATGAATAATCAGGGTGTAAGCAAGTGAAGTTGATTTCCTATCAAAGCGTAGCGAGAACACTGTTGATAACGGCGGCATTATTACAACCGGTGTCGTCTCTAACCGCCGCACCTGCCGATATGGCACCGCAAACCTGGACGCTGAATTTCAATAACACCGACATTCAGGAGCTGATTCATTTTGTAGCCGATGCCACGGGTAAGACGATTATTGTCGACCCGAAAGTAACAGGCAAGGTCAAGGTTGTCTCTGTCGACCCAGTCGGTGAGGATGAGCTTTATCACCTGTTCCTGTCTGTGTTGGATGTGCACGGCTATGTCGCCGTCGAGTCCGGTGGCGCTATTCGCATCGTGCCGGCTAAATCAGGCCGTACGGAGGCGTTGCCAGTGGTTGAGACTCCGGGTGCCAACAGTGAGTACATCACCCATGTTATTCAGTTAGAGAATATTTCTGCGGCGAAACTGGTGCCTGTTTTGCGCCCGTTGGTGGCTCAGCAGTCCCATCTGGCTGCCTATGCGCCAAGTAATGCAATTATTATTGCCGACACCGCCGCAAATATTCAGCGTATTCGCCAGATTATCGATAGCATCGATCAGGCTGCTGTGGATAAAACCGACGTTGTCCAGCTCAAACATGCCTCTGCGGAAGATACCGTGAGGATGATCGAGTTACTCGATAAGGAAGATGCTGCCAGCAAGGGCGGCTCACAAAGCTCTCGGGTTAAGTTGGTGGCCGACGCTCGCACAAACAGCGTATTGATTAACGGCGATGAAATTCAGCGCAACCGTATCAAAGCCTTGGTCAAGCACTTGGATACGCCGCTGCCTACCAGTGGTAATGCCAGGGTTATCTATCTCGAATATGCCAATGCCATCGATGTGGCGGAGGTGCTGTCAAAGGTGACGGCCAATATGTCAAAGGCATCGGCTAATAACGCCAAGGGCAAGACTGTGACACCGACAGCATCGACGGCGGTGATTGAAGCAGACGAGGCGACTAACGCATTAATCGTCACCGCCAACGCCGGCGACTTGGCAATGATTGAAGGTATTATTGAAAAGCTGGACATACGTCGCGCCCAAGTATTGGTTGAGGCCATTATTGTTGAGCTCAGCGATGAGGATGGCAAGGATCTTGGTGTCGAATGGATGGGACAGAGCGGCGTCGGTTTTGGCAGTAACGTTTCCTCTGGCTTATTAGGCAGCATCGCCAGTGGTGTTGAGGCTGCAGACCCAACCGCTGGCCTGGCGACAGCGTTGGCGGGGACCAGAGGCGGTACCTTTGGTATTGCCGATGACGATTACGTGGCGATTATCCGCGCCCTGGAAGAGAAAACCAACAGCAATATATTGTCGACACCCAGCCTGTTAACTCTCGATAACAGTGAGGCACAGATCGTGGTTGGTAAGGAAGTCCCGTTTACCACTGGCAGCTATACCAATGACTCGGGTGACAGTTCCAACCCCTTTACCACCATCGAGCGTAAGGATGTGGGTATTACTTTAAAAGTGACGCCGCAGATCAACGAGGGTGGCACGGTGGTATTGCAAATCTATCAGGAGATCTCCTCGTTGACCGGTGATGCGTCGAAGGTCGATGCCTCCGATATTATTACCAACAAACGTATTATTGAGACCAGTGTATTGGTCGATAATGGTGAGACGGTGGTGCTTGGTGGTTTAATTGATGAACGTCTGGATCAGGTTAACTCACAGATTCCTTTACTCGGTGATATTCCCTGGTTGGGCCGCCTGTTCCGCAGCGATGCCAATAAGGTGGTTAAGAGTAATTTGATGATTTTCCTGAAGCCCACCATTATTCGTGATGTTAACTCGATGAATATCGCCAGCAGTAAAAAATACCGCGATATGCGTGAGATGCAGTTGGGCGACAAAGAAGAGGGTGTCGATCTGTTCGATGACGATGTGATGCCATTATTGCCTACTTGGGAAAAGCAGATTCAACGCCTCGATGAAATCCGCGCTGAAGAGTTAGAGCAAGACCCAGAGCAGCAGGAAGAGCAGTAATGAGTGAACAGCCGCTAATTGATGATGAAGAGATGATGCAACAGGATGGGGCCGACAGCGGCTTAGAAAGTCTGCCGCCACTAACATTACCTTTTAGCTTTGCCAGTCAACATCAAGTCTTGTTACATGATGAGGACGGTTTGGTGCTGTCGTATCAGCAGTCGCCGAGCTTAATCGTATTGCGCGAAATACGTCGATTTTGCGGCCAGCCTTTTCGTCTCCAGGGGTTGCCACCGGAAAAATTTGCCCCTCTGCTGACTCAGCTTTATCAAAAATCAGATGGTGAGGCGCAGCAGGTAGCGGATGACTTGGGCGACGACATTGACCTGTCACAGTTAGCCGATGAAATACCCCAGTCTGCCGACCTGATGGATGCGGAGGATGATGCGCCGGTTATTCGTTTGATCAACGCGATTTTATCCCAGGCGGCGCAGCAAAAAGCCTCAGATATACACATAGAAACCTTCGAGGATAACCTTGTTGTACGTCTGCGTATCGATGGTGTACTGCGGGAAATACTGGCACCTAAGCGCCAGCTAGCGCCGTTGTTAGTTTCACGCTTGAAGGTAATGGCCAATCTCGATATTGCCGAGAAGCGTATCCCGCAGGATGGCCGTATCTCGGTCAGGATTGCTGGACATGGCATCGATATTCGGATGTCGACCATCCCTTCTGCACACGGTGAACGTGTGGTACTGCGTCTGCTGGATAAACAGGCCGGTCAGCTCAGTCTTGAACAGATGCAAATGGGTACGCAGGTCGAGCAGGATTTAACCGATTGTCTAAAAACGCCGCACGGTATTGTTTTGGTTACCGGGCCAACTGGTTCAGGTAAAACGACCACTCTCTATGCCGGCCTCAGCCACATCAATAATAGTAGTCGCAATATTTTAACCATTGAAGACCCGGTCGAATATGTGCTCAAAGGCATCGGCCAAACGCAGGTCAATGCCAAGGTCGACATGACGTTTTCGCGGGGGCTTAGGGCCATACTCCGTCAGGATCCTGATGTCGTAATGGTCGGTGAAATTCGTGATGTCGAAACCGCCGATATAGCCGTGCAGGCAAGTTTAACCGGTCACCTCGTATTGTCGACACTGCACACCAATACCGCCATCGGTGCGGTAACGCGATTATTGGATATGGGGGTGGAATCCTTTCTGCTGTCCTCTAGTTTATTGGCCGTGATCGCTCAGCGCTTAGTGCGGGTGTTATGTGATGAGTGTAAAGAGCCCTACAGTGCCAGCGCCAGTGAAAAAGAGCTGCTGGGCATCAGTGCTGGTGAGCAGTGCACGCTTTATAAAGCCACTGGTTGTAGTCAGTGTAATCACGGCGGTTATCAGGGGCGTATTGGTATTTACGAATTGGTGCGTATCGATGAAACCATGCGTCAGTTAATCCACGACAAGGTGGGTGAAATGGCGATGGAGAAGGCGGCAAGAGAGCGCTACGGCTCTATTTTTGAGGATGGCCGTCGTCGTATACTCAGTGGCCAAACAACCATTGAAGAAGTGCTCCGTGTGACGCGGTCAGGTTAATTATGGCAGCTTATAATTATCAAGCCCTTGATACCGGGGGCAAAAAAGTCAAAGGTATTCTCGAGGCTGATTCCGAGCGACAGGTTCGCCTGTTGCTGCGTGAAAAAAGCTTGAAGCCTATCGCTGTTGCCGAGAGTTCAGGTAATAAATCTGCCGCTAAAAATGTCAGTAAGAATAGACCTTCTCAGCTGCGTCATGGCAGCTTGAAAATAGGCAGTTCTGAATTGGCATTGATAACACGTCAGTTATCGACGTTGGTGCAGGCAGGGTTGCCGCTGGCTGAAACGTTACAGGCGGCTTCCCAGCAATCGCAAAAGCCGGCGGTGAAAGGCATGTTGCTCGATGTCCGTGGTCGGGTATTGGAAGGACATACCCTGGCCTTTGGCATGGCCGAATACCCGAAGGTTTTTAATGGCTTATATCGTGCAATGGTCAAGGCAGGAGAGAGCGCAGGTTTTCTTGGAACAGTGTTGGAGCAATTGGCTGACTATACCGAAGAGAGTCACCATACCAAGCAAAAAATGACACAGGCAATGATGTACCCCTCTGTGCTAGTCGTCTTTGCTTTAACCGTGGTGGCTGGCTTAATGACTTTTGTGGTACCGGATTTAATCGCCATCTTCGAAAATACCGATGCCGAGTTACCCGTTCTGACTCGAGGGTTGATTGCCACCAGTGATTTTTTTGCCGCCTGGGGCTTGGTCAGCGTGGTGGTGATAGCCGGCTTATTCATCGCTTTTAAACTGCTCTTAAGAAACCCTAAGAACCTGCTTCAATGGCATAAAATAAAGCTCAAAATGCCGCTTATTGGTGGAGTTATTCGCGTCAGTGACACCACTCGATTCGCCTCTACGCTGAGTATTTTGATGGCCAGTGGTGTGCCACTGTTGCAGTCGATAAAGATCGCCTCCGAGGTACTGACCAATCTCTGCCTGCGCAACGCCTGTGGTGCAGTGGCGGTCAAGGTGCAGGAGGGCGGTAGTCTGTCGCGCGCACTGGAGCAGTCCGAGCAGTTCCCACCGATGATGGTTCATATGATTGCCAGTGGTGAGGCCAGTGGCGAGTTAGAAACCATGCTGTCCCGTTGTGCTGCTAACCAGACCCGTGAATTAGAATCGAAGCTGAGCACGTTGATGTCTGCCTTTGAGCCGCTTATTGTCGTGTTGATGGGGGGGGCGGTGTTGATGATTGTGATCGCTGTTCTGCTACCTATCTTTGAAATGAATAATCTGGTCGGTTAATGAATAGCCGTGGCCAACAAGCAGGTTTTACCCTCCTCGAGTTATTGTTGGTGGTGGTAGTAGTGGCTATTGCCAGCGGTTTGGTGATGTCGACCATCCCAACGGGCATCACGCCGCAACAGCACATGAGTCAGACTCGCGAGCTGGCATCTTATCTGCGTTTTCAGCGGGAGGAAGCGGTGATGACTTCTCGTACACTGGGCTTGCAACTATACCGCCAAGAAGTGGAGGATGAGGGTGAGCGCTATATTGGCCGCTGGTTAATCTACGATGCCGATGCCACCGAGAGCGATGCCGCTTGGCTGCCCTCAGATCGGATTGATGAACTGACCATTGAACCTGGCTATCGCCTTGAATTATTGCTCGATGAACAGCCTATAGCACTGAGTGAAGAAGATAGTCAGCAACCAGTAGCACCAGAACCGCAGTTATATTTTCTCAGCAGTGGTGAGCTAAATGATTTTCAGATGCGCCTATGTCGACAGCCAAATCAGCCTATCTGTCACACCATAACAGGTAATTTTCTCGGTAAAATTACCTTGGTCGAGGAGGGCGATGATGCGCTTGAGTAACCGCCGTCAAGGTGGCTTTACGCTTATTGAGGTGTTGGTCGCACTGGTTATCATCGCCGTGGCACTGCCGGCATTATCTGTTGCCGTGCAGGCTCAGCTGCGAGATACCTTTCATCTTGAACAACGCACTTACGCTACCTGGGTTGCCAGTAATGTCATCGAAGAGATGCGCTATCAGCTCAGCCAAAGTAACAAGCCGCAGGATGGTCAAAGCGATACAGTGACATTGGCTAACCGGGAGTGGCGCTGGCAGGCTGAGGTTGAGGAAACAGAGCAAAAAGGCTTTTTTAAGGTTTCGATAGGGGTTGCTTTAAATGATGATGGTGGCAACGATATAGTCACCCTCAGTTACTACTTCGGTACAAAAGGGGGCACTGGCGGTGGCCCTTAGAAAAGTACAGCATGGTTTCACCCTGATTGAGGTGTTGGTGGCAATGGCGATATCTGCGGTTATCGGTCTGTTGTCGTATTCGGCCATGAGCGGCAATATAAACTCTATTGAGATCTCGCGGCAGCATCAGCAGCGCATGAGTGATATGCAGCTTTTCTTCAGCGTATTATCGCGGGATGTCCGTCAGCTGGCCAATCGAGAGGTGCGCAGCGGAGATTTTGGTCCGGTATTGCCACCGCTGAAAACCGGTGTTGCACAAGTGAACTGGTTAGAGCTAACGAAGTTTGGCTGGCACAACCCGATGCTGAGTAATCGTGGCGAACTTCAGCGAGTAGCCTACCGCTGGGAGGGCGACATTCTTTATCGCGGGCAGTGGCTGGTACTTGATGGTTTAACTGATATTGGATATCGCGAGGTTGAGCTGATCAACGGGGTGGATAATATCGAGGTTAACGTGCTGTCAGAGCAAGGTTTGTGGCAGTCAGAGTGGCCATTGCAGGGAGTGATAACACCAGGAAAAATGCTGGAAGTGATCATTACCTTTAATGATATTGATGAGGTCAGGAGGGTCTATGCATTACAGTAAACTCTCCGATCAACGTGGTGTTGCGATGATTATGGCAATCCTGGTGGTGGCGCTGATCTCGGCATTGGTGACAGCAGCGGCGCGTGAATTTGTGCTGGGGATGAAGCAATATGCGAATCAATTTAATCATGAGCAGGGTTATTACTATTTACTAACTGCCGAAACACTGGCTAAAGAACTGTTGCAGGAAGAGAACAAAACTTATCCCGATTATGATCAACAGGATATTTTTGTTGAGCAAGTTTACCCGTTAGAAGATGTTGAAGGCTGGGTCAGCGGTAAGGTGATTGATGCGCAAGGTATGATAAACCTTAACTTTCTAACCAGTGAGGGTGGGGGTAACAGCGGCGGCAATGGCTCGGAAAACAGTGACGATGGTGAGCAGAGCGAGGATGCAGGCGGTGCTGGTAGTGGCATCAATAATGGTCATACCGCAGAGCAAAAGTTATTGTCGCTGGTATTACAGCAACTGGCCTTAGACCCTGTCAGTGCTGACAGCCTTGTCGATGCAATCAGTGATTGGGTGGATAGTGATAATATTCAGCGTAATTTCAGTGGCGGCGAAGACGACACCTATTTAGCCAAAGATCCGGCCTATTTAGCGGCTAACCAGCCAATACAGTCTGTGTCTGAGCTTCTGTGGATCGAGGGTATGAATAAAGATATTTATCGCGCTCTATTGCCTTATGTCAGTGTCTGGGGCGAAGATAAGCGTATCAATATTAATTCAGCACCGGCACTGGTGATGAAATACATCGCCGAGCCAGAGCTCAGCGACAGTGAGGTGGATAACTTAATCGCCGCCCGGCCTTACAGTGAGGTAGAGATGTTTACCTCGATGCCGGAGCTCAGCGATAAAAAACTTGGTGTCGAGGTGTCGGTAATGAGTAATCGGTTTGTGTTGGCAGCCGAAGTAGAGGTGTTTGGCAGCCGTCAAACGCTCAGTAGTGCCTTGGAACGCCATAACGATAAAGTGGTGGTGCTGGCCAGAAGTTCGGGCAGGCTATAACAATAATGTGGGTATTAAAGTGAGTCATTCGATTTATATAAAACCGCTGGTTGATGGTCAATATCAATGGTGGGGACATAATGACAAAGCCAGTGCAGAGGGGGAGTTAACAACCTTTTCTCAGCAGGTGGGTAATCGCCCGGTGACGTTTTTGCTCAGCGGTTACCAGGTTAATATTGAGCGGGTAGCATTTTCTGAGGCCGAGCGAAAGCATGTGCTGAAAACGACAGATTACCTGCTGGAGGAGCAGCTCTGCGAGGACATCGATGAGTTGCATATCTGCCATGCAGAGTTTGGCAGTCACTCGATTGTCTTGGCGGTTATGCGGCAGCAGTTATTGTCCGATTTACTCGCGCCACTCTTGGCGGCCAAAATCAATGTGGAGCAGGTACTCTCTGAGCCTTTATCGCTGCCATACCGTGACGGCGGTTGCACGGTATTGGTTGATGGCAGTGGCGAGTGCCAGCTGCGTTATGGTATCAACGAGGGCTGTAGTGTAGACAGTGCGTTGCTCGGTTTTTATTTTGATCAGCTGCAACAACAAAAAAACATTGAACACATTATTTGTTATGCCGAGTCCGATAACCCAGAGGTACTGGCGCTGCTTGAGCAGTATGGTGACCGTATCGAGCTGCGTCCGCTGGATCAGCTACGCCAGGCTGAACCGTTGGCCAGTGCTGTCAATTTATTACAAGGCGAATTCTCGCCCAGCATTGATTGGAGCAGTATTTGGCAGCGCTGGAAGCTGGTAACAGCGGTGGTCGCCTGTGCCTTTATTGCCAATCTCGCGGTCATCGGCGCACAAATCAGTGCTGTGAATAACAAAATCAGCGGCGTTGAACAGCAGCAACAGCAAATTTTTAAAACCGTATTTCCCAGTGGCCGCTACAGTGCCAACCCACGTCGAAGGTTCGAGTCTGAGCTGCAAAAATTTGGTGGCGGTTCGAGTTCAAATTTCCTCTCACTGCTGTCTCTGGTGGCTGAACCGGCTTCTAATGACAAGCAGTTACAAGTAAAAAGCTTGAATTATGATGCGGGCAATCAGGAGATGAATATATCCGTTGTCGCCGATAAATTCTCGCAGTTGGAGAAATTAACACAGGCGGTGGAAGAGCGAGGAGTGTCCGCTGAGCTACTGAGCAGTAACAACCGTGACAACAAGGTTGTCGCTCGGATGAAGTTTAAGGAGTCTCTGTAATGGGTGATGCAATAAAAGAGCACTGGCAGCAACTGCAGAGTCGTGAGCAATGGATGGTTGTTGGCTGTACTGTGTTTGTGGTGATCTCGCTGTTAATCTTTGCGGTTATCAAGCCCATGTATGGCCAGCTCGACCTGCTGGAGAAACGCTATCAGAGTGATGTGCGTACGCTGCAGTGGTTGGGAACAGCGGCTGAGCAAATTCAACAGCAGCGACGCAGTGGCAACAATGGCCAAGGCGAGAGTCTCAGCACGCTGGTTGATGCCAGCCTACCGCAATTTCAGTTAACCATGCAGCGCTTTCAGCCCAGCGGCAAGGACAAGGCGCAGCTTTGGTTTGAGAATATCCCCTACAAGCAGCTGGTGGCTTGGTTGCATTACGTCGAGTCTGAAAAAGGCGTCAACATCGATGCGGTCTCAATGAATAATGAAGATGCCTCGGGCAGGGTCAGCGCCAGGGTCCGCTTGCAGCGCTAGCGTTAGTTGATAAAAGAACTAACGCTTTTTTTTTATAATTGTATTGCCTAGGCTCTAGGCCACCGTCCAGCCTGCTATTGGCTATAGTTAGTTGCATCAGCAACGAATATAGCCATTAGCAGGAATCCCGCCTTTGAACAAAGTAACGACGCTTTCCGGCAGTACTTTAGTCTTACTCATCACGTTGATTGCCGGCTGTAGCCTGTCTGCGCCGCCACAGTCGTTGCCCGCGGATAGGCTTGCCGGGGCGAATAGCCAACGTTATATCTACCCCCGGCTTAGTTATCCTGAGCAGTGGGGTGGTTATGAACTACGGGATATTAAGGAGTACGACGACCCGCGACTGGGGTTGGTATTACGCTATGTCGAGAAAGACAATGACCAATCCTATTTCGATCTGTTTCTCTACCCCATACCCCAGGAATGGTTTGGTTATAGCTCGAATGAATTAGTGCGTGCACACTACGATCATGTCCGTGCAGATATCTACGAGGCCTACGATACAGGCTATTATCAGCAGTTGTCAGTGGTGTCAGAAAAAGTCTATCGTCAGAGTAATTTGCCGTCGGCAATGGTGCAGGGGGTGTTCAAATTGCAGTCGAGCAATCTGATGAATTACTCGGTGTTATACCTGACCATCCGTCAGGGCTATTTCTATAAGCTGCGCGGTACTTATCCACAGAATCCGTTCTATACCGGTGGTGATCACCTGCAGCAAATGGCTAAGCAGATTGTTAGCCAGGTCGATATAGAGCTTTAGTCGCCGCGATAGATACAGCCACTGGTGCAGGTCTCTTTGATTTCGATCTTATCCAGCTCCTTGAGTCGAGGCTTAAGCTGTTGCCAAATCCATTTTGCCAAAACTTCGCTGGTGGGGTTTTCCAAGCCTTCGATGTCATTTAAATAGTAGTGATCCAGGCGGTCGTAAATGGGCTTGAAGATGGCCTTAATATCGCCAAAATCCATAATCCAGCCGGTCTTTTCGTCGACTTCACCTTTGATGTACAGGCGCACATGAAAAGAGTGGCCGTGGAGACGGCCGCATTGATGCCCCTCGGCAACATTCGGCAGTTTATGGGCTGCTTCGAAAACAAAGTCTTTGTAAATTTCCATTGTCAGTACCTGAATAGAGCCGCAGTTAAAAACGGTTGGATGGGTAAAAAGTGGATAATGCGATTACCTATACGGCAAACGGGCTGCAGGGTAGCATAAACCATCGGTGTTGGCATGCCGGCATTTACCCTTCGCCAGCGCTGACCAGTATTTTGCGCTGGTGTTGCTGGTGGCGCTGTCTACAGAGGCAAAATAATTTCAAAACTGCAGCCTTTGCCCGGCTCGGATTGAACGTGAAAGTGGCCGTTATGGCGCTGCGTAATGATGAAATAGGAGACCGACAAGCCAAGGCCTGTGCCGCGGCCGACTGACTTGGTGGTAAAGAATGGGTCGAAAATATGGCGGATGGCTGCAGCCTCAATGCCGGGGCCATTGTCGGTTACTGTCATCACCATCTGCTGTTGGCGCTGTTCGATTGTCAGGCTGATCGTCGGTGTTTTATTTGGCAGATTTTCATCATCGGCAAAGGCCTGGCTGCAGTTACTGAACAGGTTCAGCAGTACCTGTTGAATGCCGCTGGCACTGCAGTTGACGTAAATTGCCTGCTTGGGGTAATGCCTGTGAATAACAATATCGCTAAAGGCTAGTTCGCCATCTTGTTTAATGGTCAGCGACGCCATCGCCAGGGTGGCATCGACCAAATCGATAAAGTTTTCGCTTTGGCTTTGCAGTTCATTGCTGCGGGAGAACTCCAGCATATTGCTGATGATTTGACTGGCACGATTACCCGCCTCGCGTATATGGTTAAGTAGCAGCGGAATGTCCCTGTTGGCCATATAATGGTTGAGATCGCCAAGGGAAATGCCGACCTGATCGGCGCATTGCTGGTTGGCTGTCAGTCCTGTTTGCAGTCGTCGCTCGACGGTTTGCAGGTTTTGTAAAATTGCTCCCAGGGGGTTGTTCAGTTCGTGGGCTAGGCCAGCAGCCAGCTCCCCCAGCGATTTCATTTTTTCGTGCTGCATCATCATATTTTCTAGATTGACCCGAACGGTAACATCGTCGATTCTGATCACAGCACCATTAACCTGATGCTCACCCTGCAGCGGGTAGATGACGATGTCTTGGTAGGCCGCCAGCGAGCCCTTGCCATGCTGTATCGACTCGAAGCTTTTGCTGTCGCCATTGGCAATGATCTCCCTCAGCCGAGCAGGGGAGAGCGGCAATTCTGGGTAGGTTTGGTGAATATCTTTGCCCAGGGCGCTGCTGCTGCAGACGCCGGTTGATTGTTCGGCCTGATTATTCCAATGAGTTATTGCGCCCTCGTCGGTAATACCGATCAGCATCGAAGGCATTGAATTGAGAATACTGTGCAGATAGTCCTGTGCCTCACTGACTAATTCCTGGCTGATCTCATGGCGAGCGATGGCCTCAAAGAGTCGACCATTGACGTTTTCCACCTGTTGTTTACGCTTGAATAGTCGATGCTTTAAACGTTTTACGCGACGCAGCAAGGCAGCGCTGACAATGGTGAGTAAAACGCTGACGGCCATCAGCGCAAACAGCAGGTAATGTACTGAAAGTTCGGAGGATAGGTGGGGTAACAGTATGATGCTGGTTGGTTCGGGCACTAAACTCACCGTCAAATTATTATCTACTCACAGCATAGCCAAAGTCTTTCGGCCTGGGTAGTGAATAGCGCTAGACCAACGCAGGCGTGTCTTGACGTGATCAGCTTAAAAACTTTCACAATAGTGATTGACAATAGACGCTATAACTGTAGAATTCGCTCCCGTTGCTAAGGCATGGGTGATTAGCTCAGCTGGGAGAGCGCCACCCTTACAAGGTGGATGTCGGCGGTTCGATCCCGTCATCACCCACCAATTCTTTTGACGCATTCAATGGAGTTGGAACCCAGTCTTACAGCATGCGATTCGGGCCGGTAGTTCAGCTGGTTAGAATGCCGGCCTGTCACGCCGGAGGTCGCGGGTTCGAGTCCCGTCCGGCCCGCCACTTATTCCATCGAGAATATGTGGAATATCGCCACCATTACATAACCTTTGTGGTTGTGCAGTGGGTGATTAGCTCAGCTGGGAGAGCGCCACCCTTACAAGGTGGATGTCGGCGGTTCGATCCCGTCATCACCCACCACTATTTTATTTCTTGTGTCACCGCTTCAGTGCTCATATATTTTACTCTGCTTTTTGATTTTCCGTGCCCGTTTTTTGGCTTGATGCGGCCTATTTTGATCATTAATTATACGTTTTTTATCCCTGCTAATAATTTCACTAAATTCTATTCGAAATCCCTGGCTAAACCATTGACAGTATTCGTTAGAGCTGTAGAATGCGCTCCGTTGCTAAGGCATGGGTGATTAGCTCAGCTGGGAGAGCGCCACCCTTACAAGGTGGATGTCGGCGGTTCGATCCCGTCATCACCCACCAATTCTTTTGACGCATTCAATGGAATTGGAACCCAGTCTTACAGCATGCGATTCGGGCCGGTAGTTCAGCTGGTTAGAATGCCGGCCTGTCACGCCGGAGGTCGCGGGTTCGAGTCCCGTCCGGCCCGCCACTTATTCAATCGAGAGTATGTGGAATATCGCCACCATTACATAACCTTTGTGGTTGTGCAGTGGGTGATTAGCTCAGCTGGGAGAGCGCCACCCTTACAAGGTGGATGTCGGCGGTTCGATCCCGTCATCACCCACCACTATTCCTTTATTATCCTCCTTCATGTCTGGCTGTTAAGCCTCTCTTGGGTATTCGTTTATCTGAATTTACTCTATGCCTGCTCTGTCGGTTATATGTTGCCTCTGTCACGTTTTTAATGGCGAATATAGCGCAAAATAGTCGGCGAGGATTTTGTTGGCCGATGATGCTCCCGGGCGGGAAATAGCTGTATGTTATCTGTCGCTCAGCATAAAATAGAGTTTTCAGTCCTTAGATTAGGGCAGTGATGTCTGAGTGTTTGCCCTCGGTAGGGAAGAGGTTATATATGTTTCAGTCCAGTCAGCAAGAAGATACCGGTGCCGTGTTGTTTTTTAAGGGGCCCCGTGTTGTCAAAGAAATGCTTTACCCGGAATTTGAAGCGGTGCTCGACAATGTCGTAGGCCTCTCGGACTATAGCAGTCAGCGGGTTAAGGCTGTCTACCTTCGTATCAATGGCCAGCTTAATATCACCGGTGCCGTCTTCTTTTGTATCGAATTCAACGCCGAGGGTGAGGCCGATAAGCAGTGGAATATTCCCTTTATCCACCTGCTTGAAACCGCTTCTACTGGCCCTGATATGGGGGCTGGGCCGATCAAACTGGCCTGTTTTAGTCAGTGCCCGGTCAATTGGATGTCTGCTCAGATGTGGGACCCTGACCTCGGTCAGCAGCACAACTCATTTGCTATTTTACGCGATGTGGTCAGCAGCAACCGTTTGGGCTTGGTTCGCCAGCTTGACGCCGCGCCTGCGTGGTCACAGCCAACGCCCGGCAAGCCATTATTTACTCGCAGCGACCAGAGCGACACTGTCGAGCCGCCAGTGCTCGATGCCAGCAGCCAGGTATTAGCCCCCGGCGAGCAGCAGCTGGCCAGCGGCGCGGCCCACCAAGAGCAACTATCGACCCTGTTTAAGGCCAATCAACTGCAGTTGTCGACATTGAAGGCCGAGCAAAACCAGCAGTTAGTGGATATACATCACCATTACAAAGAGCAGCTGGCGGAACTACAGCAACAACTGCAGGCTGAAACAGACAGCCTATTATTGCATCAGGAGAAAAATGAGCGTCTCGAACAGCTGCAGCAGCAACAGTTACGGGAATTCACCGCCGCCAGAGAAACGTCTCAGCGGCAGATGTTGCGTGCTCGCAAGGGTGATAGCGAGAAGATCTCCCAATTAAAGCAGCAATTTGCTGCCGAAACCAAGGCTGCTGTGAGTGCCGCCTTGGCACCGCTGACCGAGCAATTGGAGCAGGCCAAGGTTGAAGAACTTTATCGACGTGAGAGTAATACAGCCTTGTTAGAGCAGATCGAACAGCTGCAGGCTGATAAGCAGCGATTGTTTGTTGAGGGCGGTGATCAGCTGCTGGCTAAGTTGGTTCGCAGTGGTATCCACTTTGTGGCCTTTCAGCCCGGTGCCGGTGAAATGAGTATCGACATCGAGCAGCTGTCAGATTATCTCGAGGCCCCCGATGTGTTTGCCGCCCAGCATTGTGACTGCGATCTCGACCGCTACCGCGATTGGCTCAGTCACTTCCAGGCCCCGATCTGTAATGAGGTTGCCGGTGGCAATCGTTGCGGCAAACCGGTGGCACGGGTAGATATGCCCAGCTATTTCATTGGCGGCGAAACGGATCGTTGCAGTTCCCACACGCTGTCGGCTAAAACCGTCAGCAAGATCATGTTCGGTGGTCGCTAGGGCTTATCGTCAAAAAATCGCAGAGGTAGCGCGTCCATGCACGAGGAGCTATTAGAGTTTGCTCAAACCCCGGTACAGGCGCTGCACTCGCCGCTGTTAACGCGTCAGCAGCTGCGCCTGTCGGTCAAGCGTTTAGACCTGCTCGATCATCATATCAGCGGCAATAAGTGGTATAAGCTCAAGCATAATTTGGCTGCAGCCAAGGCGCAAAATCTGACGACGGTCATCAGTTTCGGCGGGGCCTATTCTAATCATATTCATGCCCTGGCCTGTGCCGGCAGCAAGCTGGGGTTGCGCACTGTCGGGGTGATTAGAGGCGAGCGTATAGAGCCGCTCAACCCTACCCTCGCCGATGCAGAGCGTTGGGGTATGGAGTTGGTTTTTATCAGTCGTGAGCAGTACCGACACAAACGACAGCCCGAGTGCTTACATTGGTTGCAGCAGCGTTTTGGCAAAAGCTATATTATTCCCGAGGGTGGTGCTAATGCATTGGCCATCGAGGGCTGTGGTGATATTACTCGTGAGCTCGCCTGTCAGCTCCCCGATTATGATATTGCCGTGGTTGCCTGCGGTACTGCCGGCACCTTGGCGGGGATGGTGGCAGGGGCTGAGTCGGGGCGACAACTGCTCGGCATTGCCGTGCTCAAGGCGCATCAGTCGTTGCTTGAGGATATTAATCGCTGGCTGCAAGGGCGTCAGAATCTGCCTGAGTGGCAGCTGTTAGACGGTTTTCACTGTGGTGGTTACGCCAAGGTCGATGGCGAATTGGTCGTCTTTTGTGATCAATTTGAGCGGCAGTTTGGCATCACCTTAGAGCCAATCTACAGCGGCAAAATGTTCAAGGCCTTGTTTGCTCTGATCGAACAGGGCTATTTCCCCCCCGGCAGTCATATTGTTGCGGTGCATACCGGTGGCCTACAGGGGCTGCGTGGCATGAAGCCGCGTCTCGATAAATTGCGTTATTTGGCGCAGCAGGCGGATCAATGTTAAATCTTAATGAGCAGGAAATAATCGACACCTTGGCTCAGTTCTCACCGCTTAATGCTATGACTCGAGAGCATTTGAAAGGGGTGTTGCGATACTGTGAGTGGCTGCCCTATTGCCGCGATCAGCTCATCTTTCAGCCCGCCGACACTGACGGCCGCCAGCTCTACGTGGTGCAGGGGAGTGTGCTGGTCGACGATGGTGATGAGACTGAACTGATCAGGGCCGGCAGTGAGCAAAGCCTGTGGCCCCTCCCTGGCGGTTATCCGCGCAGTCATCGGGCCAGCGCCGTCGAGGACACCGTGCTGCTATCCATGCCGGCGCAGATGGTGGATTCACTGCTGTGTTGGAGTCATTGTGCGAGCTATTTATTGTTGGCCCTGCAGCGGGATAGTGGAGACCAGGGCGACCTTAATTGGATGACGACGCTGCTTAACTCAAACCTTTTTCACCGAGTTTCACCGCTTAACATGGCAGAAATAGTCGATCAGTTTTACCCACTGGAGGTATCTGATCAGCAGGTGATTGTCCGTCAAGGAGAGGTGGGGGAATGCTGTTATGTGATTAAGTCGGGTGCTGGCGAGGTTGTCGTTACCGATGCCGATGGTCATGAGCGATTATTGGCAACATTGGTGGCCGGTCAGTGCTTTGGCGAGGAGGCGATGCTGAATGATTTACCCCGTAATGCGACGGTGAGAATGACCACCGATGGGGTCTTGATGCGGCTGGATAAACCGGCATTTTATCAACTGTTGCAGCACCAGCATGCGACTCAAATTGGCTTTACTGAGGCGGGTAACAATATCGCCAGTGGTAGTATTTGGCTGGATGTAAGAACGCAGCAAGAGTATGAGCGTGGCCACTGCTATCGTTCGATAAATATGCCGCTCGATATTCTGCAGCTCAAATCGGCAATGCTGCTGGCGCATAAAAATTACATTGTCTACTGTAACAGCGGTCGTCGCAGCACGGCAGCGGCACAGCTGTTGGCTCGCTCTGGCATCCAGGTAAAAGTGTTGCGCAATGGTATTGATGACCTCGCCGCCAATCAGCAGTTATTATTTCAAGCCAGTTAGTGACCAGGCTGTTCTCAAGTAAAAAAAACCAGTTATAATCTAAGCACTATTTTTCTTGAGCAAATGCTATGAAGCCTTTTGAAACGGTTGGAATCATTGGTCGCTTAGGCAGTGAGTTAGTGCTGCATTCAGTGAGCGTGTTGCAACAACTGTTATTGTCGCGGCAGTTAAAAGTGTTGGTTGACGATGAGATTTCTCAGCACCTGGACCACAGCGCGATGCAGGTGGCCAGCCGGAAGCAAATCGGTGAGCAGTGCGATTTGGTGGTTGTTATCGGTGGTGACGGCAGTTTGCTGGGGGTGGCGAGAGCGATGGCTCGTCACGACATCCCTATTCTGGGTATTAATCGCGGCAAACTGGGTTTTTTGACCGATATCCACCCCGACGAAATCGAAGAAAAAGTGGGCGAGGTGCTGGATGGCCACTATCAGGTTGAGCAGCGTTTTTTGCTGGCGGTCAATGTCTACCGCGGCGGGGATTTGATCGCCTCCGGCAGTGCCTTAAACGATGTGGTTATCAACTCGGGTCGCTCCGCAAGAATGATTAATTTCGATCTCTATATGGGGGATGCCTACGTTTACAGCCAGGACTCGGATGGCTTGATTGTATCGACGCCAACCGGCTCCACTGCCTATGCGCTGTCTGGCGGCGGCCCGATCATGCATCCGGGCTTGGACGCTATCGCCATTGTGCCAATGTTTCCCCACACTCTCAGTGCCAGGCCAACCGTGGTCAATGGCAATACCGAGATCAAGGTCGTTATCGGCGACTGCCATCCCTATATCAGTTGTGACGGCCAGGTTCATCTTAACACCGCCCCCGGTGACGAGGTAAAAATCAGCAAAAAGTCAGAGCAATTGACCTTGCTGCACCCCCAGGATCACGATTTTTACGCTGCCTGCCGAGACAAGCTTGGCTGGAGCGAGCGGTTGTCGGATTAGCATGGCTGAGTTTCAGTCTGCCAGCGCCGAACAGTTCACCGGCTTCGACTTGGTGGGTGATGTTCATGGCTGCTATAAAACCCTGTTAGAGCTGCTTGAGACACTGGGCTATGTTCGGGTCAGAGGCACTTATCAATACCGTGATCAACAGCGTCCACGGCAGCTGATTTTTCTCGGTGATCTGGTCGATCGAGGGCCGGCAATCAGGCCGCTGCTGCATTTGGTCCGCGATATGGTTGAGCGTGGTTCGGCGGTGGTACTGATGGGTAATCATGAGTATCACACAGCGCTGTACTTAACTCCCAGTGAACAGGGCGGTTATCTGCGTCGTCATACCGACCACAGTAATAATATTATTGCCCAAACTCTCAAGCAATTCGCCAACTATGGTCAGGAGTTGCAAGAGTTTAAACAGTGGATGTCTGAGTTGCCGCTGTTCTATCAGCACCGTCATTTTCGTGCTGTCCATGCGTTCTGGGACGAAGACTTGATTGACCGTTTTGTCGGCGAGCATCATCGCGATAACCTCAGTCATCAACAGTTTGTGCAATCGGCATTGGAGCCAAAAGGTGATTGCGGCCGACTGGTCAAACGATTAACCACTGGCCTGACACTGGCGCTGCCTGATGAGCATGTTATTGTCGGCCGAGAGGGGCAGCATCGACGGCGTTTTCGGGTGCGGTTCTGGGGTGGTTTTGACAACCTGGGCGATACTGCCTTTCAGCCCGACCCGCTGCCCGACAGCCTCTCTCAGCAACAGTTGTCGGCGTCAACCCGCCAGTGGTTGAGTGAGCACCGCTACGGCCCCGAGCGCAGGCCATTGTTTATTGGCCACTACTGGCTGCACAATCAACCGCAGCAACAGTGTGAAAACATTGCCTGTCTCGATTACAGTGCGGTTTTAGGAGGGCAGTTAGTTGCCTACCGAATGGACGACGAAACCCGTCTTCACCGTGACAAATTTGTGACGGTCGATTATCGTGATTAGAGCGCCGGCGCCGTGTCGGTCGAGCTATCCAGACGTTATTATTAGGAAGCAGTTATGTCAGCTTATCGTGCGCTGAGCCTCTCTATCGATGAAAATATCGGAGAGTTAAGCCGTACCCTTTGGGCAATGAAAATCGAGCACCAGATCAGCGAGGAAGCTGGTCAACAGGTTGTTGACGTTTTTAAACAGGGTGATATCGAACAGGTTCAAGGACTTTATCAGCAGTTTCAGCAGGGCCTGCTAAAGCCACAGCAACCGGTAGCGACGCAACCCCGGCGGCGAATCAATTGGCGGCTGGTATTGACCGTGGTGCCAGTGACGCTGATGACGATTTTATTATCGATTGCCGGCACAGTCATCGTCTCCCTCGACGCCAGCCAGGGATGGATGCACTGGTTTACCTTTCAGGATTATTTTTTTCAGGGTCCAGAGCTGTATTTCATGCCGGCCCAAGACAGTTGGCAGACGCTGGAATTTTGGCGGTTATTGACCCCGACATTTTTGCATTTTGGGTTGTTACACATTGTCTTTAATATTGTTTGGATGTGGTTTTTTGGTCACCGGATAGAATTGATTCAAGGTCGCTATCAGCTGCTGGCGGTGGTGTTAATCACCGCCTTGGCCGCCAATGTTGCCCAGTTTATGATGTCGCCAAATACTATTTTTGGCGGTTTGTCCGGCGTTGATTCCGGTCTGGTTGGCTACGTCTGGGTATGGAGCCTGTTGCGCAGGGGTGAAGATTTTGCCGTGCCCAAATCGCTGATCTATATGATGCTGGTGTATTTAGTGGTGGCGGCCAGCGGTATTGTCACCTTCTTCAGCGGTACCTCGGTGGCCAATGCGGCGCACTTTGGCGGTCTGTTTGCCGGTATGGCGGTCGCCGCTGTCAGCGTTGCTATTGGCCGTCGTTACCGTTTACAGCCATGATATAATGGCGACAAATTACCGCTGTTTGATGATAGCCCAGCGGCCCCAGTTGAGGGCCTGTTGACGGGGATGTCGAGCAGCTTGAACGTATTGATAGAGGAGTAAAACCCGTGGATCTCGAAAAGATATTAGCCACCATCACGCCGGAAGTGTACGCCAATTTGCAGCGTGCGATTGAATTGGGCAAGTGGGCCGACGGCAAGGTATTGACCGTCGAACAGAAAGAATTGTGTATGCAGGCAATTATTGCCTACGGTGAGAAAAATTTAATTGAGGAAGATCGCACCGGCTTCGTCAATATGAGTGAGAAGAAAAAACAACAACGTGACAGCAAACTCAGCGATACACAAACCCTCGATTTTAAATAGCACGCTGTAGAGCAGATTTGTTGGAGAATTACTTGCCATTACTTGCCAGTGGTCAACTGACCAAAATGAACACCGAGCTGCAGCCTGAGGGCGTGCGTTATCAACTCCCTGTGGGTGATCAGTTAATCGATATGAACGCCTTGATTGGCCAGTCGCTACGGTTTGTGTTTCGCGGTGCCATCAACTGTAATGCCTGCGGTAAGAAAACCCGCAAGAGTTACAGTCAAGGTTATTGTTACCGCTGTGCGCAGACGCTGCCCCAGTGTGATAGTTGCATAATGAGCCCAGAAAAGTGCCATTACCATGCCGGTAGCTGTCGCGACAGTGGCTGGGGTGAGAAATATTGTTTTCAGGATCACTATGTCTACTTGGCTAATTCATCGGGCATTAAGATTGGTATTACCCGTGGCAGCCAAATACCGACGCGGTGGATGGACCAGGGTGCAATCCAGGCAAAGCCGGTGGCCCGGGTGAAAAACCGCTTGATGTCGGGCAAGGTGGAAGATGCTTTCAAGGCTATTTTACCCGACAAGACCAACTGGCGTAATTTACTCAAAGGCGACGCCGAGCCCCTCGATCTGAATCAGCTGTGGGCTGAGGCAAAGGATGAGTTGAGCGTGAAAATCGCCGGTTTAATTGCCGAGGTTGAGGCTGAAGTGCAGCATAAACTCGATAATAATGGCGACTTTAACGCCATCGAATTTCACGCCGATATCGAGTGGTTGGATGACAGTGACATTGTTGATATTCAATACCCAGTAACCCAGTACCCCGAGAAGGTCACCTCTCGGTCGTTGGATAGCGAATTAGAAAACAGCTATCGAGCGCTGTATGAACCGCTGTTTTTTCAACAGTTGCAGCAGACAGTCAGCGCCGTTGGTATTAATGCAAAGACTGAGAAAGCAGCGCAAAAGCTGTTTACCTCGACCATAAAGAAAGGTCTTAAAAAGGCATTTACTGTCAAGCCTGCGCTGGAAGCGGTGACGGCAGTGATCAAGAAGTTCCCGGAGCTTGCAGCGCTGGACAAAGCCGAGATCGAACAGCAATTCACCGCCGCGTTATCAGGCAGTGGTGAGATGTTAGGTGTTGTTGAGGGCAAACTCAACGGCATTAAGGGGCAGTATTTAATCTTGGATAGCGGCGTTATTAACATGCGTAAGTTCACCGCTTATCACTTAGATTTCTACGCCGAATAATAGCGCTCCGGCCACGAGCTGGGGCAATACTTGTTTTAGTTAGGATGTTTAGCCATGGAAAACGCACAGCCGGGTACAATTTACCTGAAGGATTATCAACAGCCCAATTATTGGATCAGCGAGACGCATCTGCGTTTTGAGCTGGCCGATAGCGACACGGTTGTGCGCAGTCGATTGAGTATGCAGCGTCGTGACGGTGTGGCCGAGGGCGCCGAGCTGGTGCTGCATGGCGTCGAGTTAACGCTGTTGTCGCTATTGGTGAATGGCGTCGATGTCGATCAAAGCCAATACAGTGTCGATGAACAAACGCTGACTATTCGTGGTTTGCCGGCTCAGTTTGAGCTGGAGTGTGTCACTCAAATCCAGCCCCAGGATAATACCTCGCTGGAGGGCCTGTATCAGTCGCGTACCATGTTTTGTACCCAGTGCGAGGCCGAGGGCTTCCGCAAGATTACCTACTATCTCGACCGCCCCGATGTGATGAGTGTGTTTACCACCACCGTCGTCGCCGACAAGGCTAAATACCCACTGTTGTTATCTAACGGTAATCCTGTGGATCGTGGTGATTTAGCTGATGGCCAGCACTTTGTCACCTGGCAGGACCCCTTTAAGAAACCGGCCTATTTATTTGCCGTGGTCGCCGCCGATCTGGCGTTGGTGGAAGACAGCTTTACCACCATGAGTGGCCGTGAAGTATCACTGCAGTTGTTTGTCGAGCCCAAGGATCTCGATAAATGTGACCATGCCATGCTATCGCTGAAAAATGCCATGCGTTGGGATGAGACCACCTACGGGCGCGAATACGATCTCGGTATTTATATGATCGTCGCCGTCGATGATTTCAATATGGGGGCAATGGAAAACAAAGGCCTCAATATCTTTAACACCTCCTGTGTATTGGCCGAGCAGAAAACGACTACCGATGCGGCATTTCAGCGGGTAGAGGGGGTTGTCGCCCACGAATATTTTCACAACTGGTCGGGCAACCGTGTCACCTGTCGAGATTGGTTTCAACTCAGTCTGAAGGAAGGCTTTACCGTTTATCGTGATGCAGAATTCTCCGCCGATATGAACTCGCCGACGGTGAAGCGGGTGGAGGAAGTGCAATTATTGCGCTCGGCGCAGTTTGCCGAAGATGCCGGCCCGATGGCACACCCGATTCGTCCCGCCTCGTTTATTGAAATTTCAAACTTCTATACCTTGACCATCTATGAGAAGGGTGCCGAGGTGGTGCGTATGATTGCCAATCTACTCGGTGAGGACTTGTTTCGCCAGGGCACCGATTTGTACTTCGACCGCTTCGACGGTCAGGCGGTGACCACCGATGATTTCGTCGCCTGTATGGCCGAGGTCAGTGGCCAGGATTTCAGCCAATTTCAGCACTGGTACGATCAGGCCGGGACACCTCAGCTGGATGTCAGCGGTGAGTATAATGCCGCCGACAAGACCTATACCCTCAGTGTCAGCCAATCCTGTCCGGCGACACCGGGCCAGGCCGATAAACCGGTATTCTTGATTCCCATGGCAACGGCTCTGGTCGGTCGTGACGGTTTGTTGCCGCTGACGCTTAACGGTGTCGACTGCGGTGAAGAAACCGTGCTGGCCGTCGATCAACAAAGCCAGCAGTTTGTCTTTGAAAACGTCACCGAGGCGCCGGTGCCATCGCTGCTGAGAAATTTCTCGGCTCCGGTGAAACTACGCTTCGATTACAGCCGCGAACAGCTGCTGATGCTGGCGGCGCGTGATAACGACGGCTTCTGTCGTTGGGATGCGATGCAGCAGTTGGCCGTGCAGATTATCAATGAGCAGGCTGTGGCCTGGCGCCAGGGTGAGGCGATCAGCGTCGACAGCTCCCTGCTAACCGCCATTAGAGCACTGTTAGGCGATGCTGAGGCGAATGATAAGGCGATGGTGGCCATGATGATGTCGCTGCCCAGCCTGGCGTATTTAATTGAGTTGTCTCAGCAGGCCGATATCGAAGCCTTACAGGCGGCGAGAGAGAAAGTACGCCTGGCTATCGCGGTAGAGCTGCAAAGCCTGTTGCTGGATTGCTATCACTCGAACGTGTCGACGGATGAATACCGCCCGGATGCGACGCAGATTGCGCAACGCAGCCTGAAGAATGCCTGTCTGAGCTACCTCAGTTTATTACCGGATCAGAGTGCCATCGAGTTGCTGCAGCAGCAGTACCAGCAGGCCGATAATATGACCGATACCATGGCAGCATTAAGCGCCATGGTGAATAGTGATGGCCCGAATGCGGCCAGTGCCAAGCAGGATATGCTCGATGATTTCTATCACCGCTGGCAGCAAGAGGCATTAGTGGTTAACCAGTGGCTGCAGGTACAGGCGGGTTGTGGTCTGGCCGGTGGCCTCGACCGTGTGAAGGCGTTAATGCAGCACCCTGCGTTCGATATTAAGAACCCCAACAAGGTGCGTTCCGTGGTGGCGGTGTTCTGTGCTCAGAATGCGATTAACTTCCACCACAGTGATGGCAGCGGCTATCAGTTCCTTGCCGAACAGGTGATCAGGCTGAACGAACTCAACCCACAGATAGCGGCTCGTATTATCACGCCGCTGACCAAGTGGCGCAGGTTTGCCCCGGCTCAGGCCGATAATATGCAGGCGGCATTAAAGCAGATTATGGCGGCGCCAAACCTGTCCAGCGATGTCTATGAGGTGGTGAGTAAAAGCCTGACGTAGGGCGTTAGGAAAAAACAAAAAAGCCGCCTTTATCGGCGGCTTTTTTGTCGCAGTCGTTGGTGAAAACCAAGGGGGTTTAGAATATCGCTTCGTGCGGAGGGGTGTCGCAGGAGACAGCAATACTAATGGTACCAGGGCCCAGGTTAACCGCACCGGTCAGCCCCATCATACAGGTAATCAGTTCGACACTCTTCTCCTCACACAGTGCTTGCAACGAGGCGAAGCCTTCAAATTCATTCAGTTTCTCGACATCGTCAGCAATACTGAGCACCACGGTATTGTGGCTCAGGCCTTTCTCTATCTGCTTGCAGGCAACACTGAACATTAAGTTGATGGCCTTGGTATGGCCACGAACCTTGGCGACAGGGAAGGTATCATCGTCTTTGGCGCATAGTATGGGGGTGATCTCTAATGCCTTGCCAAAGGTGGCGGCGGCCCAGCTGATGCTTTTATCACCGCGTTGCTTGATGCGGCTGCGCAAATAGGCGACATCCGGGGGTACGGCATAGGCATAGACCGTGTCTTTGAACTTCTCAACTGACTTTCGCAGCTCGGACTTGGTGACACCGTCTTGGATCAGTTCACTGGATTTAACCGCCAGCAGACCCTGGCCAGCAAATACGGTGCCGGTGTTAATGACGCGCATACCGAAGGTGGTATTGGGGTTGGCCTTGTACTTCTTATACTCACCAAGCACCTTAAAAGAGGCGTCTCTGGCGTTGCTAAATAAGGGGCTGCGACTCTGGGCAACAGTTTCAACCAGTGCAAAATCATGGCCGGGTACGAGTTTTTCCAGTACAAACTGGCTCATCTCGTCACTTTCCCAGGCGACGCTGTAGCCTTTTCTGTCATTGGCTGTCAGCTTCTGAGAGAAAAAGTCGCGCAGCACTTCAGGGTCTTTATTATCTACAAACTCTTTGCCATCGATGAGAATAGTAATAGGCAGGATTTCAATATTATTTTTATCGAGGTAGCTTTTCGGCAGGTCACAACCCGCGTCGACAACAAGAACAGCGCTCATAAAGTAACTCCAATAGCAGTGCAGTAAAGCCAGTACTCGGCGACTGAAGACCGGGATGGTCTCTACGGCGTCGTTGGTACTTTTGTTATGGTTTCGATTTTGCAAGAAAATATGTGGCGTGTCAAAAAACAACGACTGCATCACACAGTCAATATATTCAATCTGTTAATAGGTGCCAATGTACTAGGTGATAACTTGTTGTTTTAGAATGATATCGCGAAAACAAACAAGACAAAATTAATTTTAACCGTGACATGGCTATTTTGTAATATTGGTCAATCAGGCGGGGACGTGAGGAATCTGTCGACTGGCTCTCGAAAATGACTGTTAATCTATTTTATTGCTGAATGTTGCGCTACATCTCAGCCGTTAGGAGTGCTGGTACACAGCTTGGTAATAGAGTTAAGAAGATGATTTATAGGCACTATATACTGGAAAAAAAGTAATAAGCCCTGTTTGATAATCGCTTAAGGGCAAGGATGTGGTGTTGAAGAAGAAAATACTGTGGCTGTTGGCGACGGCAATGCCGGCGCTTTCGCTGGCCGCTGAAGAGGTTCAACCAGAACCCGTCAGTACCGTTGATGAGCAACAGCATGAGGTCTCTTATCATGTGTTGATGCTTGAGGTTATCGACCCCTATGCCGATGTTCATTCCGGGCCGGCCATGGGTTATCCGGTGCTGAATGTGATCGAGCAGGGAGAGACCGTCGAGGTGTTAACTCGCCGGCCGGATTGGTATGAGGTGCGAGATCAGCGTGGACGTCGCGGCTGGATCAGTGCCAAACAATTATCCCGTACCCTGCAGTCGACGGGTGAGCCTGTCGATCTGCCGTCTGTTGGCTATGGCGATTACTTAAAGAATAGCTGGCAGCTTGGTTTTTCTGCCGGGCAGTTTAGTGGTGGCGAGCTCAAGGGGGCAGACCTCTTTACCGTGGCGGCGGGTTATCGATTATTTTCATGGTTGTCTGCAGAGGCAGAGTGGGGGCAGCTGTACAGCGCTGACATTAAAGGCTCTATGTACGGAGCCAATATATTATTAGAGCCAATGTCACATTGGCGTTTGTCACCGGTATTGGTCTTGGGTGGCGGTAATATGGATTTACAAGAACAACCAAAATTGACGCCGTTGTTGGCAGATCAGTCCACTTTTTTCAATGTTGGGTTGGGTGCTAATTATTATATGGGGCGTAATTTTGTCATACGTGGTGAATACCGCTGGTATTCGATGAGTGAAGATAAGGCACTGGATATTGAATCATGGAAAATAGGCTTCAACGCGTTCTTTTAGCGACAAAATCAATACTGTTAGCTTCAGCTATCGTGGGCAGCAGTGCTGTTGCTGCCGACGGAGAGATAACCGCTTCGTCGATTGATAGCGAGGTGTTTGATGCTGGTGTGTATCTGGGTGTGGTCAATATCGATAATTTCTCCAGCGAGGCGGTGGTTGGGGCGGCGCTGACTTTTCAGGCGTCGGAGTCTTTTTTCTTACAATTTACCGGTGCTATGACGGCAGAAACAGCGCCCTCCTCTTATGAGAAAAGTCAGGGTGAGCTGTTTACTGGCAGTGATCGATCCTATCGCAGCTATGATTTTTTGTTAGGCTATAAATTGCTCAAGGGTGAGGTGTTTCTTACCGAGGGTAACCCCAGTCTTGGTTCGCTCTATCTTATCGGTGGCGTGGGTAACAGTGATTACGGTGGTGAATCCAATTTCACCTATACCGTCGGTGTAGGGTATCAAATAGAGTTTATGCGTCGCTACGTTTGGCGTCTGGATTACCGTGACCGTATCTACAGCTCGGATTTATTATCCAAGGATAAGACAGTGCATAATACTCAGTTAACGACGGGCTTGAGTTACTTGTTCTAGCGTTAACGGTTAACAAAAAAAAGAGCCTAGGCTCTTTTTTTTGTGCTCAACATTAAGCGAAATTAGAAGCGGCAAAAAAGGCCGAGGCCTTTTCCACCGCTATGGGAGAGGGTGCTTATTGCAGATTATAAACACTGAAGATTGATGCTGGTTTGAAATTTAAAATTTGACTCGGTGGTGTGTCGCTCAGCGAAGAAAAGGTCGAAGCTGTAGCGGTTGCCCACGTCGATACCGAGGTCGTCGGCAATATCGTCGAGGCTGATGGTACGTTCGATGACGCCGTGAACGCCACCAATATCGATGGCTAAGATGCCGTTAATGTAGACAAATAAATCATCGTCGCCGCGGAAGGTAAAAACCTCACCACCGTTATAGTCGAACTTCAAATGGGTTTCGAGGGTGAAGTGATAATTGTGACCATTGATCTTGTCCTCGGGTTTTGGCTTCCAGCCGCCCCAGCCACCTTCCGGTTGAAACCAACCGTTGAGGCTGGTGATTTCATCGCTTCTTAATATGGGGTCATCCCAGCCCATATTATCAATGGGGAAAAAGCTACTATTGCTGTATTCCCACACATTGGGTGCGATTTCTGTCAATTGAAGAGACAGTGGGATGGCAATGTTTACCTGCTCAACATTGCGGTACCACTGATCGAAATTATATTTTCCTGTGGTTGTTTCGGTGTCGCTGTCACTGGCGTAAACGGGGCGACCATCACTGCCCAGTTCGCGCTCAACAATACCGTAGTCCTCACCAATAAAGGCTTCAAAGTCAGGGTGAGAGGCCTTGAAGTCTCGTATGACAATGGGGATTACCCGCTTGCCGATATCGCCTATCTTGCATTCGCAGGCATCGCCGTAATCACCGTCGGCGGCCCAGCCGGAGCTTAGGGCAAGGGTTGATACCGCAGTTGTAAGCAAACTCTTTGTGGCAAATCGCATAGGGCTGGTCCTTGATGTCGACATTAGAAGCGATAATTCAGTGTCACACTGGCTTCGAGGTTGTTGGTGATTTTTTGATCATTGAGAAAATCGCGCTGAAAAATAATATCCTTGAAGTCGATACTGCCGGCTAGGCTGGGGCTAAGCAGCAGTCGATAGCTGGCGCCAACAATGGCGCCAACGTTGCTGTCACCGGCAAAATTAATGTTGCTGGCGCCGGCTAATAAGAAGATACCTGAGGTAAATTTATGGCCGCCCATATAGCTTCTGCCGGGCAGGATGTTGTAACCGGCGAGCAAGTTGGTCTGGCTAAACGTTCGTTCGCCGCTCTTGATAAAAGAGCTGCCGCTATTTTTTTCGAATTCAGCTTTTTCAATATTGCCGGTAGTGTAAGCGAGCTGTGCAAACAGTCTGTCGGAGATAAAATAATTAAGCTGTAGGCCGTAGTTGTAGCTGCTACCAAAATCTTCAACCGACAGGGCGCCAGCATTGATGCCAATTTCTATGTCGTGACGCTTATAGCCAATTCTCTGGGTTTTAGTGTGTTGAGACTTTGGCTCTATGATTGTGACGCTGTCGTTACTGATAGCCTGGCTGTCTGCGGTGGCGGTAAATGACAGAAGGCAGCTGGTCAGCATTAAAGATGACATGGGTAATAAAAAGCGTGGCAACATCGGTGTCTCATTAATAATTTATTTTTTTACATTCTACCTGATGAATGTAAAACCTACCGAGAACCAGTACGATGCCAAGTGTTAACGAAATCACTATATGGCTTGTTTTTAAGTGGTTATGATGAAAAATGAGTGCTTGTCGTCGTTTTTGCTGCAACTATCTTCGAAAGATGTGAGCAAACCGATAAAAATTAAAATTGAATAATATTTCTAATAGCATTTTTTGCATAATTCTCTGACAACAATATAATTTGTTTTGCTTGGATGTAAATATGTCGCTTGATCTCATCTATAGGCTCGCCTTGTCGATGCTGTTTGTTCTGACTGTCGCGCTTTATTCGATATTGGCCTATGCCGAGGGTGATAGTAATGTGGATTTTTCTGTACAGAAAATATCTGAGGCTGAAGCCAGTGCTCGCGCAGAAGTACTGCGCCTGTCGAATGAGATTCAATCACTGAAGAAAGACGTGATTGCCATCAATCAGACCGTGAGGGTGATGGAAGAGAAGATATTGTTCCCAACCACGACCAAATATGCGGTGTTCTTATCGGTTAAAGGGGGGGAGTTTTTCAGCTTGGAGAGCGTTAAATTAAAGCTAGATGGCAAGCTGGTTGCCTCCCATCTTTACTCGGAGAAGCAGCGAAACTCTCTCAAGCGAGGCGGTGTACAGCAACTTTATATCACCAATATTAACCAGGGTAAGCATTCGGCGACGGCCTTCTTTACTGGTTTTGGTAGTGATGGTCGTCCCTATAAGCGTGCTCAGAGCCTCGACTTTGTAAAGTCGGGTTCCGGCCAGTATTTAGAGCTATCGATAGTGGATGATTTTTCTAAGCAGGAACCCTCATTTGAAATTACCCAGTGGTAACCCGATGAAGCCTCTGATGTTGTTGTTAATTTCCGTATTTTTTCTCAGCGTCAATGCAGTGGCAAACCCTGTTTTAGTTGCTTATTCTGAGGCTGAAATCGAACAGCAACGCCAGCAGCTTGCCTACGGTGAAGTGCTGTTTCATTATTATTCTCAGGATTATTTTTCGGCTTTAATCGGTCAGAGCTATCTACGTCACCAGAGTAATCGTCTGGCACTGTCTGCGGATGGTCGGGTGTTAGAGGGGGGGATGCTGCTTTCCTACGGTGTAGCCGATGAGGCCTATACCATTTTTGATCAGTTGCTGGCGACCAATCAGCCGGAGTTAACCGCCAACCGGGCCTGGTATTATCTGGCCAAGTTGCAGTACCACAAGTCGAATAATACCGCTGCGCTACAGTCGCTGAGTAATGTCTCTGGTAATATCCCCGCCGACTTACACCCCCAATATCACTACCTGGCCAGTCTGCTCAATATCTCTGGTTTACACCTAACGGCGGCAGAGGGTTTTTTGCAGGGGGCGCTAAAGGACACGCCTTACTATCCTTATTTAGTGTTTAATATCGCCATTGCCAAATTACGTCAGGGCGATACCGCTGCGGCTGCGAGGGGGCTGCATGAGGTGGCTGCTATCGCCGGTATCAGTGTAGAGACAGCGGTGTTGGCCGACAGAGCTCGGCACGGTCTGGCGCAGATTGCGATTGGTAATAAAAATTACGCCGAGGCCTGGTTTCAACTGCAGGATATTCGCACCACTGGCCTGTATTCCAATCGTGGCTTACTCAGTTATGCCTGGGCTGCTATAAAGCTCAAAGACTTTAATCAAGCCGTTGCTGCTTTGATGGCCTTGGATAATCGCTCGATTGCCATCGCCGAGGTGCAGGAGGCCAAGGTGTTATTAGGCCATTTGTATGAGCAACAAAAAGCACCGAGAATGGCGCTTAAGCACTATTTGTTAGCCGAAAAAGAATTTAAACATGGCGTCAACTTGGTAAATCAGGCGAAGGCGATTATTGCCAAGCAAGATGTACCGCGTGAGTTTGTCACCAATCTCGAAGCCATTATGGATGAGTCAGACTGGTATGGCTCTCAACCAACGGTGGATTACAGTAAGCTGACACCGTTTCTGATCGATTTAATGGCCAGCAACGCTTTTCAAGAGACGCTACGTGAACTGGCAGATCTCTATGCGATACAAAAAAATCTTAATTATTGGCATGGTCAAAAGCAGCAACACCTGCTGGTTGTCAATAATCGCGACTCCATCAAAGCCTATAACCGTGTTAGGGAAGTGCGTGATAGCAGTCGCAATGTTTCTGAGCAATTGGCCGAACAGTTTGCAGAATTCAACCTCTATACGCTGGTGCTTGAACCCGAGCAAAAAAAGCGTTTCACCGCGCTGCAGCAGAGCACGGGTAAACAATTGGTGCTGCTGAATAGCCGCATTAACCAGTTAGAACAGCTAAAAAAACCCTATGTTCAGCTACCCGAGAACAAAGTATTGGTAACCGATACCCATCGTCGTATCAGTCAGTTACAGCAGCGAACCGACGGTTATATTCGTCGCTTGGAGCCGGTAATGCGCCAGCTGGTTGATGCCGAATTAGACAAACATTTAGATCGTATGAGCTATTACTGGGCGCAGGCAAGATTAGCCAAGGCACGCTTATATGACACCACGCTGATGACGTTAGATCAGGCAAAACAAGGGCAACAGGCGGTAGATAGCTGATGAATATTGATAGTAAGCAAGTAATGATGCGCTCTAGGGTTGCCGTTGGCGGTGTGCCGTTAAGGCGGTTTATCGGTGCTGTTGCGGTATTGCTGTTGTCGGCCTGTGCAGGGCAGAGCCAAAAGATAGGCAGCCTCAATTATCAGGTGAAAGAGGAGCAACCTATTGCCTTCGATCAGCTCGATCATCAGCAGGTCCGGGAAGAGTATCAAGAACTGCTCGACCTGTTTAAAGACGATGAACTCAAAGAGCAAATTGAGCGCCGTATTGCCGATGTTTATATGCTGGAAGGTCAGCACCAGCAGGTGGCCACCCCAGTAAGCAGTAAAAGTTATTATAAAGAGGCGATTCTATCCTACCGGGAAGTGCTGAAAAAATACCCTAACTCGCCGGATAATGCCGATGTTCTCTACCAGCTAGCCAAGGCTTATGACATGGATGGCGAGGCCTACAAGGCACGTGATACCTTGTTAGAATTAACCACTAAGCACCCGCAGTACAGTTACAATACCGAGGCCTATTTTCGTCTTGGCGATATTTATTTCAACGATAAAAAATACCGTGATGCCGAACGCTTTTATCAGCGCTCACTGGCGGCGGATACCACCGCATTAGGTGCTAATGCCTATTACATGTTGGCGTGGTCACAGTACAAGCAGGGTGCTTATCAAGAGAGTTTAACCTCGTTTTATGCGGTCATATCGGCGCTGCTCGATAATGGTATTACCGTTGATCAACTGCCAGCGGCGGATAAGCCGTTACTCGATGACACCATCCACTCGATGAGCTTGGCGCTGGCACAGCAGGGCGGAACGGACTCAATCAATGACATACAAGACTTGGCGAAACAGCCCTATGTGTGGATGATTTACCAAGACTTGGCCAACTATTACCTTGAAAAAGAACGCTACGAGGATTCCGCGGCAACCCTGCGAAACTATGTCGGGCGTTATCGTGATAATGACAAGTCTCCAGAGCTGCATCGTCAATTAATTGCCAGCTATGTCGCCGGTGGCTTTCCGCAACAGGCGCGGCAAGAAAAGGCCTCTTATATTGATTATTACTACGACAACCAAACCATTGGTAATCGTGTCGATATAGAAAAAAATATTCAGCAGTATATTCAGCAGCTGGCCAGCTTCTATCACGGCAGTGGTCAGCATTTGATGGTCGAGGCTACGAATTTAGAGCCGAGCAATAAAAAGTATAAAAAGATTCACAGCCAGGCACTGGCAGATTTTTCTACCGCCGCCTCTTATTACCAGCGTTACATCGATTACTACCCACAGGGTAAGCGTGTTGCGGAATACACCTTTTTAACCGCTGAGACATACTTCTCTGCCCAGCAATATGCCCAGGCCATTGCCGCCTATGAGCAGGTTGCCTATGTCATGGGTAATACCGGCAACTATGCCGCGGATGCGGGTTATGCTGCCATTGTGGCTTATCAGCAGCAGATTGATGGCTTGAACGAGGGCAGCCGCAAGGCTAAAAACACCCAGGCCAAGGCCGCAGACAGCATGCTCAAATTTGCCGCCAGCTTCCCCTTGGATAAGCGCTCTGGTGCAGTATTGACCAATGCGGCGGAATACTTGTTTGGTATTGAGCAATACCAGCAGGCGATCAATGTTACCGCAGGGTTGATTAACAAGGGTGACGCCATCGATGGCGAATTGCGCAAGACCGCCTACGGCATTACCGCCCACTCCTATTTTAAATTGAATAACTTCGCCTTGGCCAGCAACTACTACCTAGAGCAGCGCTCGATGGTGGCGGTCAACAGTGAAGAGTATGAGCGTATTTCTGAACGGGTGGCCACGGCGGTTTATCAACAGGCTCAGCAGCTAAAGGTTGAGCAGCAAAAACCTGAGAGCACGGTTGCCAACGATCAAATCATTGCCCTGTTATTGAGTATCAAAGAGTTGGCTCCGGCAACAGCGGTTCGCGCCGTGGCGCAGTACGATGCCGCCACCTTATTGCTGGCTGAACAGCAGTGGCAGCAGTCGATTGATCTGCTAACCGATCTCAGTATGAATTTTTCGCAGCATAAGCTGGCGAAAGAATTTCCCCGTAAGCTGGCCTTTGCCTATGAGAAAAGCGGTGACCCCAGTCAGGCGGCCAATATGTATCTCAGCCTCAGTAAGAAGGATGGCGATGCCGAGGTCAGGCGCGAGGCGCTGTTTATCGCCGCCAAACTCTACAAAGAATTAAAAGACTACGACACCTCGATCATCTTATTTAAGCGCTACGCCCACGCCTATGAGAAACCGTTTGATACGCGGATGGAGGCTCGCTATCAACTGGCGCAAAACTATCAGTTGCAGGGCGATAAAATTCGCCACCTGTACTGGTTGCGTCGGGTCATTGATGGTGATGCCAAGGGGGGGAGTGCTCGCACCGCGCGCAGTCAATGGCTGGCGGCTTGGGCCTGTGTTGAATACGGCGATTATTTTGCCTGGGAGTTTTCTCAGCGTCGCTTATATCAGCCGTTAGAAAAAAGCCTGCCACGTAAAAACGAGTCATTACAGGCGGCAACCAGCCGCTATCAACAGGCGGCGGAATACGGCATTTTAGAGTTCACCACCCAGTCGAGCTATAAACTGGCAACACTGTATGCCACCTTTGCCAGCGACCTCAGAAAGGCACCGGCGCCGAAGGGCTTGTCCAGTGGTGACCGTCAAATGTTTGCGGCGATCATCGAGCAACAGGCCGCTCCTTTCGCCGGCTTGGCCGATGAGTTGTTGCTCAGTAATATCGTCCGCGGTTGGCAGGGTGAGTTCAATCCCTGGATAAAACAAAGTTTTGATGACATGGCGTTACGTCATCCTATTCGTTTCGGAAAACAAGAGATGGAGGTCGCATACGGTGATCAGATTCGTTAATAGTCAAAGTCTGGCGGTGGCGTTTTGTAGTCTGCTGTTAACCGCCTGTGGTCAGGTGCAGCAGGCCGAGCCTGAGCCGTTGGTTAATCAAAACCGCTCGGTGCTGGAGACGCAGGTGTCGATTGCCGAGAGTGAGGCGGTGCCGGTGGCGGCACCGAAGGCCGCCAAAAGTTTAATCGACAGCCTCGACTTCCTGCCACAGCCGCAGTCGCAGACTGCCGGCAGCGTGGGTTATCAGGCGCTGGCCAACCCCTATGAAGCGCAGGAGGGGGCGATAGCAAAAGAGTCGATCGGCCAGTTTATTGCCATCCGTCGGGCGCTGAAAAGCGAGCAGCATGAACAGGCTCGCAGCCTGCTGTTGGCGCTGACAGAGTCCGATGCGACGCTGTCTGGCCCCTGGGTTTTGTTGGCCGACGGTTATCGTAGAGAGGGTAAGCAGCAGCAGGCAATCGAGGCGTATCAGCAGGGTCTGGCGATCAATTCGCTCAATGTTAACGGCTATATTGGCCTGGCTATCAGCCAGCGAGTTGAGGGAGATTTTATCGCCGCGCAGCATACTTACGTCAAGGCACTTACCGTGTGGCCCGATTTCCCCGAGGCGCATTTGAATATCGCTATTTTGTATGATCAATATCTTAACAAACCGTTAAAGGCCCAGCGCCATTTTGAGGCTTACCTGTATTTGGCAGCTGAGCAAGATGAGCAGGCAGTGCAGTGGCTGGCCGAGTTGCAACAACGTACCGGCCAGGCGTTGGTGTTGCAGCGTCAGGCGGTGACCGTGGTGGCAGAAAATTAAGATGAATAAAGCAATGACTATTTTATCGAATGGTGCGGTTGCCAGCCATCATTACCAGGGCAACAGGCTGAGAAATATCAGCCTGATTTACTGTGTGATGATTATCGTCAGTCTGAGCATAGCGACAGTGACGGCCAATGCCAGCGACGAACCGATTATGCTCGAATCGAGTTTTATTGGTGACAAAGAACAACCGACAGTCAGCTATTTTATTCCCTGGCAGGGCCTGGGCACGCCGGATAAATTGCATTGGAATATGGAGGCTAAACACGATGAAAGCCTGTCGCCAGTGGATCGAGATGTGATGTTGCGATCGATGCGGATTTACGACGAAATGAATTTAGAAACCCAAAACTTTGTCCCGACGGTTGATTAATTCAACCCGTTTTAAACAATAGGAATATTCCCATGGCAGATGTCTACAGCACAATTGTTCGCTTTTTTCAGGATGGCGGCTTCTTTATTTATCCCATAGGTCTGGTGCTGGTCATCGGTCTGGTGATCAGTATCGAGCGCTGGATGTATTTATCGCGTGAAAAAAACCGCAATATTAAGGCCTTCGATAATTTTCTACCGCTGCTACGCACCAATGATCTCGATAAGATGCAGCTATTTACCCGCGATATTAACGTGCCGGTCACACGTATTATTGGTTGTGGCCTCGATATGATGCGGGTGTCTAAGCAGCGTGGTGACATCGAGAACGCCATGAGCGAGGGCATTCTGGAAGCGCTACCAAAACTGGAAAAACGCACCGGCTATCTGTCGGTGCTGGCTAATATTGCCACCTTGCTCGGTCTGCTCGGTACTATTGTCGGTTTGATCGCCGCCTTTACCGCCGTCGCCAGTGCCGACCCGTCGGAAAAATCGGCGTTGTTATCGCTGTCTATCTCGGTGGCGATGAACACCACCGCCTTCGGTTTGATTGCGGCCATCCCTCTACTGGCCCTGCATGCGGTATTGCAAAACAGAACTGCCTCGATTGTTAGCAGCATTGAAATGTCGGCGGTCAAGTTTCTTAATGTGATGACATTGAACAGGAATATTGAGGCGGGTTTGGCCCGCTCCGGTGATGATGAGCTGGTTTCTGGGAGCTAGGCCATGGCATTGAAACTCAGTAAAACATCGGTCGATGAGGCAGAGCTCGACATCACCTCTTTCATGAACTTGATGATTGTTCTGGTGCCGGTATTGTTGCTCAGTCTGACCTTTACCAATGTCACGGTACATCAGTTAAAACTGCCAGATTTAACCGGTGGTATGAGCCAGACTGAACAGGCCATGGCGGAATTTGAAATCGCCATCGATGAGCAGGGGCTGAGTGTTTACTACCCCGCCGACACCTTGGTTCAGCATATTCCCAAACGTCAGGTTGACGGTATGACAGACCATGATTTTGTCACCCTGGCATCGGTGGTACAGGGTATCAAACAGCAGCTACCTGAGCGTAAAGACGTGGTACTCAAGTCGGCAGCCAATGTCAGTTATCAGACGCTGGTCTCGGCGATGGATACGGTGAAATCCTATAAGACTGTGGTGGCTGCCAGTTTGGTAGAGGTAGAGTTATTCCCACAGGTTTCGCTGGTGAATCTAGCGCAATAACGGAGAGTGTGACGATGGCCTTGGTCAATGCACGCAAGAAAAAAAGTTTTTTTGATACCAAGCTAAATCTGGTGTCACTGATGGATATTTTTACCATCTTGGTTTTTTTCTTACTGCTTAACAGCGGTGAGAGTGAGGAGTTGGAACAGGCGAAATTTATTACCCTGCCGGATTCTTCGGCCAAGGGCGATGTGAAGGCCGATATTATGATTGTGGTCAGTGGTGATCAAATTTTATTCGACGGCAAGCCATTACTGTATTTGGCTGACTTAGATGTGAGTAAAAATAATACTATCGAGTTATTACAGCAGGCGCTGGTCGAACACCGCAGTGTGCTGCAGGCAGAGGCGGAGCTTGAACTCGACCCTGAACTGCTGGCAGAGAAACAACAGGCAGGCTTTAATGCGACGATTTTAGGCGATCAAACCGTGCCATATCATCTGTTGAAAACCATTATGACGACCTGTAATGCCGCCGAGTTCCGCAATATATCGCTGGCGGTTAACCAGGTGACCGGACCGATCTTGGCCAGTGGTCAAGTGGCGAGCATAGGGGAGTAGTATGACGACTGCATTTAATATTATGGCGCCAGTCAGCCTGGATTTAACCCTGCCCTGGAAGGATGATCTACAGCAGGAGGAGCGTTTTAAGAAACTGCTGATCAGAGGCATTATTCCCTTTCTATTACTTTTTCTCTTGGTGCCCTGGCTACCGGTTTTTGAAACCGAAGCCGAATTTGAGGAGAGGGTGGTCATGGAGGTGATACTCGAGCCGCTGGAGCAGGTCGAGCCACCACCGGCGAAGAAGCCCAAACCCAAGCCTCAGCCAGTTAAACCGAAGGTGAAATCAAGCTCGCCGCCGGCGGCATCGAAGGATAACGGCAGCCAATCATTATCGGCACTAACAAGTCAGCTTAGTTCGCTCAGCAGTGGTTTGAATATGCAGAAGATGCAGAACAAGAACCTGGCGCAAAACACCGGCGGTAATGTCGAATATGCTGAGCGCTCCACCCTGGGCAGCGATAATGCCACCCAGCAGAGCGGCGGTATCGAGGTGGATGTTAATGCCATGTCAGATAGCTCCGGTAGCTTGGCAGCTTACAATCCCAAGGCGGTGGCTGGCGCCAGCGGCGGTAATGCCAGCGGCCCGCGAAAGGGTTATTCGTCCTATCAGAACGGCAAGCGGGATATGGAGAGCATACGCCGCACCTTTGAGCACAAGAAGTCCAGTGTTTATGCGCTTTATACCCAGGCGCTTAGGCAGTTTCCCGACCTCAGCGGCAAGTTTACTTTCCAACTGGTCATCGAGCCCGATGGCAGTATTTCACAGCTAAAGTTGGTCAACAGTGAGTTACAGAAAAACGATTTAGAGCGTCAGATTCTCGCCAAAATCAAGAGTATCCACTTTGGTGCTGCCGATGTTAGCTCGACAACGGTGCAGTATAAATTTGTCTTCCTGCCAAGTTAACTCTGTGTTTTGGCTGTTTTAGCCACCGGTTCGGCGGCTTTAATATGTCACTCCATGGCACGGCTTCACACTTTTTGTATGCACCAGTTAGAATTTATTTTCTAACTGGCTCACATATTTTGATGTCGTTTATAAATGACTGTTTTAACAGTTTAAAACTGTGATCGCCTAGCTATATTGCAGGCCTTATTAAACGCATTATTGCTATTAATACAAATAAAAAATCTTGGACTTATTTATGTCAGTAATGCGCAAGGCTGTTACGAGTTTAGTGTTGATCTCTGGTGCGATTACCGGTTGTTCCGATGGTGGCGGTAGCAGCGATGATGGTGCTGATGTCATTGCCGAGTCCATCCCCTTCGCCTATGTGCAGCGATCGTTAGCCAAAAGCGGTGATACTGAGGTGGTTGGCCTGCAGACACTGTCGGTTAATCATAACAACAGCCCGCTCGACCCCGCCTCACCCTACAGTGTCAATCTTGGCGCCAAGCTTAATATTCGATCCGGTCTGGCAGCGGATGATCAGTCGGCCCATGTATTGGCCAGCTACTTTGCCGGCGGCGAGTATGATGTCAAAGACTTAAGTCTGTCTAACGATGGCACTAAGCTGCTGTTTGCTGCCCACGGCGGCAGTGCCAACGCCGAGGATTACAGCTGGAATATTTACGAGTATTCCTTTGCCGATAACAGCGTCCGCCGTATTATCGCCGATACGGTTTTAGCCAATATCGCCCACGATACCCACCCCGCCTATGGTGTCGATGGCCGTATATTATTTTCATCAAACCGCGCCGCCGGTAACCCTAATCTGGTCAATCCTGCGGTCTCTGAGCCGGTCGATGATGACTGCTATAAAATTGGCGCCAGTGAGGCGCCGTCTCTGATACATTCGATGAGTGAGTCGGGCGGCAATATTTTACAGCTTACCTTTGGTAAAAATCACGACACTCAGTTGACCAGCTTGGATGGCGACAACACAGCCTTTTTGCGCTGGTCACGTAGCTACGAATTATTGCCAATGTGCGATAATGTCAGCGCCGGAGAAACGACCAAAAACAGCGCAAAAGGGCTGGAAAAACCCCAGTTATGGGATGATTTCGCCAAGTGCCAATACACTCAGCCGACGCCTTATGGTCAGGCCTTGGCAACTAACCATTACACGCTGTTGCAAATTAATAGCGACGGTACCTCACTGCAACAGCTGTATAATACTGTGTCATTAGAGGCATCGGATACGGCATTTATTGCCATTGATGACCTGGTGCAGACCGAGAGTGGCCGCCTGTTGGCGTCGGTTGTTCACCGCGACAACCCCTTCGGTGGCGGCGATTTGGTCGAGTTATTTTCGCCCCAGCAACCGTCATCAACCATACTGTCCAACCTGGCTCCCCAATCGGTGTTAGCCAAGCCAATGGCGTTGTACCCTGATCAGGCATCGGTTGCCGGTTGGTATAGTGCGGCGGCACCCTATTGGGATGGCTCTGGCAGAATGTTGGTGTCCTGGTCGCAGTGTACTGACGATAGCTCGGGTGTGACTGAATACTGTGACGATAATACTGCGGTCGATAATGCCCGCAGCCAGTTCGGTGTGTGGGTTTATAACCCGGATGATAATAGTCAGCTGCCGATTTTAAAGGCCAAGAGTGATACGGTGTATTCACAGCTGCGTTTTGCCAACAGCAAGCCGGCCAAGGCCTTCCCTTATGATGTGGTCGATCCTGAATACAAAAACATCGGCGACAAGGGCAGTATTATCTGTAATGATCCCGGCATAGTTATTCCGCCGACTGATCCAACCGATCCAACCGATCCAACCGATCCAACCGATCCAACCGATCCAACCGATCCAACCGATCCAACCGATCCAACCGATCCAACCGATCCAACCGATCCAACCGATCCAACCGATCCAACCGATCCAACGGATCCAACGGATCCAACGGATCCAACGGATCCAACGGATCCGACCGATCCAACGGATCCAACCGATCCGACCGATCCGACCGATCCAACCGATCCGACTGATCCAACCGATCCAACGGATCCAACGGATCCAACCGATCCAACCGATCCAACCGATCCAACCGATCCAACCGATCCAACCGATCCAACCGATCCAACGGATCCAACCGATCCGACCGATCCCACCGATCCGACCGATCCCACCGATCCCACCGATCCCACCGATCCCACCGATCCCACCGATCCGACCGATCCGACCGATCCGACCGATCCCACCGATCCCACCGATCCGACCGATCCAACGGATCCGACCGATCCAACGGATCCGGTAGACCCTAATCTGGCCAGTTTTGTCCATATCCGCAGTATTTATGACATGGACGGCATGGACATGGCGGTGCAATCCGGTGGCATTGCGGCGTTGGCAGCCCAGCCGAATATGGATGGTCGTCCGCACCGTTTTGTGCGCGTGATCAGCCCTGGTGATAACAGTATTATTTATGGCTATGCCCCTATTCACCCCGATGGCTCGGCGTTGTTTGCCGTCCCTGTCGATACGCCGTTCAGCTTCCAGTTTGTCACCCCGCAGATGAAAGAGGCCAAGGCCAAACCCGGTGATGAAATTGATTATTTAAAACAGCACCCTGTATCAATAACGCTGGCTAAAGATCAGCGCGCCGAGTGTCACGGTTGTCATATTGAGGGCAGCGGCGTCGCCCACGCCTCGGCGGATGCTCCGCCATCGGTAAATATCGGTGCCATTGCCGATGGGGCGATATTCCCCAATACCGTGGCTGAACTCGCGGCGTTAAAACAGGGTGATACCATGGCCCAGGCCTACAGTGATCATCGCGGTGGCACGGCCTTGGTTGATATCGATATTCACTACACCGACCAGTGGAGCGAGGTGAACACCGGTGAGGCGATTGACTACCAATATCAGGATCTCAACACCTTGCAGCCAATCACCGCCAGCTGTATTCAAAGCTGGGAGCCGGGTTGTAACAGCCAGATCAATTACATCGATCATATCCAGCCAATTTGGCAGCAGCCTGGCCGCACCGAGGAAAATTATAGCTGCGTCAGCTGTCACGATAACAGTGGTGCCACCGACCTCGATCTATCGACCAACGTCAGCGGCGCTATGACCGGCGGCTATGACGCGTTGTTTGAGATGCGCAGTCGATTCCGTTTTTTGGCTAACGAATTTGAACAAGTGGGTGGTAGCAGTTGTGAACGTATCGTCGATGCCCCCTTTGTGACGCCACCGAGCAATGATTGTTTTAGTTGCTATGAATATTTCTTGATGAGTAAAGAGGGTGCCATCGAGTCGGTCAATTTTTTCGACTTATTCGACAGCGACCCCTTCGATGATGCCTGGTATTTTAATCCCTTTAATATTCCCAGTCGCGTCGATCATCAGCAGATGCTCAGCCCCATCGAGCGTCGCCTGATTGCCGAATGGCTGGACACCGGCTCGGTAAAATAACCGCGCCAGCCATCGCCACAGAGCAGTACCCCAGCCACAGCGTCTGCCGCCCTCGACAGATGCCGTGGCTGGTTTCTTTTACAGCCGTAAAGCTTTCTTACTTATTGTTAAATAGAATTGCTGACCGTAGTCGTTAACATAGGTCTTAATACTTCTATAATAAAAATAAGAGGATGTTATGGCTACTATGCCTGCTGTTGCCAGCCGCACTCGACTGCGCCGCGCCACCCCGACACTGTTTATCACCTCGTTATTACTGATGGCCACCGGCTGTGGTGATCGTAACGAAAGCCATCAGGGCGCTGCCAAGAATGCAGCGCCTGCCGTCGTTAACCGTTTCGATTTAACCGCCGACACCGTCGCCGCCTGCACCCAGGCAGCCAGTCACGATGTGGCTGATAATGACGAAAATCCACTGTTTAAACCCAACGATTTTAAACCGGTTAAGCCTAACGAACCACTGCTGGCGAATGTGCGAGCCAGAAACACGCAAACGCTGAACGGCGAGTGGAACTACATTGTCGACCAGCTCGGTGTTGGCGATGCCAGCCCATTACTGCGGGGTGGCGTCGGTGAAAATGCCAGCTACGGGGCCAGCGAATTATTAGAATATAAATTTACCGATGCTTATCAATTACAGGTGCCGGGAGACTGGAATACGCAACAGGATGCATTGTTTTGGTACAGGGGCATCGTCTGGTATCAACGCGATTTTAATTATCAGCCGGTGACCGGTGAACGCAGCCATATCTATTTCGGCGGCGCCAACTTTGCCAAGGATGTTTATGTTAACGGCACCCTGGTGATTCGTCACGAGGGTGGTTTTACCCCGTTTAATACCGACGTTACTGACTATCTTAAGCCCGGTAATAACAGCGTCGTGGTTAAGGTTAACTCGATGAGTGGCCCGGCGCAGATTCCCACTGAATACAACGATTGGATGAACTATGGCGGCATCACCCGCGATGTGATGTTGGTGCAAACCCCGGCCACGGTTTTGCGCAATTATAAGGTTCAGCTAAAGAACGACAGCGACAATATTGTCGAGGGCTGGGTACAACTCGACGGCCAACAGCCACAGCAACAGTTGGTGCTCACTATCCCCGAGGCCGGTATCCAGCAGACCATCGAAACCGACACTAACGGTTACGCTACATTCTCTTTCGCTGCCGACTTATCCCTGTGGTCGCCGCAGTCGCCCAAGCTGTATGAGGTTGAGTTGAGCTATGGCAGCCACAGCATCAGTGATCAGATTGGTTTCAGAGACATTACAACCGAAGGTGAGGATATTTTACTCAACGGTGAATCGATCTTCCTGCGCGGGATTTCCAACCATGAGGAGTCGCTGATTCATCCTGGCCGTGCCCACAGTCAGGCCGACGCTGAGGCGGTGATCAGCCGCCTAAAAGAATTGAATGCAAACTTTATTCGCCTTGCCCACTACCCGCACAATGAATATATCGTTAGGGCTGCCGATAAGGCCGGTATTCTAGTCTGGTCTGAGCTGCCGGTGTATCACAATATCGATTTTAAAAACCCCTGTACCTTGGCCAGCGCCAAGCGTCAGTACAGCGAGATGATCGACCGCGATCAAAACCGCGCCGCCGTGGTGTTGTGGAGCCTGGGTAATGAGACGCCAGAGAGCGATGCCCGCGATGCCTTTTTTAAGTCGATGGCTGAACACGTCATCGAGCAGGATGACACCCGTCTGCTAACCGCCGCACTCTTAGGTTTCGGTGGCATGGAAGATGTGGGCAAGTATATCGGCAAGCTGCTCTACGCCGAAGATAACGCCGTCGCCGGTATGTTTATCAACCCAGATCCCGTGGTGATCGAGATCACCGACCCCCTCGGTGAGTTTGTCGATGTGTTGGGTTACAACGAGTATTTGGGCTGGTACTTATCCGGCATGTTAGTCGACGGCATGCGCGCCCAGGGCATGGAGGTGACCGAGGCGCAGGTGCGTGAGTTAATGCTGTCAGAGATGATTAAATTTAAAATTGTCTCCTCGTTTAACAAGCCGCTGGTCATCAGCGAGTTTGGTGCCGGCGCCAAGAAGGGCCGTCGCGGTGGCAAGCTGGATGTCTGGACCGAGGATTACCAGGTACAGGTGTATAAGCAGCAGCTCACCATGCTGGCAAACAGCCCGGCACTGCGCGGTGTATCACCCTGGGTGCTGAAAGACTTCCGCGCCCCGTATCGCCTCAACACCGATACCCAAGAGTACTGGAACCGCAAAGGTCTGGTGTCTGAGCAGAACGAGCCCAAGTTGGTGTTTGAGTTCTTGAGTGATTATTATCAGAAGAAAGCTGCCTCTATGTAGGGTGGCGGTTGCGTGGAATGAAAATAAGGCCGGGCAGTGATGCCGGGCCTTTTTTCATTATATTTAGGGTCAGAGTAAAAACTTATGGAAAGAAAATCCACTGCCGCTTGCATTACTGACGGGAACGTTGAGTTAACAATACGGTATATTTTTGACCTCTGTATAACGCTTATCCTTTCAGGTTTTCATTGACGCAAAATGCTACACTGATGATTAAACGCCTGCGGTTAAACACCCAATGAAGAAACATATGACGCACAGCAAAACCAAAACCAGCTTTTATCGACGCCTGTATGTCGCCCATTTAATCAATACTGGCTGCCATAGCGTGCCGGCCATTACCGCTGAAACCGGTATGCCCCGACGCACAGCCCAAGACACCATCAAAGCCTTGGATGAACTCGATATCCATTGTGCGTTTATCGGCGCCACCAAAGATGGCGCTTATAAAATCCTAGATTGGGGTCCTATCGACCAAGACTGGGTGGTGAACAACGTCACAAAGATTAAACGCGTTTTAGCCCTGTAGACAAGGCAATAATCTTCAGCCTTATGAGTGTCGTTTCTCGCGCCGCCCAACCCAGGCTGGGAAACTATCAACCCCAGTGGTACTCTCTGGCTATATTCTTGCTCTACAATCGATTCCCCTGATTATGTTACGCTCAATAAATCACTGAGCCCACGAGACTTTGCCCATGCACTACCTTCTATCGCCTGCCAAAATAGCCTCTTGGATACTGACGTTTTTTCTGGTGGTGCTGTTAGCAGCCTGCGGCGATAGCTCCTCTTCAAGCTCGAGTGCCGTCAACGCAACCACAAAGCCTGCTGACAATGAGGGTAAAGCCGGCTACAACGCGCTGTTTGCCGGCCACAGTTTTTTTAGGCCGGTGGCAGAGGGCATACCCGAGCACGTGGATAATGTTGGTATTGAAGGGCATAGCCAGCAGGTTATTATGTCGGGAGGCGCCTCTGGCGCCCCCCAGGGGCTTTGGTTAAACACCATCAAACGAGAAGAGATACAGGCCATTCTCGATGCCGGAGATATCACGCTCTTTGGCATGACTTATCACCCAGATTACCCCACGCTTGAAGGCTATAGGAACTGGGTAGACTATGCGCTGGCGCAAAACCCAGACACTAAATTTTTTATTGCTTTGCCCTGGCCAATCCAGCGAGGGTCAACGGATTTCGATAGCTATGAATCTATTATGGTTAACGGTCATCCTCACTTCCACAGCACGATTATTAATGGCCTGAGAACAGCCTATCCCGACAATCAGTTTTATTGTATTCCCTACGGCGAAAGCGCTGTCGAACTCTATCGGTTGTATGAACAGGGCAACTTACCGGAAGCCGAGAGATTGATCACATCCGGTGATGAAGCGGGGATATTCAAAGATCAGCTGGGTCACCCCGAAACGATGTTAGTCAAATTGAGCCAGCTGGTCTGGCTGCAGGCGATATACGCTGTCGATCTAAGTCACTATGACTACGACAGCGGCTACGTGACAGATATTAAAACCATAGCCGCCGACATCATGGCCCGGCATGACAACGCCTATGATGATCAGCAGTGAATTGAACAGTGTGTAATATGTATTGTTATGGTATCGGCTTTTTATAGCAATGAAATCAAGTCATCAAAATTCTGATTGATAAATAAAACCCTATAAAGAATTGTGATTGATAGCATGTTGACGCTTTATGCCCCGAGTCTGCTGTTATGATTTTTCAGACTCTATATTAGTAATATTCTAGTCGATATACAGCTAAGCATAATTGTTAGGCAGTCTTGATCTGTCACGCGTCACATTGTAAGATTGCCCTAAGTTACTGAAAAATAAATGGCTATTAACGGAGTTATAGCCAGTTGGTTGCTGTTTTTCAGGCTTTCACTTCATAAAAATAACTGGATGTAGCGATATGATTAAGTTTTCTCAATTCGAGAATACAATTAAATCTCTCGGCATTGTTGCCGCGGTAGGATTAATGCAAGGCTGTAGCAGCACCTTCACCTTCAACGCAGAGATTGATGACCCCGAGCCCTCTAAAGAGCAGTATGTTTCTTCCGATCAAGATACGCCGGCAACGCTAAAGTTTAGCCATCATATCCCAGAGGGGCATGTGCAGGCTCAGGGTGAAATCCTCAATTACGTCTATCAGCAAGATAAAAAAACAATCGACACCGCGGATTTTTTCTTGCAGGCGATGGATAAAGAGCTTCAAGCGAGAAATTTGCCCGTCGCTTTTGATGAGGCCGGCACTGATAATCTAGATCTGCTTGCCTATGATACTATCGCCCATCGTAGAAATGGCTTTTCGCCATTGGTGATGATTTCTATGGCCAAGGTTGATCTGACAGCCTCGGGTGAAACGCATCGCATCGTTGGGTTGATCAAGCGCGCCAAGGTACCTATTTGGCACTTATCCGAAGAGTCGCTGGTTGAATCAACCATAAATCAACCGCAAGAGTTATTGATCAAAGAGGTTGCCGCAAAGATCAATGTCATCATGTTTGATGATCAGTTGTCAGACGCGAGTGTGGAGACAGTGGTTGAGCAGGTAAACGCCAATATCGATGCTGATGCGGATGCTGCTTACCAGAAGGTCTATGAATTAGGTTACTCAAATAATGCGACAGCCTTGCCAGCGCTCCGTGGTTATAGTCAGCATGAGGCTGAGTATATCCGTTTAGCTGCGATTTCTGGTATGGGTATGATTGGTGGTGAGGCTGTGCTCTCCGAGCTACAGCAGTTATATACCTCAGGCAAGCAATGGCAAGATCGTGCGGTGGCCTTGAAGGCGATAGGTGATATTCAGTCTGAAGAGTCAGTTGCTTTTATGAAAGAAGAGCAAGAAAAATGGCAGGCAGAGACAGGCTTAGAAGCGACTTGGAATCAAAAGATACTGTCATTGTATCTCGATTAAATACATCAATGATGTTGCTCTAATAATAAAGACGCTCTAGGGCGTCTTTTTTTGTTGTCATAATAATTAAGCAAGCCCCATGGAATGTCAGCCTTATGTGATTCATGGCGTAAGACATCGAGGGTTGGAAACGCTGTCATTTTACACATTTCAAATTGTCAGAAAAACAGGGCTGAAGCTATTGAATCAAGACTCTGTAATGCCCAGACTGGCTAATGCTTTTAGCAGTAAGTAGCACGACTCACCACTCATGCTATAGGGGTCAAAATCGGCCTTCCCCGAAAATTTGCTGATCAACTGTCCCGACACCAAGGCGGGGGGGATATACCCCATCGACCAGTCATCAAATTCACGTTGATCAATCTCGCTGTATTGTAATATCGCCGATTGACTATGGCGGCCATCGGCCAAAATATGATGATACAGGGCATTAACATCCAGGCGCGAGCCTTCTAAACACTGCAAAAAGAATCGATTGCTATAACACAGCGCCCCGGTAATATTCTTTTCCAAATTGTTTTGCTTACTGGCATTTAGAATAGCGTTTATATCAGCTTCTTCTAAGTCGTATTCTACTTTGCTGGCATAAACAAGTCTTATCAGGTGCATCGTTTTATCCTCTAAATATCATCAGTATAGTCATAGCTGATAAAAAGAACATGCAGCTTACAAAAGCTATACCGAGGGAGGGGAGAAATGATGAGCGCGAGTCGATGTTTACTTTAGTATGGCGGCTGAAATAGCGCCTACACAGAGGTGTTAGCGGTGCTTTTTGCGGGAGTGTACGATTTCTTTGAGCGACAAAAAAGACGCCCGTAGGCGTCTTTTGACGTTTCTCGTCACCGGCGATTAGGCGACGTCTTGCACATCCTGCTGGCTGAGCAAGTACTCGTCGTAGGTGCCCTGGAAATCGACTACTTGCTGATCTTTAATCTCGATGACTCGGGTCGCTAACGATGACACAAACTCGCGGTCGTGGCTGACGAAGATCAGCGTGCCGTCGTAGGCTTTTAAGGCGATGTTTAACGCATCGATGGCTTCGAGGTCCAGGTGGTTGGTGGGCTCATCCATGACCAATACGTTGGTATTCATCATCATCAACTTGCCGAATAACAGGCGGTTCTTTTCACCACCCGAGCACACCCGTGCCTGTTTGTTGGCGTCGTCATCGGTGAACAGTAGACGGCCCAGCATGCCACGTACGGCGAGGTCATCGTGCTTGGGGGTACGCCATTGGCTCATCCAATCAAACAGGTTTAAATCGCAGTCGAAATCGGCGGTGCTGTCCTGTGGGCAGTAGCCCACCTGGGCGTTCTCGGCCCACTTGATGTCGCCGCTGTTGGGCTGTAACTCGTTCATCAAACAGCGTAGGAAGGTACTCTTGCCGGCACCGTTTTCACCGATAACCGCCAGCTTGGCGCCGGCTTCCAGAATAATATTACCCTTGCTGAACAGGGTTTCACCGTCAAAACCGTGGCCGAGGTCTTCCAGTATCAGCGCCTGGCGGTGCAGTTTCTTATCCTGCTTCATGCTGATCGACGGGGTCATACGGCTGGATGATTTCACATCATCGAGCTTAATCTTATCCATCTTCTTGGCACGCGAGCTGGCCTGTTTGGCCTTGGAAGCATTGGCGCCAAAGCGGTTAACAAAGGCTTGCAGCTCCGCTATTTCTTCGCTCTTCTTGGCGTTCTCGAGCAGCAGCTGTGAACGGATCAATTCAGAGGCCTCGACAAAGGCCTCGTAGTTGCCGGGGTAGATACGCAGCTCGCCGTAATCGATGTCGGCCATGTGGGTACAGACACTGTTTAAGAAGTGGCGGTCGTGGGAGATGATAATCATCGTCGCCTTGCGCTGATTCAATACCTCGGCCAGCCAGTTAATGGTGTGGATGTCCAAGTTGTTGGTCGGTTCATCGAGCAGCAGAATATCCGGGTTGGCAAACAATGCCTGGGCCAATAGAACACGCACCTTGTAGCCGGGGGCGACCTGGCTCATCAGGCCGAAGTGAAATTCCTCATCGATACCGGCTTCCAGCAGAATATCACCGGCGCGGCTCTCGGCGCTGTAGCCGTCCATCTCGGCGAACTCAACTTCCAGCTCGGCGACTTTCATGCCGTCTTCTTCGCTCATCTCTGGCAGGGCGTAGATACGCTCGCGTTCGACCTTGACCTTCCACAGCTCAACATCACCCATGATGACGGCGTCGACAACGCTGTATTCTTCGAAGGCGAACTGGTCCTGGCTTAGGGTGCCGACCTTATTGCCCGGGGTGATGGAGAAGTTACCCGAGGTGGGCGCCAGCTCACCGCTGAGGATTTTCATAAAAGTCGATTTACCACAGCCGTTGGCGCCAATCAGGCCATAGCGGTTGCCGCCGCCAAATTGAGCGGAGATGTTTTCGAACAGCGGCTCGGCGCCGAACTGCATGGTGATGTTTGCGGTGGTAATCAAAAGACGTAATCCTAAGGCAAAAAAATAAGCCGCTATTCAGTAGCGGCTTATTGGGAATAAGGTAGACCAAAGACGGTGTACATAAGGCCGCGCACTATAGACGGTTAGGGGGAGAATGTCGAGGTGAATTGGTCATAAAACAATCAGCTGGGTAAAAGAATGGGCTGGTTGGCAAACACCGGCAGGGGCAATAAAAGCGAAGTTATTGCGCAATAAAATGCTTATTAGCGGTTAGGAAAGTTATAATCGTTGTTTGATTGTCTGCCTCAGCCGCAGGCCGGTGGCAGTCCAATGACAAGACAGGTGCAAAGGTGAAATCAGAGCAGCATGACTGGGCGATGTGCCCACAATGCCAGGGGCGCGGCAAGAAAAGTAAGCGGTTGCGTAAGAAGGTGCGGCTCAGTTACCAGCGTGCGTTGGCAGATTTTGAAAAATCCAACGGTGATGGTGAACCGCCGGTTCGCCCCAAGGGCCATCTCGACACCTGCCCACACTGTCAGGGTTGCGGGCTGCAGCCCGCCAGCAGCCCGACCGTGGCACAGACAGCCCACTACCCACACCTTGCCATTATCGGTGGCGGTATCGGTGGTGTGGCGCTTGCCGTTGCCTGCTTACACCGTGGCATTCCCTTTACCCTGTATGAGCGTGACCGCAGCTTCGATGCCCGCTCGCAGGGTTATGGCCTAACACTGCAGCAGGCCAGTAAGGCGATGGCTGAGCTGGGGGTGGTATCGTTGGCTGAGGGGGTGGTGTCAACCCGACATGTGGTGCATACCACCGAGGGCAAGGAAATCGGTGAGTGGGGCATCCGAAAATGGGCGCCGTCAGCGCTGAAGGCGACACCCAAGCGTACCAATATCCATATTGCCAGACAGTCATTGCGTGCAGCATTGCTGGCGCAGTTAGGTGGGCACGACGCGGTGCAGTGGGGGCATGAGTTGGTCGATGTTCAGCCATCTGCCAGCGACGGTGTGACTCTCAGTTTTCACCTCGACGGTCAAGCGACTCAACACGCCCATGCCGATCTGGTGGTGGGTGCTGATGGTATTCGCAGTGCGGTTCGCAGGCTGTTGATCGGCGAACAGGCGTCGCCACTGAATTACCTGGGCTGCCTGGTGGTGCTGGGTATTTGCCCACTTACCGCCATCGATGTCGACGACCGGTCGCTGTTGGATTCGGCCACGGTATTCCAAACCGCCAATGGCAATGAGCGGATTTATATTATGCCCTTCGATGCCGATTCGGTGATGTGGCAGCTGAGTTTTCCGATGCCAGAGCATGAGGCCAAGGCCTTGAGTGCACAGGGCGCAGAAGCGCTGAAGCAGGATGCCTGCCGCCGCTGTCAGTGGCACAATCCTATTCCGCAGATTTTGGCAGCGACTCAGGCAGCTCAGGTGTCGGGTTACCCGGTCTATGACCGCGCACTGCTCGTACCAGAATTATTGCAACCGGGTGGGCCGGTGACGCTGATTGGCGATGCCGCGCATCCGATGAGTCCCTTCAAAGGGCAGGGGGCCAACCAGGCATTGCTGGATGCGCTGTCGCTGGCCCGAGGCATTATCAAGGGCTGCGGCCCATTAACACCATGGCGAGAAGCCGGCGTCAGGGCCAGTGTGCTGGCGGAGTTTGAGGCCGAAATGCTACAGCGCAGTGCCACCAAGGTGCAGGATTCCGCCGAGGCCGCCGAGTTTTTACACTCCGATGTGGTACTGCACGAGGGTGACGAACCGAGGGGGCGGGTGTTGAAGCGGGCGGAGAGTGATGGCAACAATAAAACATGACTCTCACGCCACACAGCGGTTTAGAAGTACTTCACCCAGGCCTGCTGGCTGCTGTGTTTAAAGCGGGCAAAGGCCTTGGTGGGATAGTACAGCAGCCAGGATAAGATAACCGCCACCAGCCACACCTGCCAGACATAATCGACACCGAATAAGTCGCCCTGATTACCACCAAAAATGGCCATTAAGATGGCATATAATACCAGCAGCGCATAGAGGTGCAGCAGATAGAAAAACATCGGCGCAGAGCCAAAGGTTTTCAGCACCTCGGTGGTCTTGTTATCCCTGTCTTCAAACAGCACCAGCAAAAACATCGAGCTGCCTATGGTCAATAACATAAAGTCCAGCGACGGGCCGTATTTGGTAAAATTGAGGAATGCCATCATAGAGCCTACCAGTGTGTCGGCCATGGCCCATGGCAGTATTTCGCCATAGATGTTAAAGCCGCGCAGCACCAGCAGTAGGCTGAGACAGCTGACGCCAATCACAATCAACTGGCGCTTGCGTTGTGCCGGTGTCATGGTTGCGCCATACAGCGGGCCGGCAAAGTAACCCAGCATCATCAAGCCAATCCAAGGCAGTACCGGGTAGCTGACGCGGATCGGCAGTGGGCCATCGGCAATCAGCATGCCGCGCTCATGGAGCATTGTCCACAGCGCATAACCGGCTTCACCAGGGCTGAAGCTGATGGGGACCAAGGCGTTGTGGCCAAAGACAATCAGCGCACCAATCAGGCCGACAAGCTTGAACGGTAATTTTATCGCCGCCGCCAGCACAATCATGCTGATACCAATCGCCCACATCACCTGCAAATACAGAATGTTGTAGCTACCGAACCAGGAGAAATTGACCAGGGTGACTTCCAGCAGTAACAGGAAGAGGCCGCGTTTGAATAAAAATCCACTGGCAGAGCGGGGCTGTTTATTGGCCGGGTGGGCGTATAACCAGGCCGATAAACCGGTCAGAAAGACAAACACCGGCGCGCACCAATGGGCGAGCAGGCGGGTGAAAAACAAATCCGGGTTGACCGCATCCAAGTCCATCGGGTCGGCGACTTGCTGGTGGTAGTAAATCCGCTCGCGGACATGATCGACCAGCATAATCAGCATTACCAGGCCACGCATGATGTCGATGGAGGTGATGCGTCGCTTAATCGTGTCGGTGGATACACCCAGCGGGTTGGATGGGGTGGGGCGTGTCGTTGTCATTGTGTCGGAAGGCTGCCTAAAGTGTGAGTGTTATAATATAACACATGAAAGATTCGCCTGAGGATGAAAAAATATTACCGCAATGTCATTGTTTGGCAAATCCGCCTTAGCCGGTGGCATTATACAAGTCGCTAATGCCGGGCCTTCTACGCCGGTTGTCATTATCTTAGTCATTGATAAATATCATGGTATGGCGAGGTTTATGGGGCTATGCTGAAATGGATAAACATTGACTAATGGCTACAAGGAGTGCGGAGAAGATGGATAGCTTCAAAGATATACTGGAAAAATCACAGCGTCGTTTAAGCGATATTGCCGATAAGCTCGACGATCAGCGGGAAGAATTGTCTGAGGACGCGGCCGAGCTATGGCAGCAGGCCAAACCGAAACTGGGCAGCTTGAAAGAATCACTGACGACAGCGGCGCTGTCGCTGCAAAGCCAAGGTGAGCAGGCGCGATTACAGGCCCACCTCGCCGCCATGGATGCACAGGACCAATGGTCTTATCTCAGCAAGACGATGACGGAATTAACACGTAATGCGCAACAAAAAGGCAGGACGGAGTTAGAGTCAGCCGAGCTACAGGCGCATCTGGCCAAGATGGATGCCCGGGATTTTGTCAATCAACAGGGTGAGGCGCTCAGCAAAGACTACCAACAGGCGCGGGAAAAAATTGAGCAGGCCAGCCACACCGCGATGAAGGAACTTGAGCGTAGCTTGGAAATCATCGGCAAGAGTTGGTCTAACTTTTAAGCACCGGGCTTTGGCCCGGTCTTAGTCGTTACCCGTACCGTTAAGAATAGCCATCAGTGTGCCGATATGACGGTTGATATATCGCTCGCTGCTGGGGCTGACACCCATTACTCGCTCTGTGATTGGTGCCACGTTAACCAGGTAGATCAGCGCCCCCGACAGGATATGCAGTAAATCCATCGCATCCACCTGTGGCAGCTGGTGGCGGCTTTGTGCCAACTCGATCATCGCCTTGCCCTTGGCGAAATCCTCCTTGAAGAACGTCTCAATCATCCAGTCTAGGCGAGGCCCGGGAATGGCCGCTTGCTGCATCATAATGTTAACCCACTGGGGGTGATCGAAGGTGAACTTGAGTAATTTCTTACACAGTTCGCTGACCGTTTGACGCTGATCGAGTTCGCTGAACTCAGCTAACATGAGCTGATCCAGATATTGCGGCAGGGCATTGTTACGCTTGCTCCAAATATGGTGTACAGCCGCCTGCCACAGAATCTCTTTGCTGGCAAAGTGATATTGAATCAGTGATTTTTTCACCCCGGCCAACTCGGCAACCGCGCCCATGGAGGTGCCATCAAAGCCCAGCTGGGCAAACAGGTCGGCGGCGGCGGCCAGAATGCGGGTTCGGCGATGCTGTTTATGGTCGCTCACGGCAGTGATCTACTCCTGAGAAAAAGCGTATTTAGGCATTTTTTTCTGCCGCTGTAAAATGACTCGACTGGTTGACTTTAGCTTAAAGCTATACGATCGTATAGTTTTGTTATCGCAACATACGACGAGCGGGTTATGACAACAATAACAGCAGCCAGCGAGATTCTGTGGATTAAAGACATCACCAACCAGCCGGTTGGCGGCAAGGCTCATGGGCTGCAGCAGTTAATGCAGTGGGGGCTTAATGTGCCCAATGGCTTTGTTATCATCAATGCCGGGGCCGATCAGTCACCGCCCGATTTGGCGGCGATGTATCGGCAATTGACCGCCGGGTCGAGCGATGCCAAGGTCGCTGTGCGCTCCTCGGCGTTAGGCGAGGATGGCGATGCCGCCTCGTTTGCCGGCCAGTATGATACGGTGCTCAATGTGCAAGGGTTTGAGGCGCTGGCGACGGCGATTGCCAGCTGTGTGCAGTCGTTACACAGCCAACATGCCAGCGCCTATATTGCCGATAATGCCGTCGATGATGGTACTCAAAGCCCTGGGGATAATGTGTCGCCGACGCCGTCAATGAATGTGGTGGTTCAATTGATGGTAGATGCCAGCCGTGCCGGCGTGCTCTTTACCGCCGATCCCGTCAGCGGCCGACATGACCGCTTGATTGTCGATGCCGTTGAGGGCTTGGGTGAGGCGTTGGTCAGCGGTGACCAAACGCCGGATCACTATGAGTTTGATGGCGCTAATCAGCTGGCGTATCGTGAGCTGATTGGCCAGCAGCCAGTGTTGACCGATGATCAGTGTGGGCTATTGATGGCGCAGGCGCGCGAGGCTGTGCAGCGGGCGGGGCAGCCGCTGGATATGGAGTGGGCCTTTGATCAACGTGGCGAGCTCAAGTGGCTGCAGGCGCGGCCGATTACCACCCTGGGCAGCGATCTCAATGAATTGGATACACCGGTCAAACCGGGTGATGTGCTTACCCGCTGCAATGTCGGTGAGATGATGCCCAATGCCAGCTGTCCGCTGACCTTCTCAACCACCGGCAAAGCCATCGAATACGGCATGCAACATATGCATGTCAGCTATGCTGGCCGGGCGGCGATTAACGAGGATTGGACCCAGCTGGCGATGAGTCACGGCTTTTTATTTTTAAATCTCAGTGGCTCGGCAGTTGCCGCCTCGACGGTGCTGGGGGTGGATGTTAAATCGTTGGGAGCCAGTGTTTGCGGCCGGATTGTCGAGGGGTTGGAGGAACCAAAAAAACGCCCGCTATGGGTGCGCATTGGCGGCATGATCCGATTATTACGTTATCTGCAGAGCGCGGACAAGGTCATCGCTGATTTTCGTTGCGATGTCGAGCAATTCAGTCTGCCAACCGACGGCAGCAGTGCCGATATCGCTGAGGCGCTCGATCGGGCTCAGTCGTTTCTTTATCAGGCTTATTGTGTGCATTTACAATCCTCGACCACCTCGGGTTTTGCCAGCAATGTGATGCAGGGGATTATCTCCGGTGGCCAGCAAAGCAGCCCCGAGGAGGAGGCCGAGGCGGCCAAGTTGATGGCCGGCGCCAGCGGTGTTGAAAGCGCTGTATTGGTCGAGCAACTCGATGCGGTCGTCGACCAGATTGCCACCCTGATCAAGGGGCAGCCCAACCTGCAAACAGCCTTTACCGATGCCTTGCCAGAGCAGGCTTTGGCCTGGCTGAACACGGCAGCCGCAGAGCCGGCTCGAGCTGGCTTTGGCAAGTTTCTTGATCGCCATGGCCACCGCTCCTATCGCGAGTTGTGTGTACGCGAAATATCATGGGCGGATGACCCGCGGGGCTTGATTGCCAGCATGCAGGCCTCGGTCAGGGCAAAGATAATGACCGACAACAAGGCCGCCAGGCCGCAGGCGGTTGATCCGAAGACGCTGAGCCGGGGCCTGCGTTGGATTTTACCCAAGGCTCACAATGCTGTGCGCCGCCGGGAATCAACCAAGTCATTACTGGTCGAGATTACCAACCGGTTCAAGCGCAGCTACCGAGCCTTAGGTGAACAGTTAGCCGATGAGGGGCGGCTTGAGGATGCGGATCAGGTGTTCTTCTTTACTCACGATGAATTGCTCGCCTTTGTGCGGGACGGGAAAGCGGATGCTGATTGGCGCGATAAAACCTGCCAACGCCGCCGTGCCTTGGCGTTTCAAAACCGGCTGGAATTTACTGAGATCAGTATCGGCCAACCGCAGCCGATAGACTTACGGTCGCTGTTAACCGAGCAGCCAGACAGTGGGGTTATTGTCGGCCGACCAGTGTCGAGGGGGCTGGTCGAGGGCACTGCCCGTGTCGCTTTTAGTGTGGCGGAGGCGGCGAGACTCAAGCCCGGTGAGATTCTGGTGGCGCCGATTACCGATGTTGGCTGGACGCCGTATTTTAATATGATTGCAGGCTTGATCACCGATGTTGGCAGCGCTGTCTCTCATGGCGCCGTCATCGCTCGTGAGTACGGTTTGCCGGCCATTGTAAACACGCGTACCGGCACCAAGCAGATTACCAGCGGTGACACGATTCGACTGGATGCCCACACCGGGCAGATAACCATCCTGGCATCCGCCAGCGCCAGCGACACAAAAACAGGGCCGGGCGGTGAGCAGGCGGCGGAAGATGAAAAAAATCATCGCACAGCCTCATACTAAACGGCGGGGCAGCGGGCTAATTCAGGCCTGGCTGAGCGTATAGACATAGTCGCGACAGCATGGGCTGGTTAGACTGCGACGGTGCTGTTGAATATTTTTAAAATGCATTTGCAAAGGGAATATTATGAAGATTGATGGCCCGTTCTACGCCATGATGGATAACGCCGCCGAGGAGGCCAAGCGCTTATCGGCCATCGGCTACGATGGTGTATATACCTTAGAGGGTAGCTGGGATCCGTTTTTTCCGTTGGCCATTGCCAGTGAGCACGCACCAGAATTAGATATCGCCACCGGTATTGCCGTGGCGTTTCCCCGTAACCCCTCACATATTGCCTACCAGGCCTGGGATTTACAGACGTTCTCCAAGGGCAAATTTAGCCTGGGCATAGGCTCGCAAATCAAACCGCATATTGAGAAGCGCTTCGGCGTCGAATTCAGCTCGCCCGCCGCGCGTATGCGTGAATATATTCTCGCCGTCAAAGCCTTTTTCGACTGCTGGCAACATGGCAGCAAGCTCGATTTTCAGGGTAAATACTACCGTCACACGCTGATGACGCCGATGTTTAATCCCGGCCCCAATGCCTACGGCGTGCCCCCGATTATGCTCGGTGCCCTGGGCCCTAAAATGACCGAGGTGGCCGGCGAGGTGGCCGACGGACTGATTGTTCACCCATTTAACAGCATGCCGTTTTTGCTCGACAAGGCGCTGCCAGCGGTGGAGCGGGGGTTGGCCAAGGCCGGTCGCAGGCGGGAGGATTTCATTCTGCAGATTAATGCCATTGTGATTACCGGCGAAACCGACGAGGCCTATCAGGCTGCCGAGGAGAGCGTCAAAGGCTTGCTCGGCTTTTACTCATCCACCCCGGCATATCGGCCGCCGATGGACGCCGTCGGTTTAGGCGATTTGCAGCCGACGCTGAACGCGTTATCTAAGGAGGGCAAGTGGGACGAGCTGGGCAGCTATATCGACGATGACTTTCTCGATGCATTCTGCACCCGGGGCAAGCCCGATGAGATTGCCGCCAAGCTGAAGGCCAAGTATGGCGAACACGCCGACCGGCTGGCTATTTACGCCCCCTATGGCGCGCCGGATGGGATGTGGAAAAAAATTATAGCCGAGCTTAAACAGGGTGACTGATATTGCTGGGGCTATGCTATGGCGTCGGCACAATAGCGATAGAGTTCTTGCCTTTTGACGCATAAATATTAGTATGGATAGCCTATTTGCAGCGGCGGCTTAACATTTGCCGCCAGCCCCCATTATTCACCCTTACCAGCAGGATTTCAGCAATGCCAAAGGCCAGCGATATTAAGAAAAACTCCGCCATCGATTATAACGGTAAAACCTACATAGTCCGCGATATCGAACGCTCTGTGCCCCAGGGTCGTGCCGGTGGCAGCCTCTACCGTATGCGGATGTACGATGTGGTCTCCGGTGGCAAGATCGACGAGACCTTCAAGGATTCGGATATGCTTAACTTGGCCGATCTGATTCGCAAAGATGCCACCTTCTCCTATGTCGATGGTGACGAGTATGTGTTTATGGACAGCGGCGATTACACGCCGTATAACCTCAATAAAGAGTCGATTGCCGATGATATTTTGTTCATCAGCGAGGACACACAGGGCATACAGGTCATCGTTGTCGATGATGTTCCCGTCGCCCTGGATATGCCGACCAGTGTCGAGCTGGAAGTGACCGAGACTGACCCCTCAATCAAAGGCGGTTCTGCCACCTCTCGTACCAAGCCGGCGCTGCTATCCACCGGTGTTACCGTCTCTGTGCCAGAGCATATTTCGACCGGTGACCGCATCAAGGTTAACGTCGAAGAGCGCAAGTTCATGGGCCGTGCCGACAGCAAGTAATGCTGAATCCCTTGGTCAGTGAGATCGGAGTATCTCACTGACTGTTGCCATCATGGTAGCGACTCGCTAAGCAATCACTCGGCGTCCCTAACGTTTATAATAAGGATAACAACCATGTCATTCATGATGGCGCTGTTCTACGATAAAATAATGCAACCGGCTGAACAGGCCTGTCTGATCGAGTGGCGCCGCGGCTTACTGGAGTCGGTAGAGGGCAGAGTATTAGAACTCGGTGCTGGCACCGGCGCCAGTATTGGCCTCTATCCCCGTGATGGCACACTGGAGCTGTTTCTGGCCGAGCCCGAGCCCAATATGCGTCAGCAGTTACACGAGAAGGTGGCGCAGCAGTCGCGGCAGCAGATCAAGGTCTTGGATTGCCCCGGCGAGCGTATCGACAGTGAGGACGATTTTTACGATGTGGTCTTTGTCTCGTTAGTCTGTTGTTCGGTCAATGATGTGGCGGCGACGCTGGCCGAAATAAAGCGGGTGTTAAAGCCCGAGGGTCGATTTTTATTTCTCGAGCACGTGGCGGCTCCAGCTGATAGCGGCAGACGGAAATGGCAGAACCGATTAAACTGTATCTGGCGAAAAATGGCGGGTAATTGTCACCTCAACCGCGAGACTGAACAGTCAATCAAGAAGGCCGGCTTTGTTATCGAGCAGATTGATTACGACAGTATGCGTAAATCCATGCCGCTGGTGCGGCCGATTATTCGCGGTGTGGCCAGGCCAGCTTAACCAGCGATAACAGCCTCGAGCCTTGTATCCGAGGTGATGCATGGCATTGACCGCGTTGGTGATATCAGTCCCCGTCAGGGGCTGTGACGAGCTACTCGCTTTCCCCGCCCTGTAACAGTCTCCACAGTGCACAGATATAGCCATACAGCTCAACCGCGAGTTCACCATCACTGCTTAACATATCTTCGCTGATTCCCCACTCAGCAACTAACACCGCCTCATCAAACGCCTTCCAGCCTACTGCTGCATATTCCCAATCCAGCAATGCCAAACCATCAGTGCCCGCCACTACATTGGCAGGCACCAAATCGTGATGACATAACACCGGCTCAAAATTGCCTTGCAACCCGTCCAACCGCGCCAACAACAACGCTCGGGTCTCACGCAGCTCTGCTGGCACCACCAATGCTGCTGCCTCAATCTGCCGCCAATAAGTCTCGATATAGTCTCGATAGTTGCGTGTTGGCAGATCGATATTCAATGCATGCACCTGCGCCACAAGATCCAGCAATTGCTCACGTTTACCGGCCTCTTTGACACTGGCAGCCGGCCAATGTTCGCCGTCAATAAACGCTGTGATCAACACCCCTTCATCAGGGGCGCAGTAGTGTACGGTTGGCGCAATGCCGGCCTCACTGACCACGGATAGAATTTTCTGCTCGCGCCAGCGATCGATGCCCAATGCCTCGGCATTAGGGGCATTGCGACGCAGGACAAAACGCTGGCCACAGGCTTCAAACAGAATGCTTCGATTGGTCAGACCGCCACTTAACTCGCGCAATATTTTCGGTGGTTCTGTCAGCCCCAGCGGCCAATGCTGCCAGCCCTGCAGTAATGACTCACCCATTGTGCGCAACCGTGCTGTGGTCATCGTTGCCGCGGTTACGGCTACTGCGGAGATGACGACGCCAGGCCAAAAAGCCAAAGACAGCAATCACGACATAGGCCACATACAACAGCGCTGTTAGGTTCATTGAGCGATCGAGATAGAGGAAAATCGACACGGCATCGATGACAACCCAGTACAGCCAATTCTCCAACACTTTTTTAGCCACCAGATACGTCGTGATGACACTGGCCCAGGTAGTTAGCGAGTCGATATAAGGCCAGGCGGCATCGGTGTTACGGCTCATGATAAAGCCACTGACCATGGTTAACATGGCGATCAGTGCCAGCACCACAAGATGCTGCGGCAGACGCCAACGCGTTATCGCCAATGCACCGCCCTCATGACCTCGCCGCCACTGCTGCCAGCCGTACACCGCCATTCCCATGTAATAAATATTGAGCGCCGACTCCATCAATAAACTCACATGCCAAAACAGCACGGTATAAATAGCGGTACTGACAAAGGCGCACAGCCAGCACCAGTTATTTTCAGCCAATGCCAGCAACAGGTAGGCAATTGCCAAGGCGACTGCCAACATCTCCCAGGGGGACTGTGCTAAAAAGGCATCGATTATTGAATTCATATTGTCACCGAGTTGTTGAACACTATTATAGGCGTAATCTGTGTGTGGTTTGCTCGAAAAATATTAACTGTGCAGGGGGTTGTTGTTCTCGATTTAGTCGTGCCCGGATACATTGTTTAATATTAGCCAATTGCTGAAAAAGAAACAAAAGCAAACTGGTAACGTATAGGGCGAAGAAACCATGCACGGCAATACGACTTGGATTCCTCTTATCGATAAAAGTCTGAATCTTCTGATTCTCTCTATAAAGGCAGTTACAAAACAACAACTATGCCAGCAGTCCTTTCACCGGTTAACCAGAGCTTGACTCTTGATACTGTCACAGCGACGGCATGTTAAAAAAGGTTATGCCAATACTGTAAAAATACACACACTCCATATTGATAACCTGCAACTAATGCTCGCGCTTGTTATAAGTAATTTACTCGGTACTCAACTTGAATAAAGTCGTTTGCAAAGGCAGTGGCCTTAGAATTTATTAGTTTAATTGGACTGTCTAGCTCACCGAAAAGCGGGATACCACCTCCCAGCAACACGGGAGCTCTAGTGATTGTCATTTCATCAATAAGCTTAAGATTAAGGAATGAGGTGATGGTAGAACCGCCATCAATATAGGCGTGTTTTAACCCTTTTTTTTCTAGTTTTTTTACCAAGTCAGTAATTTCACCAGAGAACATTTCTACCTTACCTTTCAAGTTTACGGGTGGCGTTTTTATCGTATGACTTAAAACCACGATATGCGTATCACCGTAAGGCCATTGTTCGGGAGTCAAATTCATGCTTGAAATCATTTCCATGCACTTGCGCCCCATGATCATACAATCAACTGAGGCCATATAAGCGCTAAAGCCCATATCGGGATTATCCCCCATATCTGCTTCTGAATTGCCTGCTGAATGAAGCCAGTCAACACCGCCATCAATAGTAGCTATATACCCATCTGCACTTGTTGCTATACATACTGAACATTTCATATTGGCTTTCCTGTGCTTGTACTGACTAAAAGCTTACACCTTAAACTTAGACCACTGATTATAACCAATTTCAGGGTTGTTTGACGAAGATCAATAGGGTCAGAGTCGTTGATCCTGTTTTCTTTGTGCGTTAGCCTCGCAGGGTACTTTCATTTATCGGGAAAAGGATTTTCTGATGGCTCGACTACCTCGGTTGTACGTGGAGGGCTGTGCGCAGCATATTATTCAGCGGGGTAATAACCGCGAGGCTTGTTTTTATGATGAGTCAGATTACAAAGCTTACCTCTCTTTTTTATACGATGCCGCTGCGCAGTACCAAGTGTCCATTCATGCTTTTGTACTGATGACCAATCATGTTCACTTATTGGTAACACCCGTGGATGCAAAAGGGGTTGGTCGCATGATGCAATCACTGGGGCGAAGGTATGTGCAATATTTTAATTTTACCTATGGACGAACGGGTACCCTGTGGGAGGGGCGCTATAAGTCCACGCTGGTGGATTCTGAACGTTATGTGCTGACGGTCTACCAGTACATTGAGTTAAACCCGGTGCGGGCGGGCATGGTTCAGCATGCTGCGGAATATGCTTGGTCTAGCTATCGACACAATGGTGTCGGTAAACGCATCGGGTTAGTGACCCCGCATGAAGAGTATCTGCGCTTGGGCAAAACGGATGGCGAGCGTCAGCAGCACTACCGGCTTTTAATCCAAGGGAAAATGAAGGATCGTGACATTATTGCTGTTCGGCAAGCGACAAATAAAGCCTGGGTGCTTGGGAGCGATCACTTTAAGGCTCAGATTGAGGAGAAAACGGGGCGGCCTGCCGAGCCTGCGAGCAGAGGTGGCGATAGAAGGTCGGCCCAGTTTTTGGTGAATAGAGTAGATCAATGACTCTGACCCTATTGATCCCTGCTGAATGAAGCCAGTCAACACCGCCATCAATAGTAGCTATATACCCATCTGCACTTGTTGCTATACATACTGAACATTTCATATTGGCTTTCCTGTGCTTGTACTGACTAAAAGCTTACACCTTAAACTTAGACCACTGATTATAACCAATTTCAGGGTTGTTTGACGAAGATCAATAGGGTCAGAGTCGTTGATCCTGTTTTCTTTGTGCGTTAGCCTCGTAGTTACTTACATTTATCAGGAAAAGGATTTTCTGATGGCTCGACTACCTCGGTTGTACGTGGAGGGCTGCGCGCAGCATATTATTCAGCGGGGTAATTACCGCGAGGCTTGTTTTTATGATGAGTCAGACTACAAAGCTTACCTCTCTTTTTTATACGATGCCGCTGCGCAGTACCAAGTGTCCATTCATGCTTTTGTACTGATGACCAATCATGTTCACTTATTGGTAACACCCGTGGATGCAAAAGGGGTTGGTCGCATGATGCAATCACTGGGGCGAAGGTATGTGCAATATTTTAATTTTACCTATGGACGAACGGGTACCCTGTGGGAGGGGCGCTATAAGTCCACGCTGGTGGATTCTGAACGTTATGTGCTGACGGTCTACCAGTACATTGAGTTAAACCCGGTGCGGGCGGGCATGGTTCAGCATGCTGCGGAATATGCTTGGTCTAGCTATCGACACAATGGTGTCGGTAAACGCATCGGGTTAGTGGTCCCGCATGAAGAGTATCTGCGCTTGGGCAAAACGGATGGCGAGCGTCAGCAGCACTACCGGCTTTTAATCCAAGGGAAAATGGAGGATCGTGACATTATTGCTGTTCGGCAAGCGACAAATAAAGCCTGGGTGCTTGGGAGCGATCACTTTAAGGCTCAGATTGAGGAGAAAACGGGGCGGCCTGCCGAGCCTGCGAGCAGAGGTGGCGATAGAAGGTCGGTCCAGTTTTTGGTGAATAGAGTAGATCAATGACTCTGACCCTATTGATCTTATGATGAGTCAGATTACAAAGCTTACCTCTCTTTTTTATACGATGCCGCTGCGCAGTACCAAGTGTCCATTCATGCTTTTGTACTGATGACCAATCATGTTCACTTATTGGTAACACCCGTGGATGCAAAAGGGGTTGGTCGCATGATGCAATCACTGGGGCGAAGGTATGTGCAATATTTTAATTTTACCTATGGACGAACGGGTACCCTGTGGGAGGGGCGCTATAAGTCCACGCTGGTGGATTCTGAACGTTATGTGCTGACGGTCTACCAGTACATTGAGTTAAACCCGGTGCGGGCGGGCATGGTTCAGCATGCTGCGGAATATACTTGGTCTAGCTATCGACACAATGGTGTCGGTAAACGCATCGGGTTAGTGGTCCCGCATGAAGAGTATCTGCGCTTGGGCAAAACGGATGGCGAGCGTCAGCAGCACTACCGGCTTTTAATCCAAGGGAAAATGGAGGATCGTGACATTATTGCTGTTCGGCAAGCGACAAATAAAGCCTGGGTGCTTGGGAGCGATCACTTTAAGGCTCAGATTGAGGAGAAAACGGGGCGGCCTGCCGAGCCTGCGAGCAGAGGTGGCGATAGAAGGTCGGCCCAGTTTTTGGTGAATAGAGTAGATCAATGACTCTGACCCTATTGATCCAGAAGCTCAATGACCTCCTTGGATGTTTGCATGATCTTCCTAATATTCCCTAGGGCTAACGCCTCAAACACCGGATTGTGGATGTTGGCGGTTTTTTTGTGTGTTTTTTCAAAAAAAGTGACGGCATTTACAATTCCGGGTGCTTTGACTTGTTAGGGTTTTACGGACTCTTTCAGTTCGCTCATGTCAGAGATGGTCGAGGAGTCTGTAGTAGGCACTAAATCCCAAGCTCCGGTCATAACATAGTTGCTGAATTCTGTGATGAAATAATAGGTTTCACCTGCTTTAGGCTGTAGAGCGTACTGTCTATCAATTCCTGCGGTATCAGTGTGGAGGGTTGTGTCTTTTATTGGAATATCAAATGCTAGAAACCCAACTGGCAATAGCTCACCTTTACTTTCTCCGTTAGCGAATATAAGCATAGTGTCACCACTGCCTGTCACTCTGTCTGGCCTAAAAACAATTACATTAGCAGTGCTGCCAGTGCTTTGAATAGTGGATTGATAGTCTTGAAACTTGGCTCCGCTTGCTACTGAACCGCAGCCAGAAAGAGCAGATAAAACAAGAGTGATTAATATTAAGTATGTAACTTTTGTCATTGTAAAATAATCTCGATAGTGATTTTTTGTAGAGCCTAACGCTTAGGTAATGGGCAGCTTTGCTGCGAAGCAGCGCTTAAAGCTGTCCAGCCGCAGGCGTTCATTGACCGTTTTGTTATGTGTCTTTTAGCCAATTTTCTTCACCATGCCTGGTAGGTATTTGCCCATTTTATTGGGTCCTAGTATTCCATAAACAAAAAACAATAAGCCAGTCATTATTCCGCATAATTGAGACAGCAACCCGTCCTGCCCGATAAAAATCATTACACCAAATACAATGATGAAGCACAGCCCTGTAATTACGCTAAAAACCCTAATTATCATGCTCACCTTTCAGGAACCTATCTAGACACATAACGCTTATTCTACTGACTAGTCGGTAATAACGAAAAACCTAGGAAGAGTCGGTATAACACCCCAAATCCCCCATAAAGCGGAACGTTCCGCCTATCACCCTTTTAGTATTGCCGAATTAAGCCAGTAAGTAGTTAATATTTATTGTTTATTAAGGCAGCAACTTATTCGACAAAAAATGAGCGGAATCGTACTGTTTTTAATGCTTGCCGCTGCAGTCGGTATAACCTGCCATATGTATCCCTTAATTTATGCATATATCTTGCTGAAACTACAAGGTATTCTGAAATAACTTACATTATTCTCGGCGTTATGCGGAAAAGAGGGGCAATATTACTATTTTTACTGTATTTACATACAGTGCTTCTGTCGATCGAAGCGCCTCACTTCCCAGTGACTGCCGATGTCGCCACAGTGCCATCGCAGCAGGGAGGCTGGCGCCGAGTTTACAGGGACGTACTTGTGGCGTGCAAAGTGAGGCCTGATCTTTGTTGTTGTGCCAAAAGCGCAGCCCGATCATGGCAGCGGGCGGTGACTGATGGCGCGTCGTTCGTTGGCTCAGGTTCTGGCAGAGGTGAGAGGAATTAGGTTAAAAAAATGGCCTCGAACATTGCATTCGAGGCCGTGTCTACGGCTTACAGCATAAAATAAAACGCCACCGACAAACCCGTGGCCATGGCGGCGAGGCCGTAACTGGCCATTTTGGTTGCCGGGCCGGCGTGGATGCCGACATCGTGTAAACCGTGGAAGATACGGTGCATGGCATGCCACAGCGACAGCGAGATCACCGCCGCGATGATAATACCGCCCAACCAATGGTCGGCAAAGGCGTGCATCGATTGATAGTCGAGGCTGACCCAGCCCATGGGAACGGCGATGGCGATGACGGCGATAATAGCCGGTAGCACGAAGGAGGATACGACGCCGCCCGCTCCGAACATGGCCCAAAAGAAAGGCTCGTTATGTTTCCATTTCATCATTCAATTCCTCTTAGGCGATGAGAGCGCCGCCAATGACGGCGATGCTGGCGATGACAAAGGTAAGCCAGTGGACAATGCCAATGGCGCTCAGTGGCAATCTTTTATCACCGATAAACACCGGTGGTGCCACTCTGGGGGCAATCGAAAACCAGGTAATGGTGTGGTAACTGCACAGCAGTAAGCTGGCAATATTGAGCAGCCACAGTACCGGGTTTGACTGTGCCGCCAGCCAGTTATTCCATGCCATCTCGCCGCTGACCAGGCTGGAAAACCCGGCTAACAGGTTAAGGCAGAAGTAGGCCATCAGAATCGACGAACCCTCACGTACCATGTATTTGGTAAAGAAGGGGTTGTCTAAATACCAGGTTTTAGACAATTTTGGCGTATACGGTTTACGACTCATGATCAAGACCCTCCGGGTAGTTTAGACAGCGCCCAGTCGGTCAGGCCGCTGATTTTTTGTTGCTGAATAGCCGAGGCCGGGTCGACCGATTTGGGGCAAACCTCAGAGCAGTAGCCGACAAAGGTACAGCTCCATACACCGTCTTTACTGTTCAGCGTTTCCAGTCGTTGATCGCTGCCGTAGTCGCGGCTGTCGACGTTGTAACGGTGAGCTAACGCTATTGCCGAGGGGCCGACGAAGTCGGGATTGAGGCCAAACTGCGGACAGGCCGAGTAGCACAGCAGACAGTTGATGCAGTCGCTGTACTGGCTGAACATCGCCACCTGCTTGGGCAGCTGTTTGTATTCACCGTTGGCAGCAATCTGCTGTTGCTTCTTTGGTTTGGGCGGCTTGGTAGCCGCCGCCGCATCGATAATATAGGGCTTAACCGCCTCAAGCTTGGCCAAAAAATCCTCTTGATCGACGACGAGGTCACGCTCGATGGTAAAGTTGTTGAGTGGCTGCAACCGCATCTTGCCGGGATAGTAGTCGCGGATAAACGTCTCGCAAGCTAACTTCTCTTTGCCGTTGATGACCATGCCGCAGGAGCCACAGACAGCCATGCGACAGGACCAGCGATAGGACAGCGTTGGGTCGACATCCTCTTTAATGTGTTGCAGTGCGTCGAGCAGCGACCAGTTTTCGTCGTAGGGTATGTCGAAGTGCTCGTACCGGGGTTCGTCATCGCTGTCGGGCAGATAGCGCTGTATTTCAATACGCAGGGTTTTGATATCCGTGGCGTCGATGGTGGCACCGTTATTGTCGCTAACCTTGTCCATTATGCACCTCCTTGGGGTTGCGCTTTAGCGGCGTCAGCGGCTGCGCCGTAGAGTCGGGCCGCTGGTTTTGAACGGGTAATATTAACGTCTTGATAGTCCAGCTTTGGCGCTTGTTCACCGTCATAGTGAGTGATCGAATGTTTCAAGAAGTTCTCATCGTCACGCTGCTCGAAGCCATCGAGGCGCTGATGGGCACCGCGAGATTCCTTGCGGTTGAGCGCGCTGACGGCCATGGCATGGGCGACTTCGAGGCAGGATTTAAGCTCGTAGGCCAGTAAAATTTCGGTGTTAAAGGCCAGGCTGTCATCTTTTAGACCGATCTGATTAAACCGTCGGCGCAGATCGGCAACGGCATCGACACCGGCCTGCATCTCATCGCCGAGGCGATAAATACCAAAGTAATCCTCCATGGCCTTGACCAGGCTTTGGCGCAGTTCGCCGACGCTCTCATTGCCTTTGCTGGCTCTTAAACCGGCAATGGCATCGACCAGCTGTTGACCGCTGGTGGTAATGTCTTCGATGGATCTGTCGGGGTGAGTGGCGGCGAATTCGGTGGCCTGCTCACCGGCGACGCGGCCGAAGACGATGATTTCGGCCAGCGAGTTGGAGCCGAGGCGGTTGGCACCGTGCATGCCGACACTGGAGCACTCACCGGCGGCATAGAGGCCGGGGATGTCGGCCTCGCAGTGGACGTTGGTGCGTATGCCGCCCATGGTGTAGTGTACGGCCGGGCGCACGGGAATCGGATCGGTGACCGGGTCGACGCCAAGGTATTCTCGCGCCAGGTGGCAGATCAGCGGCAGGCGCAGCTCGATTTTTTCCTTGCCGAGGTGGCGCAGGTCGAGCATGACCACATCACCTAACGGATGTTCTATGGTGTTGCCCTTGCGATGCTCATGCCAAAAGGCCTGGGATAATCTGTCACGGGGGCCAAGTTCCATGGTTTTGTTTTCCGGCTTGCCCAGCGGTGTTTCAGGCCCCAATTCATAATCTTTTAAATAGCGCTCGCCGTGTTTGTTGAGCAGAACGCCGCCCTCACCGCGACAGCCCTCGGTCATTAACAGACCAGACCCGGGCATACCGGTGGGGTGGTATTGGACAAATTCCATATCACGTAAACCGGCACCGGCTCGGAAGGCCGCGGCCATACCATCGCCGGTGACGATGCCGCCGTTGGTATTAAAGCGGAAGATGCGTCCGGCGCCGCCGGTGGCGAGTATCACGGCCTTGGCGGCAAAGATGACGGCCTCGCCAGTTTTGACTTCAATCGCCACACAGCCCTGACAGCGATCATCGACGACGATTAAATCGGTGAGGAAATACTCGTCGAAGCGTTCGATGCTGGGGTATTTCATCGAGGTTTGGAACAGGGTGTGGAGCATGTGGAAGCCGGTTTTATCGGCGGCAAACCAGGTGCGCTCGACCTTCATGCCGCCGAAGGCACGAACATTGACCGAACCATCTTCTTTGCGCGTCCAGGGGCAGCCCCAGTGTTCCATCTGTACGTGTTCACGCTTGGAGTTGGCGACAAAGTAGTCGACCACATCCTGGTCACACAACCAATCGCCACCGGCGACGGTATCGTTAAAATGGTTTTCCAGTGAGTCGTGGTCCTGTACCACGGCGGCGGAACCGCCCTCCGCCGCCACGGTGTGCGACCGCATTGGGTAGACCTTAGAAATTAAGCTGATTTTCTGTTGGCTGTCTTTTTCTGCCGCGGCAATGGCTGCTCGGAGGCCGGCGCCACCGGCGCCTACAATGACAATATCGGTTTCAACAACGCGCATTATTAATCACCTTTTTAGTGTGTAGAAAATTGTTTTTAGTCGTCCTGTCAGCAGGAAAATCGATGACAATCTGCGCTTTTTCAGTGGCGAAGATTGCATCGATATCAACATTTATACGGTCAGCCTAGGACGATACCGCCCATGCCATAGCCGAAGATAACAGCGGTTACCAGTATCGCGGTACCGGGTAAAATAAAGGGGTGGTCAAAGACATAATTACCTACCTTGGTACAGCCGGTGGTATCAAACTGACAGGAGGCAATCAGTGTTGGGTAGGTGGGTAATACAAACAGCGCCGAGACACAGGGGAAGGCGGCAATCGCAGCCAGCGGCGAAACGCCAATGGCCAGCGCCGCAGGCATCAGCACCTTGGTGGTCGAGGCCTGTGAGTATAGCAACATGGAGGCACCAAACAGCGCCACGGCTAATAACCACGAGTGAGATTGCAGCAGTGCACCAGAAGACTCTTTGATGGTGTCGATATGGGCGGCAATAAAGGTCGAGCCCAGCCATGCCACACCAATGATACAAATAATCGCTGTCATGCCAGATTTGAAGGTCGAGGCGCTGATCACTTTCTCAGGCTCTACCTTGCTCAGCATCATAATAATACCGGCTGCCGTCAGCATAATCGCCATAATGGCCTCATCGCGGCTCAGTGGTGGATTGGTAATCAAGCCGATCTTGTCGCTGATGGCCGAGGCGTAGGTAATAATGGTGGCGACGGCAAGCATAAAGATACCGACAGCGCGTCCGGCACCGTCGGCGACGGTGATTTTCTCGGCCTTGTAGTCTTCGACCAGGCCATCTTTTACTCGCTGTTGATAGCCTTCATCCTGCGATAACGGTTTGCTGGGCAGCATGTTCACAATCACCGAAATCAAAATAACAGCACCCAGTGATGAGGGGATAACAATGGCCAGCAGTTCTAAATAGCTGACACCTAATGGCTCGAGTATGCCGGAGAAAAACACCACGGCGGCGGAGATAGGGGAAGCGGTAATCGCCACCTGGCTGGCAACGGCGGACAAGGCCAGTGCCGAGGTCGGTTTGATATCCTGGCTCTTGGCGACATCGGCAATCACCGGCAGTACCGAGAAAGCCGTCATGCCCGTGCCGGCACCGAGGGTGAGCAAGTAGGTGATTACCGGGCCGATGATATTAATGTGCTTGGGGTTGTTACGCAGTAATCGTTCTGCGCGGACAATCAGCCAATCGAGGCCACCGGCAATTTGCAACACGCCAATACAGGTAATGACAGTGGCGATGATAAGAATCACATCGACGGGGATGCTACCGGCGGGTAAGCCCATGCCCCAGGTTAATACCAAGACACCGGCGGCACCCATCAGGCCAATACCGATGCCGCCTAACCGGGCTCCAGCCCAGATAAAAAATAACACAATACATAATTGTAAAAAAAACATAACCACCTCTGATCAAAAAATAAAATTCTTGTAGAGCCAAGTCAGCGCTTTTTATTTATTCGTTGGTATGCAACTTAGCACTATAAATAGGGTTTTTTAAATTTTCTACCGACAATATTTCATCGAGCTGTTGCTCGTTTAACAGGCCGAGTTCCAATACCACCTCTCTCACGTTCTTACCGGTTTCGGCGCAGATTTTACCGACCTTATCACCGGCGTGGTGGCCGATTAATGGGTTGAGGTAGGTGACGATGCCAATAGAGTTCAGCACCGAGTTAAAGCACACCTCCTCGTTGGCGGTAATACCCTTAATACATTTGTCTGCCAGCGTACGGCAGGCATTTTTTAGTAGTTCGATTGACTCAAAAAGGCTTTGGGCAATCACCGGTTCCATCACATTAAGCTGTAACTGACCGGCATCGGCGGCCATGGTAATGGTGACGTCGTTGCCGATGACCTTAAAGGCCACCTGGTTGACCACTTCGGGAATGACCGGGTTAACCTTGGCCGGCATGATTGATGAACCCGCTTGCATTTCTGGCAGGTTGATCTCGTTCAAGCCGGTGCGGGGTCCGCTGCTGAGCAGGCGTAAATCGTTACAGATTTTGCCCAGCTTGACCGCTGCTCGCTTGAGTGCACTCGATAAGCTGACGTAGGCGCCGCAGTCGGAGGTGGCTTCAACCAAGTCTTCCGCTGCCACGAAGGGGTAGCCGGTGACCTCGGCCAAATGCTTAATGGCAATGGTCGAGTATGCCGCCGGGGTGTTCAGCCCGGTGCCGATGGCGGTGGCACCGAGGTTGACCTCAAGCAATAAGCTCTGGGTGAGTTTAATGACTTTCAGCTCTTCATAGAGGGTGACGGCAAAGGCGTGAAACTCTTGCCCCAGTGTCATCGGTACCGCATCCTGTAACTGGGTGCGTCCCATTTTCAACACGTCGCTGAATTCCTCGGCCTTGTCTTTTAAGGCCTGTGACAGGTATTCAACAGCGGCCAGTAAATCCTCACACTCTTTGACGACAGAGACACGAAAGCCGGTGGGGTAGGCGTCGTTAGTCGACTGGCACTTATTGACATGATCGTTGGGGTTGATGATGTCGTACTGGCCTTTCTCGTGGCCCAGCATTTCCAGGGCGATATTAGCCAATACCTCGTTGGTGTTCATATTAACCGAGGTGCCGGCGCCGCCTTGGAATAAATCGATATTAAATTGATCGAAGCCTTTTTCGGTTTCGAGCATCAGGTCGCAGGCGTTAACAATGGCGTCGGCAATGGCAGGGTCGATGGTGCCGAGATCACCGTTGGCCAGGGCCGCGGCTTTTTTCGTTTGTACCATGCCGCGAATAAACTGCGGTGCATCGTTAATGGTACGGCCGCTGATTTGGAAGTTATCGATGGCACGTTGTGCATGAATGCCATAGTAGGCCTGGGCTGGAATCTCGCGCTCGCCGAGTAGATCTTGTTCGACACGTTTTTTTTGCTTAGACATAAATAATCCTTCATGAATGTGTAAAAACAGTGGAAATTAATAATGGCAATATATTAACTATTGTCCACCTCTAATATCTTGATCTACATCCTATTAGACAATAATCCATAAAGTAAAATAGCATAAAAAACGGGTTTTATAATCTCACTTCGTGCATGTGTGAGCAGTTTTACTCATACGGCTGCAGCAAGTACTTATTACCGGCGATGAACGGGCTGGGTCAACCAATATTGCAGCAAAGTTACAGCTGACGGCGTTTCTCATCGAGTAGGCTGACGGCCTCCGGTGGCGCTATCAGTGCCAAGCGGTCGATGCATTGTTCGGCTTGCGAGCTGTGGTTTCTCACCTGCATATCACAGAGGGCGAAGAGTATTTGAGGCTGTTTGGATAGCAGTACTGACTGTTCCAATACCTGATAGGCGTGTGACAGATCATGGCGCTCCAAGGCAAGGCCGTAGACATACCAATACTGGGCGTTTTCAGGCTCGAGCTGAGAGGCCTTGGCCAGTGCGGTGAGTGCCGGTTGTGTCGCTTGTTGTCGCAGCAATGCCAGCCCTAGGTTGTAGTGCAATACCGCGTTGTCGGGCAGCTGTACCAGGCCGCGCTGCAATACCTCGATGGCGGTGTTGTTGTCGTTTTGCTGATGGTAGCTATCGGCAAGTTGACTGTACAGGCTGGCGTTGTCGGGCTGCAGTACCAGCGCAGACAGATAGTGCTGTTGACTCAGCGGCCAGCGTTGCTGCAGATGATAGATAGAGGCCAGCTCGATCAGTGCTGGTGCCTGCGGTGTTTGGCTGTTGAGTTGCATCGTGTAGCGTTCAACCGCTGGGGCTAACTGCTGCTGTTGCACCGGCGTCAGCGTTGCCCAGCTGCGCAGTAAGTCGATGGCGGCGGCATTGCTGAGGCTGACGTTTTCGGCTGTTAATAGTTCGCTCAGCAAGCGCCAGCGCTGTGATGTGTTATAGGGGGCGGCGGCATCTATGGCGGCCAACTGCAGGGGAATATTGTCCTGTTGCAGGGCGCGAACAATAGCAACGAGGGCATTGTTGCCGGGGAATCGCACCAGTTGCTGCAGTGCCTTGATCCGGTCGTCATCGGATTGAGAGATATCCTGTGCTATATAGGAAAGCTGTTGTTGTGCCTCGGGGTTATTCTGCTCGGCAGCGGCAAAGGCCTGGGCCGGCGTATATGTACTCGGCTGGGCCGCAGCGGTTAAGCTGACTGAAAAGATGGCAGCCATCAATAATAAATAAGCGATACGATGTTTCATTAAGTGACCAGCCCGTGTTCGATGGCGTATTGGATCAACTTGGCATTGGTTTTGACCCCCAGTAATTTCATCGCCGCGTATTTATGAAATTCGACGGTGCGACGGGATATGCACAGTTTGTCGGCCACTTGTTTGGCGGCTAAACCCTGGGCAAGCAGCTGAATAACATCGATTTGCCGAGGTGATAATTGGGCCGATTGTGGCTTTAGTGTCACCGCTGGCGTAATGTATTTTTGATTGTGCAAGACGGCTTCGATGGCATTTTTTAATTCTTCGCCGGCCTGGTGCTTAAGCACGTATCCGTCGGCACCGGCAGCGATGGCACCCTCTACATACTCGACCTCATCGTGCATGCTGAGGCAGATGACTTTAATGCCGGGGCTGTATTTTTTGATCAGCCGACAGGCGCTGATGCCGGTCATATCGCCCATACTGACATCGGTGATGATAACCTCGGGTTGCAGCTCTTTGGCCAGCGCGACCAGTTCTTCGCCGCTCTGTGCGATGGCTAAAATCTGGTGTTCGGTTTGCAGAAAGCTGGCGACACCCTGAGCCACGATTTGATGATCATCGGCCAGTAATAATTTGCTCATTGAACCGACTCCACATAAGGGATGGTGACGACAACTTCGAAACCGCCGTCATCGGGGCTAAGAAACTCTGCTGCGCCGCCACACTGGATGGCACGCTCGGCAATGCTGACCAAGCCAAGGCTGCCGAGTTTTTCACTGAGCTCACCGTCGATGCCCTGGCCATCGTCGGCGACGGAGAACAGCAGTTGCTGGTTGGTATAGGCCAGGGTGACCAAGATACTGGTTGCCGCGGGGGCATGTTTGAGCACGTTGTTCAGCGATTCCTGCAGAATGCGGTAAATATTGAGGCTGATATCGAGATTGAGCGAGGGTATTTCATCGATAAAGCAGTGGATGGTCAGCGGTTTTAATCGTTCCACTCGACGGCATTCGGCCACCAAACCGGCCTCTAAGCCAAGGTCTTCCAAAATAGCGGGGTGCAGTGAGCGAGACAGGGCCTGCATATCCTTGGCCAGCTGTTGCACGCTGTGGTAGACCTCCTGCGCCGGTGCCAGGCTGGCCTCGCCGTGTTCGATGGCATCGACTATAGCGCCGGTGTTGAGGCTGAGCAGGGCCATCCGTTGGGAGAAATTATCGTGTAGTTCGCGGGCCAGCAAGCGTCGTTCATCCTCCTGGCTTTGCATCAGATGGCGAGATAACAGCGCCAGTTTTTGTTGTTGCTCCTGCGTTGTTATCCACAATTTGTAACGGTCATAGACTGAGGCGAGAAATTGACCGATTGATTTCACCCGTTGAATCAACGCATCATCCCAGCCAGGGTGCTCGCCGAATCGGGCGGCGGCGATGGCGCCCCAGATCTCGCCACGGACCTCCAAGGGAACAACCAAATGACCGGTGAGCCCGCCCATACGCATGGCGTCAAACTCTTCCTTGGAGGTGATCTCCACCGGCTCGTGATCGAGAGCGATGACCTTGCCGGCCAAAATATGCTGCAGGTAAACACTGTTGGCATCGGCTTTAATCGTTTGCGG